>NC_021288.1:600553-900830 GCF_000402035.1 Caballeronia insecticola
AGTGAAGCATATTCAGCCTCCCCGTGCGTCCTTGTCGCCGCATGAGCGACACGATCTCTCACATACACCGTCTCGCGAGTTGCCTGAGCGCAGGCCCCGCGTGATCGTGAAAACGCTTGATACCGCTGCAAAGGTAGTTCAATCCGGCTTGACCATCCGGGCTGCAGATGAAGCGATTCTTGGGACATTCTCCCCAGCACACTTTCAGGTGCGTGCACTCGCGGCAATAGGCAGGAAGGGAATCGCGTTTCGCGTAGCCGAAGTGTTGTTGCTGCGGCGAGAACGCCATCTCGCCCAGATGCGTCGTTCGGATATTACCGAGCGAAAAGGCCGGGTACACATAGTGGTCGCAGGCATAGACCTCGCCGTCATGTTCGATCGCAAGCGCCTTGCCGCAGAACTCGGCAGTCACACACGTCTGCGCGGGACGCCCCGCCGTTTGCACCACAGCCGTCTCGAACAGATTCACCAGCACGCGACCAACGTCTTTTCTGTGCCATTCGTCGAAGGTTCGCGACAGGAAGTAACCCCAGTCGTCGGGATCGACCGACCAGTCCGTCACGACCGAGTCCGCGTTCCCCGGTCTCGCGGCGCTGCTTCCGAGGATCGGCATTGCATCGGGCGGCCAATGCTGGGGCGCAACGCTGCGAAAGTCCTTCGGCTCCACGCACGGAATGAACTGGATGTAGCGGGAATCCAGTTCGTTCCGCAGGAAGCGGTAGACGTCGAGCGGCCTTTTCGCATTGATGCGGTTGACGACCGTGAGCGTGTTGAACGTCACGCCGTGCTTCTTCAGATAGCCGATGCCTTGCATCACCTTGTCGAAGGTGGGCTGGCCCTTGCGATCGCGGCGGAATGCGTCGTGCAATTCACGCGGCCCGTCGATGCTGACACCGACCAGAAAGTCATGCTCCTTCAGGAAGGCGCACCATTCGTCGTCGAGCAAGGTCGCGTTCGTCTGAAGATCGTTCGAAATGCGACGTCCGGCCGGGGCGTACTTCTTCTGAATGTCGACGATGTCACGGAAGAAATCGACGCCGAGCATCGTCGGCTCGCCGCCTTGCCACGAGAAAATGATCTCGTCGCCGTTTTGCGCCTCGATGTATTGACGGATATAGCGTTCCAGCATCGACACTTCCATTCGCCGGCCGCGTCGCTGATCGAGCAGGTGTTCCTTGTGCAGGTAATAGCAGTAGGTACAGTCGATGTTGCATGTCGAGCCTATGGCTTTGGCCATAGTATGGAATCGTCCTTTCCGAGCGGGCGCGCTCGGCTCCGGCGCGAGCGGCCGCGTCTCGTGAAAGAAAATCGGCTGCACAGATGTACAGTCGCTGATCTCATTCATCCCGGCTCCTGCTAGCTCAATCGCGACTGAAGCACTACCGGCGCTTCCCCGTCCTGCTTCATGCCGACAACGCCCCCAACACGCGAGCGCAACGCCGCGCCGTCTGTCTCAGCGCAGAATCGGCTTTGACGCGCATCGTCTGTTTATCCCGACACATCAGTTCCCGGTCGGCATCGGAATGCTGAAGCCATTCTTCTCAAGCTCGTCGCGTACGAACTTCAGGCGCTCGTATTGACTGATCGTAATCGGCCCTGTGTACGCTTCGCTCTGTGCCTTACGCGGCGGATACTTGATGTATGTCTTCATTTCCTCTTTCACCGCACCGCTCAAGGCCGGGAGCGTCCAGGTGTGCTCGGTATAGTTGTTCATGAAGATGTCGTAGCGTTCCTGCGGGTCCTGGTACAGATCGAACACCTGCGGAACGGTCGCCACATAGCTCTCGGGTCCTTTCCAGCCGAGATTCGAATCCACCGCCAGGCCGCCTGTCTTCACGCCCGCGTCGCCGCGCAGATTGAATACAGCTTTGAATTGACCGACCCGCACCGCGCCCGGCGTCAATTCGTTCTCGGTGAAATAGAACCACGCGGTGCGCTTGCTCTTGCCCGTGCCAAAGAGCACCGGCGACATGTCGTAGCTGTCGAAGATGATCGGCTTGCCGTCGCGATCGTTCTTCGGCAGGTCGACTCCGGCCAGCGCGGCGAACGTCGCCATGCAGTCGAGACCGCCCACGATGTCGTAGTTGCGTGAGTGAGGCTTGATCTTGCCCGGCCACCAGGCGATAGCCGGCACGCGTGTGCCGCCCTCGCGATCAGTTCCTTTCGTGCCTCGGAACGGGGTATAGCCGGCGTCGGGATAGACGTCCTGCCAGGCGCCGTTGTCGGTCGTGAAGATGACGAGCGTGTTCTTGTCCAGTCCCTTCTCACGCAGCTTGTCGAAAATGTGGCCGACGCGCGCATCGAGTTCGACGAGCGAGTCCGCATACTTGGACTTTGCCAGCGATTTGCCCACGTAGTCGGGATCGGGCATGTTGGGCTGGTGAACCTTCATGAAGTTCACGTTGACGAAGAACGGCTGGCCGCTTTGCGCAGCCTCGTCGATATCGTCGAGCGCGGCTTTCTCGATATAGCGATCGACAAACGGAATGCCGACGATGCGTTTGTCCGGCTCGTTCTGGTACTGACCGTTCACCTTGAAGTCTTCGTGAGCCTTCTCGCCGGCCTTCCCGGAAAGCATGCCCGTGGTCACCTTGGTGAACATGTCGCGGGTTTGCTGATCCATTTCCGGAAACCATTTTGGATCGGCGTAGGTATAGGCGTTCAGGTGATACAGGCCGACATATTTCATGTCGTCGTAACCCTGAGCGTTGGGAAGCGCGTAGTCCGCTTCGCCCAGGTGCCATTTACCCGTGAAATACGTCTTGTAGTTGGCGAGTTTCAGCACCGACGCCAATGTCCACTCGGCACGCGGAAGCCCGCCGCCCTGGCCCTGAAACGCGACGGTCGTCATGCCACTGCGATTCGGATTGCGTCCCGTCTGAAGCGCGGCGCGGCCCGGCGTGCAGCTCGGTTGTCCGTAGAAGTCGAAGAAGGTCATGCCTTCGTCGGCCATTCTGTCGAGATTCGGCGTAGGAATGCCACGCCCTTCGCCGCCGCCGTAGACGCCGAGATCACCCCAACCCACATCGTCGCCGACGATCAATACGATATTGGGTTTGGTCGGCTGTTGAGAACCGGTCTGCGCGTGTCCGTTGATGGCGAGGCTCAGCAAACCCGCCGCCGCAAAGGCGAAAGGTGCGCGCTTCAACGGTCTTGCCACCGACGTAAAGCATGCTCCAAGGTTCATTGTCTTCCCCTCAGATTATCGAACGACGCATGACACATGGAAGCTGGACGCCCGCGTACCGGTCCAACGGCCGAGAGGGCACACAACAGCGCACACCTGCAAGGCGAAGCGATATAACTTCGACGATCGGTTGGCAAGAATTATTTGCATTCAGACGAATAGATCTCGCCCGCGCAATTGACCAAGATCGAATCGAGCGATCTTTCTCCGGCTCCCTTTTTTTCGCGCCGACCCTATCCGGCTGCTGCAACGCGGCATGAAAAATTCGAAAAAATCGCCAACCGCGTGTTGCGTTCGGGGCCGTCCTTCATATATTTGAATAGACTAATTCATTCGAAAGAACGAGATTCATTTCGAACAAATAGAAATGCGGACTCATTTCGTTTTGCAAATCGAAATTTCGCCGTGTCTCTGAAAATCGAACTCAAGTCCGGGGGAGCGGTTTCAATTCAGCAGGGACATGCGAGGCGAAAATGGCCGACTTTCCGTGTTCGTCGAATTGCGCCCGTCATCTGCGGCCGCGCAGTCAGGCGCTTGCGCTCGAACAGCGCATCCTGTTCGACGGCGCTGCCGCATCGGCCGCCGATCATCAGCATCATGCTGACTCCGCCCATGCCGCCGCCGCGCCCGAAGTCACTCCGGCACCGGACGCGCGCAGCGGCACGGCAACGGCCCCGGCGTCTGCGCCCGCGGCAGCGCCGGTCACCCCCCGTAACCTGGTGGTGCTGGACAGCCGCGTCGAGAACGGCAGCGAACTGCTCGCGCAAATTCCGCCCGGCACGCAGGTGCTCGTCGTGCAACCCGGACAGGACGCCGTCGGCGCAATCTCGTCTGCGCTGGCAGGCATGGGGCACGCCGACTCGGTGCAGATCTTCTCGCACGGCACGGCAGGCCAGTTCACGCTCGGCAATCAGACCTTCACGGGCACGACGCTCGCACAGATGGCCGATGCCCTCGGCACATGGCGCAGCCATCTTGGCCACGACGCGGACATCGAACTGTACGGATGCGACATCGGCGCGGGCGATGCGGGCAAGGCACTCGTGCAGACGCTCGCAAGCACGACGGGCGCAACGGTCGGCGCATCCGACGACGCCACCGGCAGCGCCGCGCTCGGTGGCGACTGGACGCTCGAAGTGACGAGCGGCACGCTCGACAAACCCATCGCGCTTTCCGCCTACGCACTCGCGCACTACGACCACCTGCTCGCCGACGCGAGCCCCACGGTCACGCTCACGACGGCAACGCAGGGCGTCCTGCTCGGCAATCAATTTTCTTTCGATGTCTCGTTCACGAACGCGTCGAGTCAAGTGGGATACGGCCCTTATGTCGATCTCCTGATTCCCGCCACGGGACGCGACGGCAACGACGGCGTCACCTTCGTCTCCGCAACCTATCTCGGCCAGACGGTCACGGCCTTCAACATCACGTTCGATGCCAACGGCCGGGCGGTGCATCCGCTCGCGAAGGATGCGAGCGGCAACCCGCTCGTCGTCAACGCCGCCACCTACGGCCTGCGCCCCGGCGACGCACTCGTGGTGCTCGAACTGCCGTTCGCGAGCGTCGCGCAGGGGCAGCCCGGCATCGCGGTGCAGGTCAACGCGCAGTTGAGCAATCTCGCCGACACCGCGTTCTCCAACAGCAATCCCGACCTGACGATCGGCGCGCGCGGCGGCTTCCAGTTCGGCAACGACTCGCTCGACAACCCCGCGGCGGACCCGACGATCATCGAAGCCACGCTGCGGGACTTCACCGTGCATCCGATGGTCGTGTCGCTGACGCAGACCGTGAACACGCCCAAGGGCGAGACCGTCACCGGTCCGAACTTCGTGCGCACGGAAACCGTCACCTCGACCGCCGCCACGGGACAGACGCTCACCGATGTGGTCGTTAGTCAGGACCTCCCCGCAAACGTTCAAATCACCGCGATCACGCCGGGCGCGGGCGGCACGATCACGTCGCTCACGCTGCAGGACGGGTCGGTCCTGACCAACGCCGCGCTCATCAATGCGGCGATCAACAGCGACACCGTGTTCATCCGTTCGTACTCCGTGGAATACGCAAGCCTCAGCGGTTCGATCGATACCGTGGTCAGCTTTTACGTGCCGCAAACGGATGCGTCCGGCGCCAGCGTGATCGATCCGACCTCGGGCGCGCCGGTGACCATCGCGTTCGGCACGGCATCGGGAAGCGGCCAGTGGGTGCCGCTCGATCCGCGCGATCTCACGCCGCCAAACCCGAGCGTCACCTTTTCCGGCTCGGCCGATGGCACCGGCACCACTTTCGTCGCGAAGGCGGCGACGCTGGAAAAGCAGGTGAGCGAGCAGACCGACCTCGGCACGGCGGGCGTCACGCCCGGCGATACGCTCGCGTATGCGCTCGATATCGCGCTGTCCGACTACTTCGCGCTCGGCAAGACGCAACTCGGCGCGGGGCAGTTCATCGTGACCGATCAACTGGGCGACGGCCAGACGCTCACCGGCACGCCGACGCTCACCTACACGCAGGACGGCGTCACGCACACCATCGCGCTCGTCTCGACACGCACCGTCAACGCGGACGGCACGACTACGCTTGCCTTCGACATCGGTGCGTCGATCGCGGCGGCGGGCGTGCTGCAGCCCGGCGCGCTGGCGGGCGACATCATCTCCGATGGCACCCGGCAAGGCGCGACCACGGCGCGCATCGACTATCTCGCGGTGGTCGGCCAACGCTATGCGACCAGCTACACGCAGAGCGACATCAACGAGGGCGATGCCTTCGGCAATCACGCGACCGTCGCCGCGACGCTGCTGCTCGACCGGCTCAACCTGACGGGCGGCTCGGTAAGCGACGACGCGTCGACGACGAGCAAGGTGCCCACGCATCAGGTCGACATCGCGCTCGTCACGGTCAACGGAGCCACGCCGCCCGCGAGCGGCGAGCTGAATCCGGGCGACGTCGTCACCTTCAGCCTGCGCTACGACCTCGTCACCGGCGACTACGAGCGGTTCTCGATCGCCGCTTATTTGCCGCTGCCGCTCCTGAACGCGACCGGCATCAGCTGGACGCAGGGAAGCGGCGTCGGCCAGTGGAGTTTCGGCGCGGCCAATACGAACGCGGGCGGCCTCGTCGGCGTGAGCGGGGGCAGCGGCAATTCGATCGTGTTCGACTTCGGCAGCTTCGCGACGAACGCGACGAGCGGCAGCACCATCCAGGTTCTTTTCACGATGCGCGTGGGCGATCAGCCTTACGCCGATCAGCGCCCGTTCGACGTGCTCGCGCAATCGAATCAGGTCACGACGATCGCGCACACGCCGCTCGTATCGTCCGACGTGGCCGTGATCGCCTCCGTCGCCGAACCGGTGCTCGATATCCGGCAGGGCGTCGTATCGAGCAGCGACGGCACCGTGTTCGGCACGACCGGAACCTGGAATGCGCCGGGCAGCGGCGGCGTGCCCTTCACGGGCTCGGTGACGGATGTGAGAGCCGTCGACGGCAACGTGAGCGGCATCGACGGCGGCGACACCGTGCGTCTCGCCACCGCGATCAAGAACACGGGCGGCGGCGGCGCGTTCGACGCCTCGACCACGGTCACGCTGCCCGGCGGTCTTCAGTTCGTCGGCGGCAGTCTCGCGGCGGCCGATCTCGCCATCTATCGCGGCAACGGCACGCGGTTGACGGCCGGCGTGGACTACAGCGTGAGCGGCAATACGATCACGTTTCTCGATGCCGGCGGCATCGCGACGCTGATCGCCGGGCGCGCGGGCACGGCGGTGGATCAGGCGGGCGCGAACGTCGTCGTGGTGACTTACGATGCGACGGTCATCGGCGGAATTGCCGCGGGCAGCACGCTGCAGACGAGCGCCGCGCTCACGCGTTACGCGAGCGTCGAGGGCGGCACGGACTTTACGCCGACCGATCTCACCGACACGGCCATCGAGCAGATTGCCGCGCCCATCGTCAGCGTGCAATACGGCGGCGGCACGCTCGACGACGCCGATTCGAGCGCGAGCCACACGGCCGGCAGCGACCTCGTGATCGGCGAGAGCATGACCTACGACATCGTGGTCACGTTGCCCGAAGGCAGCACGCGCAGTCTGCGCGTCGACGACCTGATTCCCGCCGGCCTGCGCCTCGACACGAGCTTCAACGGCGGTCTCGGCTACCAGATCGTCACGACCGCCGCGGGCAGCGCCGCGCTCGCGGCGGACTTCAACGGCAGCGTGAGCGTGGCGGGCCTCGCGGCCTTGTCGGGCCAGCTCGGCGCGGACGGCGCGGGCGCGCGCTGGACCTTCGCGAGCGCGGGCGCGGCCGCCGACAACATCGGCGCGAACGATTCCTTCGTGATCCGCGTGCATCTGGTGGCGAGCAACACGACGGCCAATCAGGCGGGCGTGACGCTCGCCGATTCAGGCCGGCTGGTCTACGGCGATCCGGACGGCGACACGCCCAACGGCGCGGCCGCGCTCGATCGCACCGTCGCGCAGAGCGGCGTGGCGCCGACCGTCGTGATCCGCGAGCCGACGCTGCAAGTCACGCAGACCACGCCCCCGCTGCCGCGCTTCGGTGTCGACGCGGGCAACACGGTCGAGTACGACATCACGATCAGCAACGGCGCGGCCGCCACCGATTTCAACGCGTTCGACGTGAGCTTTCTCGATACGCTTCCGGCGCAACTCGGCAATCTGGCGATTCTCGGCGTCACGTACCAGAACGGCGCGACCAACCACGGCGGCCCGGATTTCGAACTGGCAGGCGGCCAGTTGCGCACGGCGGCGGGCGCGAACGTCGACATCGCGAAAGGCGGCAGCGTGACGATCCGCGTCTCCGGAACGGTGCTCGCATCGGCGGCGAGCGTGTCGTCGTTCGACAACACCGCGACGGTTCAGTGGACGAGCCTCGACGGCGCCACATCAGCCAGCGCCGATCCCGCCGGCGAGCGCACCGGCGCGGACGGCCTGCTCAACGGCGGCGCGCTCAACGACTACCGCACGAGCGCGACGCTCACGGTGCCCGTCGCGCAGGTCGTGAGGATTTCGCGCGTGGGTGGCCTCGCGGACACGCCCGCGCCCTCGCCTACCGACGCACCGGACGAAGGCGTCACGGTTGGCGAAGTGATTCGATACCGCGTGCTCTCGCTGCTCGCCGAGGGCGCGACCAACGACTATTCGCTGCAAATCACGCTGCAGAACGGCCTGCACTTCATCAACGACGGCACGGCGCGCATCGTGTTCATCTCGACCAACGGCATCACGACGGATCTCACCAGTCTCGTCACCGGCGGCACGCTCAACGAAACCGGCAACGAAACGAGTCCCGAGGCGCTGCCGATCACGCCGGACCTGTCGGGCGCCGCGCCCACGGGCGTGATCAACGCGGCGAACATCGGCGTCGTGACCGATGCCAACGGCAACGAGACCATCACGTTCCGGCTCGGCAACATGGTCAACCCGGACAACGACGCCGACCTCGAAGGCATCTCGCTCGAATTCAACACGCGCGTGGCCAATCAGGCGTCCAATGTCGCGGGCGCGGCGCTCACGATGAGCGCCGTCGACCGCTCCGGCGCCAATGTGCTGTCGACCGCGGATACGGTGCGCGAGGATATCGTCGAGCCGAATTTCAGCGGCGTGCAGAAACAGGTCTACGCCTTCGATCCGGGCGTCGGCACGAATGGCGGCACGGCTCAGGTCGATGTGCGCTTCACACAGAGCGGCACGTCACCGGCCTACAACGTCGTGCTCACCGACAGCTTCACCGGCGCGACGGCCTATACGTTCGACCATCTCGTGATCAACGGCACGACCTACACCGCAGCGCAACTCGCGGGCATCGGCGCGGCGGTGGACACGAGCAACGGACTTCGCCTCACCTTCGCCGAACTCGCCGTGAACAGCCAGGTGCAGGTGTTCTACTCCGCCGATGTGCCCAACGCCGCGCCCATCGCACCGACCAACGCGACCCTCACTTGGACCAGCCTGCCCGACAGCTTCACGAACTGGGGCGGCTCGGGCGTCGGCGTCGCGGGCACGGCGGACGGCGAGCGCACCGGCGCGGGCACGAGCCCCAACACCTACGTTCGCACGAGCGCGGCGGGACTCGGCGTGGTGAGCGGCACCTTGTGGGACGACACGGCATCCGCGACGACATCGGCAACGCCCGACGGCCCCGGACTCGCCGGCCAGACCGTCACGCTGACCTGGGCGGGCGTCGATGGCGACCTCGCCACCGCCGCCGACAATCTCGTCTACACCGCCACCACCGACGCGACCGGACACTACGCATTCGGCGTGCTGCCGCTCGGCGTCTACCGGATCCAGGCGCCTACGGGCGCGATCACGTATCCGCAACCGGTCGGCGCGCTCGCGGTGCGCATCGACAGCGACGCGGCCACGCCGCTCGGCACCGTCGGTTTTACGCTCGCGGATGGCGGCACGGCGAGCGCCAATGCGGGCTACGTCGAGCAGAACGATGCGCCCGTCAACGCGCTGCCCGCATCGCCGGCCGGGCTCGAAGACACGACGCTCAGTCTCGCGGGCATCACCGTGAGCGATGTGGACGCGGGCAGCGGCACGCTGCAAGTCTCGCTCGACGTGGTGCATGGCACGCTTTTTCTGAGCGCCCTGCCCGCAGGCGTCACCCAATCGGGCGAGCGCACCGCGACACTCACGCTGACGGGCACGCTCGCTTCGCTCAACAGTGCGCTCGCGAACCTGCAATACCTCGGCAACGCGAACTTCAACGGCCCGGATACGCTCACGGTCAGCACCAGCGACCGCGGCAATTTCGGCGACTTCAACGGCAACGGCATTCCCGGCGAAGCAGCCGATGCGCGCATCGCCACCAGCACGCTGCCGATCACGGTGACGGCGGTCGACGACGCGCCCGTCGCCGTCCCCGATGCGGCGAGCGCCACTGAAGCCGGCGGCAACGCCAACGCGCAGCCGGGCGTCGATCCGACCGGCAACGTGCTCGACAACGACACGGACGTCGATATCGCCACCAACGGCGACGCGCTGCGCGTGGTGCGGGTGAGCAACCAGAGCGGCGCGGGCATCTTCCTGCCGAACACGGGGCGCGGCGTCATCGCCGGGCTGTACGGCACGCTGAGCCTGGGCGCGAACGGCGGCTACCAGTATGTCGTCGATAACGCCAATGCCGCCGTGCAGGCGCTGCGGCTTTCCGGCCAGACACTGACCGAACGGTTCACCTATGTCGTGAACGACAGCGTGAACGCGAGCGCCAGCACGACCCTCACCGTGACGATCCACGGCGCGAACGACACACCTATCGGCATCGACGACACCGGAACGGCAACCGAAGCGGGCGGCGTCGCGAACGGCACGCCCGGCAGCGACGCGACGGGCAACGTGCTCACCAACGACACCGATGTGGACAGCACGGCCAACGGCGAGACGCATCGCGTGACGGGCATCGTGAAGCTGCCCGAAATTGCGGTCGATGCGCCGCTCACGGCCGTCGCCGGGAACACGACGAGCAGCAACGGCACGCTCATCGCGGGTACGTACGGAACGCTCACCATCGGCGCGGACGGCTCGTATCGCTATGTCATCGACAACAGCAACGCGCAGGTGCAGGCGCTCGTCCCCACCGATGCCCCGCTCGTCGATACCTTCACCTATGCGGTGACGGACGCGGGCGGGCTCGCCGATCTTGCCCAGTTGAAGATCGAAGTCCGCGGCGCGAACGACAATCCCGTCGCGAGCGACGACGCGGGCGCGGCCAGCGCCGGTTCGTCCGCCACCGGCGTGAATCCCGTCGATGCGACCGGCAACGTCATCACGCAGGCGAGCCGCCCCGGCACGGCGACGCAGCCGGGCGGCAACGGCATCGACGCGGACGTGGACCATACCGACAATCCGAACACGCTGCTCGTGCTGAACGGCGTGCGCAGCGGCACGGAGACGGCGGGCGGCAGCCTCGCGACGGTCGCGGCGGGCACGAACGCGGCGAACGGCACGATCGTCGCGGGGCTTTACGGCACGCTGCGCATCGGCGCGAATGGTTCGTACGACTACGCGGTGGACAGCGGCAACGCGGCGGTGCGCGCGCTCGCAGCCGGTTCCACGCTCACGGAAACCTTCACCTACCGTATCGCCGATACGAGCGGCCTCACCGATCAGGCGCAACTCGTCATCACCGTGAGCGGCGTGAACGATGCGCCCACGCCGCAGACCGACATCGGCCATGCGGTGGAAGCGGGCGGCGTGAACAACGGCACGCCCGGCATCGATCCGGCCGGCAACGTGCTCGCCAACGACAGCGATCCCGAGCACGACCCGCTGACGGTGACGGCGGTTCGCACGGGCACAGGCACGGTCGGCGCGCCGGGACAGCCGCTGCAAGGCGCGTACGGCAGCCTGACGCTCGGCGCGGACGGCGCGTGGCGTTATGTCGTCGACAATGCCAACGCGCAGGTGCAGGCGCTGCGCACGGCCGCCGACATCCTCACCGAACGCTTCACCTATACCGTCACGGACATCCACGGCGCGAGCGCGCAGGCTGCGTTGGACATCGTGATTACCGGGCAAGACGATGCGCCCGTCGCGCAAAACGATCTGGCAAGCGCGCTCGAAGCGGGCGGCACGCTCAACCAGACGCCGGGCATCGATCCGTCCGGAAACGTGCTTCTCAACGACACGGATGTCGATGCCGCCGACACCAAAGCCGTCGATGGCGTGCGGACCGGCGCCAAAGCCACGCCGGGCAGCTTCGCCGCCGTGGCGGGTGCGACCTCGGTTGCGGGCACCTACGGCACCTTCACGATCAACCCGGACGGCAGCTACACCTACGTCGTAGACAACAGCCTGCCGGCCGTGCAAAGCCTGATCGCAGGCCAAAGCGTGCAGGAAACGTTCACCTACCGCATGCACGACGCAGCGGGCGCGAGCGACACGGCGCAGATCACCGTGCAGATCGGCGGCGCCTTCGACGCGCCCGTCGCGCGGGACGATTTCGCCATCGCTGCGGCCAACAACGGCAATGGCCGGCCCTTCGACGCGGTCGGCAACGTGCTCCCCAACGACACTGACGTCGACGGAACCGACGCGCTTAGTCTCAACGCCGCGCGCGCGGGCAATCTGGGCGCGGGCGTGCCGCTCGCGGCGCTCGCGCCGGGAAGCAGCAGCAGCGTCGAGGCCGCGGTCCTGCAAGGTCAATACGGAACGCTTCTGATCGGCGCGGACGGGACCTATGTCTATCGCGTGGATACGGCCAATCCGACGGTCCTCGCGCTGGGTCCGCTGCAAACGGTCAATGACGTCTTCACGTACCGGGTGCGCGACCGCAACGATCTGACGGACCTCGGGCGGCTCACGATTATCGTGCGCGGACGCAACGAGGCGCCCGTCGCGCGCGACGACGCCGCGACCGCCGTCGAAGCAGGCGGCGCGGACAACGCGACGCCGGGCGTCGATCCGTCGGGCAATGTGCTCGCCAACGACTCGGACATCGACGGCGACGCCATCCACGTAAGCACCGTGCAGGGCGAGAGCGGCGCGGTGGGCACATCTGTGCGGGGCGCATACGGCACGCTCACGCTGAACGCGGACGGCGCCTGGCATTACACGCTCGACAATGCGTCGGCGGCGGTGCAGGCGCTGCGCACGAGCGGCCAGACGCTGCAGGACGACTTCACCTATACGACCGAGGACTTTCTCGGCGCGCAAGGCACGGCACAGCTGCGCGTGACCATCGACGGACGCGACGATGCGCCCGTCGCGCACGACGACAGCAGCACGGCGATCGAAGCCGGCGGCGTGAACAACGGCACGCCGGGACGCGACGCCACCGGCAACGTCCTCGCCAACGATACCGATGTCGACAGCGCCGCCAACGGCGAGACGAAACAGGTCGTGAGCATCGCGAACGACGCGGGCCGCAGCGCGGAAGCAGGACAGGCGCTCGCCGGGCAATACGGCACGCTCGTCGTGAATGCGGACGGCAGCTACGACTACGCGGTCGACAACGCCAACGCGGCCGTGCAGGCGCTGCGCACGAGCGGCGACACGCTCACCGAAACGTTCGCGTACCAGATGCGCGACACGGCGGGCGCGAGTTCGCGGGCCACGCTCACGGTCACGATCCACGGCGCCGACGATACGCCCGCCCCGCATGACGACAGCAACGTCGCGAGCGATCAGACGCCCACGCCGCAGGCACGCGGCAACGTGCTCCCCAACGACGCTGATGTCGATGCGAACGATCATCTCGATGTCGCCGGCGTGCAGTCGGAAACCGGCGCCACCGCGCTGCCGGGACATGCGCTTGCGGGCCGCTACGGCACGCTCACGCTGAACGCGGACGGCACGTACACGTACGCGATCGATCTGACTAACTCGCAAGTGCTGGCCGCCGCCGGGCTTGGCCAGGTGCTCCAGGACACGTTCACCTACACCGTGAGCGACAGCGCGGGTACGACCGCGCAAGCCGCGCTGGTGATCCATCTCGACATTTCGTCGCCTTATATTCCGCCGGCGGGCGCGGGCCCGTACGGGAACCAGGCGCTCGCGACGACGGCCGATTTATATACGGAGCAGGACCTCGTGCCTGCCGTGTTCGTGACGCCCGTCGTCGAGGCGGATGCCGTGCGTTCGATAACGCGCTCGCGCGAGGCGGACGGCAGTCAGGTCGGCTGGCCGCTCGAACCCGATGCGTTCGCGTCGCGCCCCATGCCCGAGCTTCAGCCCGGCGAGTTCATCGGCCGCGCGGTGCGCGACAGTCAACTCGCGAGCACCTTCGATCAGGCGTGGATATTCGGCCGGCACGGACGCGTGAGCCTCGATGCGGACGGCCTGCTCGCCGACCCTTCGGTGTTCGCCGCGCTCGCTCACCATCTGACGGACGGCATGCATCCGCCCGCCGACAAGGAGGCCGCAAAGACCGCGCAAGTCTTCGCGTCGCAATTGCACGAAGCCGCGCGCAAACTGCCCGCCATCCGAGGCAGAACGGCCAGCCGCTAGCTCTCGAACGAGGATTCGCGCCATGCCACGACATCAGCCGCATCTGTCCGGAGCCTCGGCGGCCCTTGCACTGTGCGTCCTCGCGGGCTGCTCGTCGCTTCAGCCGCAACCTGCGACGACCGACCAGATCCGCGACCGCGTGGTCACGGACCAGCTCGCCATGTACGACGCGCAGGAGCCGGTCAAAGGCCCCATCACGTTCTATCAAGCCTCCGCGCGGGCGTTGAAGTACAACCTCGACTACCGCCTCAAGCTGATGGAAAGCGCGCTCGCCGCGAATCTGCGCGATGTCTCGACCAACGCGCTCTTGCCGCAACTCGTGGCGTCGGCGGGTTATTCGTATCGCAGTAACGACTCGGGCGGCACGTCGATCGGCATCGAGGATCGGCAGGTGAGCTTGCGGCCGTCCACATCCGAGCAGCGCTATCACGAACTCGTGTCGCTCGGCATGACGTGGAACCTGATCGACTTCGGCATGGCGTACTACCGCACGCAGCAACGGTCGGATCAAATGCTGATGGCCGAGGAGCGCCGCCGCAAGGTCGCGCAGAACGTGCTTCAGGACGTGCGCAATGCCTACTGGCGCGCGCTGTCCGCGCAGCGCCTGAAACCCGAGGTCGATCAGTTGATCGCGCGTACCCAGTCCGCGCTGCGCAATGCGCACGAGGCGCAGGACAAGGGGCTCATGCCGCGGCAGGACGTGCTCGCCTATCAGCGCGCGCTGCTCGACGCCATTTCGCTCCTGACCGTGCGCCGGCAGGATCTGGAATTCGCGCAGGCCGAACTGGTCGCGCTGATGTCGCTGCCGCCCGGCACGCCGCTCGTGCTCGCCGATACCAACGACGGCGCGCTGCCGCTGCCGCCGCTGTCCACGCCGCAGCCGACGCTCGAACTGATCGCGTTGCAGAATCGCCCGGAAATCATGGAGGAGTGGTATCGCAAGCGGGTCAACGAGAACGACATCAAGATCGCCAAGGCTCAGTTGTGGCCGAACATCGGCATCGACATGAACGTGAACTACGACTCCAACACGTATCTCTACAACAACTACTGGGCGGCGGTAGGCGTGCGCGTGTCGCTGAACCTGTTCCGCCTGCTGCAACTGCCCGCGCTGAACGAGCAGGCGGTCTCGCAGGAGCAAACCGACAACCTGCGGCGCATGGCGCTTTCGATGGCGATTCTCACGCAGGTGCGCATCGGTTCGCTGCGCTATCAACTCGCGTTGCAGGAACTGAGCTTCGCCGACGACAGCCTGCGTGTCGATCACGATCTGCTCGACTACGCCAACGCGGCCCGCACGGCGTCGATCGGGTCCGAGCTGGAAGTGATCCGCGCCGAAGGGCGTTATCTGCTGTCGCGCTATCTCCGCGAGGCGGCGTATTCCGACTGCCAGTCGGCGTGGGGACGGCTCTACAACTCGCTCGGCTACGACGTCATGCCCGATGCCATCGCGAAAGACGATGTCGATACGCTCGCGCTCGAAATCAAGCGCACGATGACGCGGCAGGAAGAATATCTGCCGAGGCTTCCCGCCCCCGATTCGGCGGCGCCGCTCGCGCCGTTCGGACAGATGTCGCCGCCCGCGCCTTCGATCGAGCAACCGGTTGGCGCCCACCCTGCCGGAGCGAGCGATGCGATATCCGTGCGCTGAACGCTTTCTCCTTGCGGCGCTTTTGCTTTTCGCGCTGCCATGGGCGCACGCCGCAAAACCCGCAGGCGAAAATCTCGACGATCCCAACGCGATCCGCGTGCTGCTTGCGCCCAGTCTCGAAACCACGCTGTCGAGCGAGATGAACGGCACCGTCACCGATTTGCGCGCGTCGCTCGGCAAGACGATCGCGAAGAACGCCGTGATCGCGCAGATGAACTGCGCCGAAGTGCAGGCGCGCGCGAGCGTCGCGAAGGCGGAACTCAACATGGCCACGCAGAATCTCGCGGCCAAGCGCAGCCTGCGCGAACTGAAGGCCGCGGGCGACATCGAGGTTGCCATGGCGTCCACCGATGTCGAAAAAGCCAAGGGCGCGCTCTCGCTGGCGAAAGCGCAACTCGGCTATTGCCAGGTGATCGCACCGTTCAGCGGACGTATCGCGAAGGTGTATGTCAAGCCGTATCAGACCGTCAGCGCGGGCACGCCTATCGTCGATCTGGTCAGCGACGGCGCACTCAAGGTGCGGCTGAACGTGCCGTCCGCGCTGCTCGTCAGGCTGCGCTCGGGCACCCGGCTCGACATCACCATCCACGAAACCGGCAAGACGTATCCGGCGCACGTGAGCGCGGTCAACGCGCGTGTCGATGCGGTCGCGCAGACGGTCGAACTCGAAGCGCAACTCGACGGCGCGCCGCAGGACCTCGTCGCGGGCATGAGCGGCGTCGCAAGGATTCCGGCGAATCCATGAACGAACCGCGATGAACGAACCCTTTCCGCCCGCGCCGCTGCTGCTCTATCTGGACGCGCTGCGCGAGCGCGCGATGGCGGCCGAATCGGTCGACGCGCTCGCGTTCACGATGGCCAACGATCTGCACGCGGTGCAGCCCTTTCGACAGGCGCTCGTGTTCGCCGATCGCGGCAAGCATTGCGAACTCGTGTGCGCGTCCGGTCTCGCCGCGCCCGCCGAGGATTCGCCTTACCTCGTCTGGCTCGGGCGCGCGAGCGCGTGGATCGCGGCGCAGCTTGCCGGCGACGAACCGCAGTGGTTCGCCCGCGACGCCGTCGATCCGCCGCCCGATATCGCCGATGGCTGGGCCGAATGGTGGCCGAAGGGCGTCTGGTGCGTGCCGGTGCATGCGCCGAACGGCAAACGGCTCGCGCTGCTGTTCGTGCTGCTGGACGATCCGCCCGCCGAAGCCTTCGCCGCCGTGCTGCGCGGCACGGTCAGGACGTGGGGCTACTGCTGGTGGTCGCTCACGCGCCGCAGTTTGCGCTTCGGCTGGCGGCCGTCGCGCCGTCAAGTGCTCGTCACGTGCGCGGCCGTCGCGCTGGTGCTGTTCATTCCGGTGCGGCAAACGGTGCTCGCGCCCGCGGAAGTCGTCTCGGGCAACGCGCGCATCATCAGCTCGCCGATCGACGGCGTCATCGCCTCGCTCGCCGTGCGGCCCAATCAGCGCGTCGGTGCGGGCGCGCTGCTCTTCTCGCTCGACGAAACCTCCCTAAAAAGCCGTGTCGACGTATTGCAAAGACAGGTCGCCGTCGCCGATGCCGAACTCACCGCCGCGAGCCAGCGCGCCTTCGACAATGCGCAGAGCAAGAACGAACTGACCGTGCTGAACGGCGTCGCGGAACAGCGCCGCGCGGAACTCGCCGCGGTGACCGCGCAGTTGCAACGCACGCGCGTTTTCGCGCCGGAAAGCGGCGTGGCGGTGTTCAGCGACCCGAACGACTGGATCGGCAAGCCCGTCGTGACCGGCGAACGCATTCTGCAACTCGCCGATCCGGGCAAGCCCGCGATCCTGATCCATCTCGCCGTCGCGGACGCCATCGCACTCGATCCCGGCGACGAAGTCACGCTCTATCTAACCGCGTGGCCGCTTGCGCCGCTGCACGGACGCATCGTCGAGACGAGCTACGAAGCGAAGACGACGGAGGATGACATCGTCGCGTACCGGCTGCTCGCAAGCGTCGATGACGACGCGAACGCACGCGAGCATGCGCGGCTCGGCCTGCACGGCACCGCGAAGCTGTACGGCCGGCCGGTGAGCCTTGCGTACTATCTGCTGCGACGCCCGCTCGCCGCGCTGCGCGCCTGGACGGGACTGTGATGAACATCGATCCCGACGCGCCCTCGCCCGCCCTGCGCGACGACCTGCGCCTCTCGGAAGCATCGCCGGGAAGGAATGGCGAGCCCGCGTGGGTGATTCAGGATATCGTCGTGAACCGGTTTTATCGCATCGGCTGGCTGGAGTTCGAATGTCTGCTGCGCTGGGACAGGCCGCCCGCGCAGATATGCAGCGAGATCGAACGGGAGACGGCGCTGCGGCCCGTGATCGAACAGGTGATCGCGTTCCGGGCGTTCCTCGAACGGCATGGACTGCTCAAGCCGACGCCCGACACGCTCGCCCGCCTGCGCAACGCCCGGCGCGCGCAGTGGTTCACGTGGCGCTGGTGGCTGCATCACTATCTGTTCTTTCGCATTCCGCTGGTGCGCCCGCAACGCTTTCTCGCGTGGCTTGCCAAGCGCCTCGACTGGCTCTTCACGCCGGCCACGCCGATTATCGTCGTGATTGCGAGCGTCGTCGGCATCGTGCTCGTGCTTCAGCAATGGGATGTGTTCACGAAAGCCGTGGTCGAATCGTTCTCCGTCGAAGGCATGCTGAGTTTTGCGCTTGCGTTGATCGTCGCGAAGACGTTGCACGAGATGGCGCATGCGATCGTCGCGACGCGGCTCGGCTTGAAGGTCGCGCATATGGGCGTGGCGTTCGTCGTGCTATGGCCGATGCTCTACACCGACACCGGCGAAAGCTGGAAGCTCAAGCGCGCGCGCCAGCGGCTCGCGATTGCGTCGGCGGGCATTCTGTGCGAACTGTCGCTCGCGGGCCTCTCGACGCTGTGCTGGGCGTTGAGCGATCCGGGCCCGCTGCGCAACGCGTTCCTCTATCTCGCGACGACCAGTTGGGTGCTCTCGCTCGCGCTCAACGCGAGTCCGTTCATGCGCTTTGACGGGTACTTCATTTTGTCGGATCTGCTCGATTTTCCGAACCTGCATTTTCGCGCGTCCGCACTCGCGCGCGTGAGCCTGCGCCGCGCGATTCCCGGCCTCGACGATCCATGGCCCGAACCGTTCGGCGTTACGCAGCGGCGTCTGCTGATCGCGTTCGAGTTCGTGACGTGGCTTTATCGGCTCGTGCTGTTTCTCGGCATCGCGATTACCGTGTATCTGTTCTTCTTCAAGCTGCTCGGCATTCTGCTGTTTGTCGTGGAAGTGAGCTGGTTCATCGCGCTGCCGGTGTGGCGCGAGCTTGGCTACTGGTGGGCGAATCGTCGGCGCGTGACGCATGGGCGTCGACTCGTGCTCGCGATGTTCGTCGCGGCCGCGCTCGTGTTGCTCGCGCTGCCCTGGCGCACGCAGATTCACGCGGATGGCGTCGCGCGAGCCGAACACGTATTGCGCGTGTTCGTGCCGTTTCCCGCGCGCATCCAGACGATTCGGCCAGCCGGCCCGGTGGATTCCGACGCGACGCTGATGGAGATGGACGAACCCGATATCGCCGCGCGCATGCGCCGCAGCGAAGCCGGCATTCGCGGCTACGAGGGTCGGCTCGCGGGTCTCATCGCCGATGCGAACGGGCTCGACCAGCAGACCTCGGTGCGCGAGCGTTTGCGCGTGCAGTACGAGGAAACCGCCGCGGCGCACTCGGAGATCGCGCGGCTGAGCTTGCGCGCGCCGTTCGCGGGCCTATGGACCGACGTCGATCCGCAATGGCGCGCCGGGCAATGGATCAATCCGAAGATGCCAGTGGGCGTGCTGATCGATCCGCGTAGCTGGCAGGTCGACGCCTTCGTCAAACAGGACGAGGTTCAGCGCATTGCTATCGGCGACACGGCGCGCTTCTATCCGGTCGGACAGGTCGCGCCGATTGCGGGGCGCGTGCTCGCCATCGACACCACGCGCGTGCGCCAGCTCGATCATCCGATGCTCGCGTCGCGCTACAAGGGGCCGCTTGCCGTGTCGTCGGAGCGTGGCGCGCTGATTCCCAATCCGGCGCTGTTCCATGTTCTCGTCGCGCTCGATGCGCCGCCCGTCAACTTGTGGGAAACGCGCGGTCAATTGCAGATCGACGGCGCGCGCCGAAGTCTGCTGATCGAAGGCGGCACGCATGTGCTCGGCGCGTTGATTCGGCAGAGCGGGTTTTGATGTGGCACGACAGACTTGAATGTGTTGCCGGTCGACATGATCGGCAAGCGCGCGAGATCGTGAAGATCGGCGTGTTTTACGAAACAGCAGACGAGACGCTTCTTGCCAACGGTTTTGCTCCGAACCGTAACGGTGGAAATCAGGGCTTTCCGCGAAAACCAGCCTGAATTTAACTGCTCCCACATCGTATGAAGTCGATGCTGCGGCGCCATGCGTTTCAGGCGCCTGGACCCCTCGTAACGGCGTACCATTGGAACACGGCAGAAAGGTGCAACGGTTACTCGTGCTGGCACGTCTGCCGCGCCGTACGGCCTATGGCCACCGTTCATCGGATATCAAATTTAGGGCTGCAAATCCACTGATGAACCCGCAAAGCTCCTGCGCAGTGCAGTTCAGTTCAGTTCAGTTAAGTTCGATCGCATCGCCTGCCGTTCACCCGGAATTGGCTGGAATGAATGCTACCTTGAGGAAGAAAACTGGTCCGGTAAGACCTAAACGAAATCCCATGCAGCCAGTTTGCGATGCTGGCCAGCGCCCTAGGCGAAGACTCAATTGGCGCGGCGAGTACATCGGCTGCCGCAGCCCTAGGGAGTAAATGTTCATGAAGACACTGATATTACTGGCATGCGTAATGCTGTCCACGAATGCGTTTGCAGAATGTGCGACGAACGCCCGTGGCGAGACCGTCTGCGGCAACGGGCAGTCGGCCGGCGGCTATAACCGGAACACCGGTACGGCCTGGACGTCGCAGACGAACCAGAATGGAGTGCATACGACACAAACCAACCGGGGCGGCGAAGCTCAGACGAAGAACGGCAAAGGCGTGGTTCACGGCCCCGGCGGAAAAAACTGCTACCGGACCGCTAATAGTCACGGTTGCAATTGACGACTGGTGGGCAGCCAGCGTCACGTTCACCTCGATGGGCCGCTGCGAGTACCGAAACGTCGACGGATCGACGATTGGAGTGACGCCAGCGGCTCGGCGGTCCGCAAGTGGGTTGAGGCGGATGACCGGACCTGTTCGAAGCCGGAAAGTGCGATGTCGAAACACAGCGCTTCGGAGCGCTCGGGACCTTGAACTTCCGTAGTCGACCCGTATCCCCCGGTCACACTGAGATATTGAACGGCCGGTATCGGATGTGGAAACACCTTCGAGCGACGCTGTGTGGGACAGCAGGGCGACAGCAGTTGCCTCGCCAATTGTCGATCGTGCGAATCCCGAGATGTGACCGACCATCAAATGACCGACCATCAAATGCGTCAGCCATTCGAGCGTTTGAGCCGCATCGCAACTGAAAATCGCGCGGCGGGGTGAACGCTGACCGATACCTCGAAACTCTTTCCCTCCGCGTCGAGATAGCGCCGAACGATCTCGAGCGCCGCCGTCCCCTGCTCCACGCGCAGCCGCTTTGCCATCTCCTCCGACACCAGCACCGCCTGAATCCCCTGCTGGATCTCCGCGATGCTGTGCCCGTAGCGCTCCTCGATCAAGTCGCTGATCAGGCGGTCGGGCTGCTCGCGTGCGGTATCCGCCACGTTCGCATACTCGGGCGCGATGTACACGTCCGTCCATCCCACCGGCGTGCGAGCGTTTCCGCCATCGATGCGCAGGCTCGAAATGCGCAGAAACCGCGTCCCTTCCGCGCATTGCAGCGTCCCGGCGAGATCGCGGTCCGCAGCGATCACGTCTGTCGATTGCATGAGCCGCAAGTGCTCGGCTCCGAACTGGGCCAGATCGTCCACGGAGGCAAGCGTCGGCCGGAATTCATTCCGCGGGCGCGCCGACTCGACACGCGTTCCCGCGTTCTTGCGACGTGAAACCAGCCCCAGTTGCTGAAGCTCGTGCAGCGCCGCGCGCACCGTATGGCGACTCGTGCGGTAGTGATCCCGCAGTTCCAGCTCGGTCGGAAGGACAGTGCCAACGGGATAACGCCCGGAAGCAATCGCTTCAGTGAGTTCGCGCGCGATCTCCGCGAAGTGGGGTCGATTCATTGTCCTGTCTCTGAGAGTGTCTTGTTCTTTGGCTACGGGTAAATCATAGCTTGCCTCAACATGTTCGAACATAATAACCTGAATATGTCCGGACTTATTGAAGCCATTTTTTGCTTGGTCCGCCCCTACAGTTCGATATTTTCGAGGTCGCAATGACACATGTCACCGTTCCGATGGCCAGCACCGTGGTCGATTCCATCCTGTTTCGCGACGCCTTCGGAACCGCCAAGATGCGCGCGCTGTTTTCCGATCACGCGCTGGTTCAACGCTATATCGACGTCGAGGTTGCGTTGGCGAAGGCAGAAGCGCGCGTGGGCGTGATTCCGGCCGATGCGGCCGACGTGATCGCGCGTGAGTCGACGATCGAGCGCATCGATTTCGATCACATGCGTGAAGAGACCGATATCGTCGGTTATCCGATCCTGCCGCTGGTGCATCAACTGGTCGAGATGTGCGGGGACGCGGGCCGCTACGTGCATTGGGGCGCGACGACACAGGACATCATGGACACGGCGGTCGCGCTGCAAGTACGCGACGCGCTCGAATCGATCGATGGCGATATCCGCGAACTGCGCACGATTCTCGCGACGCTGGCGAAGAAGCATCGCGACACGCCGATGGCCGGCCGCACACACTTGCAGCAAGCATTGCCGGTGACGTTCGGCTACAAGGTCGCCATCTGGCTCGCGATGTTCGATCGTCATCAGGAACGCCTCGCGCAGATGCGCGAACGCGTGGCCGTCGTCGAATTCGCGGGCGCGGCGGGCACGCTCGCATCGCTCGACGACAAGGGCTTCGAAGTGCAAAAAGCGCTCGCCGAGGAGCTGAAGCTCGGCGTGCCCGCGACGACATGGCACGTTGCGCGCGACGGTTTCGCCGAAGCCGTGAATTTGCTCGCGCTCGTTACGGGCTCGCTCGGCAAGATCGCGCTCGACATCATGATCATGGCGTCGACCGAATTCGCGGAAGTCTACGAGCCCTTCGTCAAGGGACGCGGCGCGAGCAGCACGATGCCGCAGAAGCGCAATCCGATCTCGAGCGAACTCATGCTCGCCGCAGCGAAAGCCGTGCGACAGCACGCCGGCCTGATGGTCGACGCCATGATTCAGGACTTCGAGCGCGCCACCGGTCCGTGGCATGCGGAATGGATCGCGATTCCCGAAAGCTTCATCCTCACGGCGGGCGCGTTGCATCAGGCGAAGTTCGCGCTCGGCGGTCTCATCGTCGATGAAGCGCGCATGAAGCACAACCTCGGCATCAGCAAGGGTTTGATCGTCGCGGAAGCCGTGATGATGGGCATGGCGCCCTACACCGGACGTCAGCAGGCGCACGACATTGTGTATGACGCCTGCCGCACGGTGAACGAGCAAGGCGGCACGCTCGCGCAAGCGCTCGCCGCACTGCCCGAAGTCACGAAGCACTTCGATCGTGCCGCGATCGACCGCATGACCGATCCCGCCAACTATCTCGGCCTCGCGCCGCAGATGGTGGACCGCGCCATCGCGCTGTCGAGCGAAATCTGAACCTACAGAACATGGAGGAGCACGCGATGCAAAACGAACACGCATCACACGACGGCGCTTTAGTCGCGGCGAAGAAAAAACTGCCGTGGTATCGCAAGCTCGGCATGCAGGTGCTTCTGGCGCTCGCGATCGGCATTGTGGTCGGCTTGTTGTTCCCGAAGTTCGGCGCGCAACTCAAGGTGCTGGGCGATATCTTTCTCGCGCTCATCAAGGCAGGCGTCGCGCCGCTCGTGTTCCTGACGATCGTGCATGGCATCGCTTCGGCGGGCGACGTGAAGAGCGCGGGGCGCGTCGGCTGGCGCTCGATCGTCTATTTCGAAGTCGTCTCGACACTCGCGCTCGCCTTCGGCCTTCTCGCGGGCAACCTGCTGCAAATCGGTAAAGGCATGACTGGCGTAACGGTCGGCGCTGTGCCCACGGCGGCGTCCAAGGCCACGCCACAAGGCTTCACCGAGTTCGTCATGCATATCGTGCCGGACAACTTCGTCGGCGCGTTTGCGAAGGGCGAGTTGCTGCAAGTGGTTGTGCTCGCGGTGATGGTCGGCATCGGCATTCTCGCGATTCCCGAGCGCCGCCGTGTGCGCATCAACGAAGGGCTGGATCTCATTTCCGAAGTGCTCTTCTCGTTCATCAATCTCGTGATGAAGTTCGCGCCGCTCGGAACGCTTGGTGCGATCGCATTCTCGGTGGGAAGCAACGGCACGGCCGTGCTGATCGCGCTCGCGCAGCTCGTGCTGAGCTTCTATGCGGTCGTCGTGCTGTTCATCGTCGTGGTGATGGGCGTGATCGCGAAGCTCGCGGGCTTCAGCCTGTGGCGCTTTCTGCGTTATATCAAGGACGAGATTTTCATCGTGCTCGGCACGGCTTCGTCCGAGAGCGCCCTGCCGCGTCTTCTGATCAAGCTCGAACGTCTCGGTTGCGCGAAGCAGACCGTCGGTCTCGTGTTGCCGACCGGCTATGCGTTCAATCTCGACGGTACATCGATCTTCATGTCGATGGGCGTGATGTTCATCGCGCATGCGTACGGCGTGCCTATCACGCTGGATCATCAGATCGGCATTCTGCTGCTGATGCTGTTGACGTCGAAAGGCGCGGCCACGGTGTCGGGCGGATCGTTCGTCGTATTTGCGGCTACGGTCACTTCGACGGGCATTCTTCCCGTCGAAGGGCTTGCGCTGATCTTTGGCGTGTACCGCTTCATGTCGATGGCCATTGCCACCTGCAATACCATTGGCAATAGCCTCGCCACGGTCGTGATCGCCAAATGGTCGCGGACCTTCGATGCAAGCATTGCGGAGCGACATCTGTATCCCGAGCGCTATCCTGAAACCGCGCAGGCCGATGAAAGCCTCGCGGACGGCAATCTGCTTCCCGAAGACATGAGCGACGCGAATCCGCATCCTCACGGTATCCCGCTCAAAAGCGCCCGGAACGCGCCTTGATCCGAATGCGACATCTCCACAACGCGCGGAGATGTCGCGCCTCGCTCAACTCAAACTTTCGAGACTGTGCCACTTTCTATGATCACGCCATCGCGAATCGAACATGACGCATTCGGTCCCGTCGAGATTCCGTCGGATCGATACTGGGGTGCACAGACGCAGCGTGCCCTCGGTTTATTTGAGATCGGTGAAGAACGCTTTCCGACAGTGCTGATAAGCGCGTTCGGTCTGCAAAAATGCGCGGCAGCGCAGGCCAACGTTCGGTGTGGTGTGCTCGCGCAAGAGATTGCCTCGGCGATCGAGAAGGCGGCGCTCGAGCTGCACGAGGGAAGATGGGACGACCATTTTCCCTTGACGATCTGGCAGACGGGGTCCGGCACGCAAACCAACATGAACGCCAACGAGGTCATCGCAAACCGGGCAAACGAGTTATTCGGCCAACCGCTCGGGACCAAGAGTCCGGTGCACCCCAATGATCACGTCAACCGCTCGCAGTCATCGAACGACAGCTTTCCGACAGTGATGCACGTGGCAGCCGCGATCGAGTTGAGGGGACGTTTGCGGCCCGCGCTGGAAGAACTTCGATCAGCGCTTGCTGAGCGCAGCCATGCCTTCGCCGACGTCGTAAAGGTCGCTCGCACGCATTTGATGGACGCTGTGCCGATGACCATGGGGCAAACGTTCGGAACATTCGAGCGCCAACTGTCCAATGCACTGGCTCGTATCGACGATGCCTTGCCCCGGCTCTTGATTCTGCCTCAAGGCGGCACGGCTGCCGGCACGGGGCTGAACGCGCCTGAAGGCTTCGACACATTCTTTTGTGCGGCGCTCGCAGACGTTACCGGTTTGTCGTTTGTCCCGAGTACCCATAAGTTCGAAGGCATGGCGGCTCATGATGCTCTAGTGGAACTATCGGGCGCGTTGAACACGATCGCGACGTCGCTACTGAAGATCGCGAACGACATCAGATTGCTCGCTTCCGGTCCTCGCTGTGGTCTCGGCGAATTGTTGATTCCCGATGACGGACTGACTTCTTCGATCATGCCGGGAAAGCGCAATCCGACGATCGCAGAAGTGCTCGTCCAGGCGTGTTTGCAGGTTATCGGTAACCACCAGACGATCACCCTGGCGAACGCATCCGGAAACTTCGAACTGAACGTCGCCAAGCCGGTACTTGTCTATAACCTGCTGCAGTCGTTGCGTGTGCTCGCTGATTCAGTCAACATTTTTGCGAGGCGCCTGGTACGTGGCATTGAAGTGAACCGAGAACAACTCGCGAGCAACGTTGACCGATCGCTGCTCGCAGTCACTGCCCTCAATCCGATACTCGGCTACGACCGCGTTGCACAGATTACGGCAAGAGCGTTTCGCGACCGCGTTACGCCACGCGAGGCAGCGGTCGCGCTCGGATTTCTCGATGGCGATGAATACGACCGACTTGTCGATCCCGCCGCGCTCGCCGCCGGTAGCGCTTCGAAGCGGTAGATCGGTGCTCGTCCGCGCTGGCGGGCGCGGGTGAAGCAAAAAGTTGCTTGCCGCGTGATGCCGGAGACTTTGAACGTCAGATATCGAGAGTGAATCAGCCGCTCGAATGGCGGCTATGCAGTACCGACGACCGGCAAGAAATAGCCGGTTGCTGCAGATGGCAGTACGGGCACCCCGCATCTCCGGCGACCTCGGCCCGAACTTTTGGACCCGACCCACAACTGCCGGTCGCTTTGTCTGGGGTTCAACGGCGGCTAGCTGAGTGTTCCGGTCAGCCACACACGCTTTCCGGTGGCAGCGATTCGGCCTCAGCGGGCATTGAGCCACGAAGCTCCGGTGTCTGCTCATGTTTCAACAGAGGGCGATCGGGATCGCGTTTCCGGCCAACAACTACGATGGCCGTGATCGGCAAGCCAGAGGTGATGCATACTTGCGTCGCCAGAAGCGGCCAGATCGTGTTCGCAAGTCTAAGCAGTTCCGTAAAACTCGGGCAAAATGAGAGCAACAAAAAAGCCCCACATCGGGGCTTCTCATCTTCTACTGAGGGCCTTGCTTCAATAGGACGAAGGCATACCGGCGGCCTAGGAACCACCAATTTTTTCTCGGTCATCCTCTTCTCAGTTGAGCCACCATGCTCGCTCGTCAGTAGCAAAAGACAGCATCAATACGGTCTTGATCAACCATAGCTACTTCGTCCCCGCAGGCTTAAGAAAGCCAATTGCAACGAGATAGTGCCGATATACCATTCCCGCAAGATTCTCTCCCGCCCACACCTTGATTGCATGACCGGATAGACCAATTTCGTTGAGCAAGGTCATGTGATACAAGTATCCAACAACCTCATTTTTGAGACTCGTGTCACGTAGGAATGAGGCAGACGCCGTGCGTGATCTCAGTCCGCCATAATGAGCTATATCGTTTCTCAGATGGGCGCATGTCGTGGCAAACGTCTTCAGCAGATCATGATCTATTCCGATGGGTAGTGCGGTGAATAGTTCACTCAGTCGCTCAGCTAAGCTAGGCTCACAGGCATGCACTAGCTTCCCTCTGATCCACCGCCTATCATCAGATTTCCCGACTTGTGTCACGATACGGTCTATCTTTTCCTGCAAGGCACCGGTCACCGGTTTATCACCATACTTAGTGCGATGGAATGACTCAAGACCTTGGATAAGATTGCTGAAGTGGTTTTCCACATACATCTTTGCGTCGCGCTTGGTGGAAAGATAGTAGAAGAACCCAGGGCCGAATGCTTCGCGTTTCTCCCTCCAAGCACTGTAGATGTCACCAAATTGAGATTTGATCGCATCAAATTTAAGAGGCAGCTCATGTAGTTCTGGAGCTTTGGCGATCCCACCAACCCTCCTAAAGATGAGGGTGTAGATTCGTTTGCCTTTGGACAAAACTACACTGGGCCACTTCAGTTGATAGCTTGACCCGCTGAGCACCGTGAACAGGTCTTGAAGATGAACGAACTCCTCTCTGACTTCTTCCACTTGAAATGACCGAGACCGGCGAAGCGTCAAAGTCATCAGCTCACGAACCGATGCCTTAAAGTGATGCATTCCATCCAGACCATCGACCTCAGTGCGTTTCTCAAAAGCGAGCCGACCAAAAGGTGTTTGATATACCTGTCCCCTATATTCATCAAGGCGAACACGAAATGTTCGCCTCGTAGATGAATATTTCAGCGTGCCGTGGACCAGCCAGTTTTCTAGGCCGGTAAGATTTAGTTCGATTTTTGAGAAAGTCGGAATAGTCCTGTTGCTTGGGAAGTCCGTCTCCCCCAACAAACACATCGTTGCAAGATACCGCTCCCACGTGAAACGGTGTGAGTGAAATTGACCGCCACTGTAGACGGCATCGACTAAGATGACGCGTCTTCCCGAAGTCTTCAAAATGCCTTGAATAGCTCGAGGCGTCTCCTCACCTTTTTTCCGTCCCAACACACGGGTTATTCCGTGACCTGCGTCCTTACGGGGGAGTACGCTATCAAGCTCAAGATTAATCTCACCGCTCTTCTTAATTTTGAGGCGACCAGTGACACCATTCTCAGACGCAAAGTGGTCGGCAGGATACGCTTCATCACGCCACCAAAAATACCCCGGCTCGTCCAGTTCCAATTCTTCCATCGTCGTCATGCCCGAATCCTTCTCCCGCAGTCAGAAGCCTTTCGATTTCGCTTGCTAACACCACCACTTCCATGACAGGTCAATCGCCATGCAAAAATTATTTAGATGTTAGCGTCAGCCCGTTTTTTACTCAAACTAGAGCGTGTTTCCTTCACTCTTGCCGAGAAGTGCCAATCACCGAAAAGTGGAACCACCGACTCACGGCCAGAGAGGTGGGTTGCTCCACGTCGTGGGCTTGACCTATTCGTTTCAGAGTAAAGCACGGTAGGCTACGACAATGTCGGCTCTACGCTGTTCATCTGCCGTCGAGCGATAGTTAGCGGAATGACCGAGCGAGCGTCCGTCCGCTACGATTGAATGGCCGGTTACGGTGCGTAGCCGACGCCTGAACGTCCGATAGACGACGCATGTGAACGACGCTTCTTGGCCAACCTGTGCCTACGACCAAGCGACTGCACGCCGCCACAGCCTTGCCGCCCGTAGACTCCAAATACGCCAATGAAAGCGCGCTTTTTCACTCACCGCAGCCCTGCGCGACCATCACATCATTCCACCCGCTCCTCCACATACCACTTCAACACTCATAATAAATCGCCAGCCAAACGCTTCGCTCCTCCCCATGCGTCCACGCAACCCGATGCCGACAATGCGGCTCGATCAGCACATAATCGCCGGGGCGCATCTCATGCAGCATCGCGTCCTCCTCGAACTCAAGCGTAGCCGCGCCCGACAGCAAGACAACCCACTCCGCCCGCGAGTCGTCGTACCAGAAGCCTTCGGGACTCGCATGGCCCATCGACACGATTCGCTCTACATTCAAACGCTGACCAGCGACGAGCATGTCGATCCGCTCGTCGCTATCGCGCTTCGATTCGACGCCGAACAGGTTTCCCGTTTGCAGTTGCATGGCTGAACCTCAATTCGAGAGCCCGGCCCCATCACGCCAGCGCGTAGACCGAACTACCCAGCGTCAATGCCGTCGCGCTGCTCGCCGATGCGAACCGAATCTCGTACAGATCGCGTCCGAAATTGCCGGGCACCTTGACGGACATGCCACCCCGATCATCCGACAGCGGCACGAACAACTGATACCGCAAGTCTTCGTTGCCATACAGAACATAGCCCGGCAATTCCGACAAGGTCGTGAGATAAGCCGGCGGGTTGCCCAGAATGACGATAGGCACGGCCGTCGGCGAGTCGTTCGTCAAGGTCCATTGCGTGCCCAGACGCTGCTGCCATGCACTATCGAGCGGCGCAAGCGGAGCGAGTTGCTGGCCAACCGCCAGCGTGAGATACGCATAGCCCGCGCCCGGCACGACGCGCTTCATCAGATAGCGATAGCTGAACGCATTGCCGCTTTCGTCGGTCCCGGATGCGACCACGAACCGGTACGATGCTGAATCGCTATTGCTCCACCACCAGCCGTCGCTGCGATACTGATACGCGCCGACCTGCGTCCATACGCGCTTCGCCCCGTTCCACTGATTGAGCACCACGCTGCCGTCCGGATTGGCAACCACCTGCATCGGCGAATCCGAATTGCCGTAGATGCCGCCGGCATTCGCGACACTCGCCCCCGACGCAACCGGCGGCGCCGTGACGCTGACTTGCGCCGGCAGAGCGGCAATCGTGCCGTCCTCCTTCAGCGCGGACAGCACGAGCGTTTCCGCCAGCTTGCGCGCGTCGTAGCCCGAATTGCCGGTCACCATCAACGCGAATTGCGCCTTGGGCACGACGAAAAATTCGCTCGAATAGAACGCGGTGCCGCCGTCCTTTTCCCATCCGAGCAAACCGGCGGCGGCGAGCGCCGGCTGTTGAACCGAATCCCAGCCGAGACCCCAGCGCCATTCGGGCGATGGATTGATCAACAGGCCCGTCGACTGGTCCGTGCCCATCTGCGCGATGCCCGCCTCGGACACCACGCGCTGGCCCTGAAACATGCCGCCGCCGAGGAACATCTGCGCGAGATTCATCATGTCGGCCGGCGTCGAGCTGAGGCCGCCCGTCGCATACGCATTGACGAATTCCTGATATTGCGTGCCGTTGGCAAACGGATACGAGAACGATCCCGCCGTGGGCACGCTCGTCAGATAGCTGGAGTTCGTCATCTTCAACGGCGCGAGGATGCTCGACTCCACGAAACTCGCGAAGCTCTGCCCCGTCCTCGCGAGGACGATCTGCTCGATCATGGTGAAGCCGTCGTTGCAATAGACCGCAAGCTCGCCCGGCAGATGCTTCAGATGCGTATTCGCGAGTTCGGCCTGCGTGTCGGCCGCGTAGCCGGCAACCGGCGCGAACGTGAAGAGATTGCGCCCGTTGGTGCCCGGCAGGCCCGACGCGTGCGACAGCAGATGGCGCGTGGTGATCTTCGCGTACTCGGGCGACAGCATCGAAAACGTCGGCAGATACTGGACGATCGGCGTATCGAGCGTGATAAGCCCGCGGTCTTCCAGAATCGCGGCCGCGAGCGCGGCGAAGAGCTTGCTGACCGAGCCGATATTGAAGCGCGTCTGCGTCGTCGCCGCAGTCTGCGCTGGCACCGATGACACGCCGAACGCCTGCTGCCACACCACGGTGCTGCCCTTGAGCATGGCGATCGAAATCCCCGCCACGGGTTGCTGCGCGTTGCTGATGGCCTGCTGGATCATCTGCTGACCCATTGCGATGGTCTGCGGGTAAGGCGGGGAGTCGTCGTTGCCGCTACATCCGGGCAGCAGCGTCGCGAGCATGCCGGCGCCGGTGTAGCCGAGAAATTGCCGGCGGCCGGCACGGAAGGCGTCTTCGTTCTTGCAGTCGAGCTTGGGCACGGCTGTTCTCCTTGTTTTCGTGTCGGAACCTGCGTGGTGAGGCTTTCGGCTGTCGTTGCGACTAAAACCAATCCGGACACCGCTGTCGGCGGGAAAACCAGGAGAACCCTGCGCGAGCCGGCCCGCCGATGCAGACGCCGATGCAAACGCCAATGCATGCCTTTATCCGGCCGGACGCGAGCGGGTTACGCCGCTTTTAGATGTTATGATAAATCTATCATAAGGTTGTGACGTCATGCGCAAATCCAGGCAGGAAGCGGCTGAAACCCGCCAACGTATCGTCGAATCGGCGTCCGTGCGTTTTCGTGAAAACGGCATCGATGCAACCGCCCTCGCCGATCTCATGGCGCAAGCCGGGCTGTCGCACGGCGGCTTCTACAAGCACTTCGCATCGAAAGAACAGGTCGTGCTGGAGTCGCTCGAACTCGCAAGCAACGCGCTGCGCGACGGCATGTCCACCGCGCTCGAAGGCAAAGGCGGCATCAACGCGGCCGTCGCGGCTTATTTGTCGGCGGAACATCGCGACAACCCGGGCGGCGGCTGCCCGTTCGTCGCGTTGTCGGGCGAACTCGCGCGCGGCAGCGAAGAGGTGCGCCATGCGGCGACCGAGGGCATCGAACGGCTCATCGCCATGTTTGCCAGCGAAATCGACGCGCCGCCCGCCGCCGCAAAAAAACGCGCGCTCCTCATGGTCTCAACCATGATCGGCGCGCTCTCGCTCGCCCGCATGGTGGACGACGCAACGCTATCGGACACCATCCTGCGCGAGGCCCGGAAGGCGCTCGCTCAGTGAGTTGGGCGCGGCGCTCCATCCGCCGCCGAGCGCACGGTATGCGCCCACTGCCGCTCGTGCTGCATCGGCGCGCGTGGCGTCGAGATCGTCGCGAGCAACGAGCAACTGGCGGTCCGCATCGAGCACGTCGGTCAGCGTGATTGCACCGGCCTTGTACGCGCGCTGCGATAAATCGCGAGCGCGTGTGAGGGACGCCACTTCCGCATCCAGTTCCTTACCGCGATTCTGCGTCTCCACCAGCGCGACGAAGGCGTTCTCGACATCCTCGGCGGCCCGCAAGACCGACTGCCGATAGATCGCGAGCGCCTCGGCATTCGCGCCGCGCGCCGCCGCCACTTCGGCGTCCACCTTGCCGAAATCGAAGAGACGCCAGCGCAGGCCCGCCGTGATCGACGGTTGAAACGCGCGCGCCGTGAAGAGTTCATGTGAGCCTGCGCTGTCGAAGCCGAGCAAGCCCGTGAGCGAAAGCTTCGGATAGTAGTCGGCGATGGCCGCGCCGATCCGTTCGTTCGATGCCGCCAGCCGCCGCTCCGCCGCGATCACGTCAGGACGACGGCGCAGCAGCGCGCCCGCGTCCGGACTCGCGTCGATAGCAGGAACGCCGGGTATCGCCGCGGGCGCCGACAACTCGGCGGCATACGTGCCGGGCTGCACGCCCATCAACACGTCGAGACGGTTCAACTGCGCATTCAATTGCACGCGCAGCGTCGGCACGACCGTTCTTGCCTGCTTGAGCAAGGCGTCCGCCTGCGCGGCTTCGCGCTCGTCGGCCGCGCCCGCTTTCACACGCACGCGCACGAGATCGAGCAGCCGCTGATCCGTCGCGATCTGATCCTGCGCCACCGCGAGCCGCGCCTGATAACCGCGCACCTGCAAATAGGCGTCGGCGGCATCGGCGGCGACCGTCACGCGCGTGCCCGCTTGCGCCGCCTGCGCCGCTTCGGCTTCATGCGCGGCGGCGGCGGCATCGCGACGCAGCCCGCCCGCCAGATCGATCTCCCAACTCGCCGCCGCACCGAACGTGTATTCGCGCTGATCGCGGCTATAACCGGGAAACGTGCGCGCCAGCGATCCGTTGGGGCTGACCAGACTTTGATGTTGCGCGCTCGCCGATGCATCCAAATCGACGCTCGGCCACAACTGCGCGCCCGCCGATGCAGCCGCCGCGCGCGCCTGCTGCACTCGCGCGAAGGCGGCCTGCAAGTCGAGGTTCTGCGCCAGCGCACGCTCGATGATCGTGACCAGCATGGCATCGTCGAAGCCGGTCCACCATGTGTCGAGCGATGGCGCATGATGCGCACCAGCGGCATCGGATGCGGGAACGTGACGCAACGGTTCGAGCGACGTGTGCGGCGCGACGTAATCGGGACCGACGGCGCAGGCCGCGAGCAACATCGACACGATCAGCGAACTCGAACCCATCAACAAAGGCCTTTTCATGCGCGCTCCTTGCCGAACCGGCGAATGAATACATAAAACGCCGGTGTGAAGAGCAGGCCGAAGCCCGTCACGCCGAGCATGCCGAACAGCACGGCCGTGCCGAGCGACTGACGCATCTCCGCGCCCGCGCCTGTCGCCACGGCGAGCGGCGCGACGCCGAGAATGAAGGCGAACGACGTCATCAGAATAGGCCGCAAGCGCGTGCGCGCCGCGTGCACCGCCGCGCTGACCGCCGACGATCCTTCATCCTCCTTCTGCCGCGCGAACTCGACGATCAGAATCGCGTTCTTCGCCGCCAGTCCCACCAGCACGACGAAGCCGATCTGCGCGAGGATGTCGATCGGCATGCCGCGCAACGATAGTCCCGTGACCGACGCGAGAAGGCACATCGGCACGATCAGCACGATGGCGAGCGGCAGCTTCCAGCTTTCATATTGCGCGACCAGCACGAGGAACACGAAGAGCGCCGCCGCGCCGAACACGAGGAGCGTCGGTGTGCCGTGTTGCTGCTGCTGATACGCGAGCTCCGTCCATTCGAAGCCGATGCCCTGCGGCAGCACCCGATGCGCAAGCTCTTCCATGCGATGCAGCGCCGTGCCCGTGGCCACGCCCGGCGCGGCCACGCCCTGCACTTCAGCGGCCGGATACAGGTTGTAGCGAGGCACGCGATACGGCACGGTGCGGTCTTCGAGTTTCGCGACCGAGCCTATCGGCACCATCTCGCCCGCCTGATTGCGCGCCTTGAGCCGCGTGATGTCGTCCGCCGTGCGCCGGAAGCGTCCGTCCGCCTGCACGATTACCTCGTAGGTACGCCCCAGATAATTGAAGTCGTTCACGTACTGCGAGCCGAGATAGACCTGCAAGGTCGAGAACACATCGGTGGGCGTGAGGCCGACCTTTTGCGCCTTGACGCGGTCGATATCCGCATACACGGACGGCGAGCCCGCATTGAAGAGCGTGAACACGCCGGCCAGTTGCGGGTCCTTGTTGGCCTCGGCGACGAGCGCCTTCGCCGCGCGCACCAGCGCTTCGGAGCCGAGACCGGCACGGTCCTCCAGCATCATCTTGAAGCCGCCCGCATTGCCGATGCCTTGCACCGGCGGCGGCGGTATCGTCAGCACATAGGCATCCTTGATGACGGAAAGACGCTTGCGCAGATCGGCGAGCACGCTGTTGGCCGTCACGCCGGGCAGCGAGTGGCTATAGAGCGATGGCAGCCCCGAAAATACCGTGCCCGAGTTCGATGCAACCGTGAGCGTGGTCGCGTCCAGCCCGACGAACGGCGCAACGTGTTCGATGCCATGCGTCGACAAGATGATGTCGATGGCCTGGCGCACCACCTTCTCGGTCCGCTGCAACGACGAACCCGGCGGCAGTTGCACCACGGTGATGAGATAGCCCTGATCCTGCTCGGGAATGAAGCCTGTCGGCGTGCGCGAAAACTGCAGCGCCGTCACGCCGATGAGCGCGACATACACCATCAGCACCACGGCGAGCCCGCGCACCAGACGCCGAGTGACGTTGCCATAACCGAACGAAAGACGCTCGAAACCGCGATTAAAGCGTGCGAACGCGGCATGCAACAAACGCGTGGCCGGATTGACGCGCGCCGCGTCGTGTTCTTCATGCGGCTTGAACAGCACCGCGCATAAAGCCGGACTCAGCGTGAGCGATACGAAGCACGATATGACCGTCGATGCCGCGATCGTCACGGCGAACTGCCTGAAAAACAGCCCTGAAATGCCGCTGAGAAACGCCGACGGCACGAACACGGCGCACAACGTCAGCGCAATCGAGAGCAGCGCGCCGCCCACTTCGTCCATCGTGCGATGCGCGGCCTCGGCCGGCAGCATGCCCGCGCGCATGTTGCGCTCGACGTTCTCGACGACCACGATCGCATCGTCCACCACAATGCCCACCGCCAGCACGAGCCCGAACAACGACAGATTGTTGAGCGATATCCCGAACGCCGCGAGCACGATGAACGAGCCGAGCAGCGATACGGGAATGGCGACCACCGGAATGATAGTTGCGCGCCAGTTCTGCAGGAACACGAACACCACGCCCACGACCAGCAGAATCGCCACGAAAATGGTGGTCACGACTTCATCGACCGACTTGCCGATGAAGATAGTCGGATCGTAGATGATCTTGTAGTCCACGCCCGCCGGGAATTCGTTCTTCAGGTCGCGCATCTTCGCGAGCACGGCCTTTTCGACGGCAAGCGAATTAGCGCCTGGCTCAGCGTAAATCAGCAATGTCGATGCATCGCTGCGGTCCATGAACGCGGTCGAACCGTAGTCCGCCGCGCCGACTTCCACGCGGCCGATATCGCGAATGCGCGTGATGCGGCCCTGCCCGTCCGACTTCACGACGATATCGCCGAACTGTTCCGGCGTAGTGAGACGCCCGAGCGCTTCCACGTTGATCTGATACGCCTCGCTGCTGCCCGCAGGCGGCTGGTTGAGCACGCCCGCCGAGACCTGCAGATTCTGCGCGCGCAACGCGGCGAGCACTTCGGCGCCGTTGAGATTGCTCGCGGCGACACGGTCCGGATCGATCCATATGCGCATCGCGTATTCGCGCGCGCCCTGGAACTGCACATCGCCCACGCCCTGAATGCGTGCGAGCGCATCCTTCACGTGCAGCGTTGCATAGTTGGAGAGATAGAGCGTGTCGCGCAGCTTGTCGGGCGAATAGAGATGCACCGCGAGCAAAATGCTCGGCGTGGACTTTCTCACCTGCACGCCCAGGCGCTGCACATCTTCCGGCAGACGCGGCAACGCATCCTGCACGCGATTTTGCGTGAGCATCTGCGCCACGTTCAGATCGGTGCCGATGCGAAACGTGACCGTCACCGTGAGCCTGCCATCGCCCGTGGATTGGCTGCTCATGTAGAGCATGTTCTCGACGCCGTTGATCTGCTGTTCGAGCGGCGTCGCCACGGTACGCGCGATGGTTTCCGCCGATGCACCCGGATACGACGTCGTCACCTGCACCGTCGGCGGCACGATCTCGGGATATTGCGCGACCGGCAGCACGAACATCGCACCGAGACCGATCAACGTGAGGAAGGCGCTGACGACCGTCGCGAAACGCGGACGGTCGATAAAGAAATGGGCTATACGCATGATTCTCGTCGCCCCTTATTTCGCTTGCGCTGCAAGCGTTTCGTTCGCGCGGTCTGCTTCATAGCGGATCGCGCCCTCGCGCGTCGTGACCTTGCTGCCGGGCGCCGCGTACGGCAAGCCATCGACGATCACGCGATCTTCACGCGTAAGGCCCGAACGAATCACGCGCAGGCCACCGCGCATCTCGCCGGTCTCCACGCGCTTGGGCGTCACGGTGCCATCGGCGGCGACCGTCAAGACGACATGCTCCGATTGATCCGGCAACACGGAGGCATCCGGAATCAGCAGCGTGGGCGCGGGATGCGCCACGGCCAGCCGCACGCGCGAGAACTCACCCGGCGTGAGACGCAAGTCCGGATTCGGCACCGTTGCGCGAGCGTGGATCGTGCCGCTCGAACGGTCGATCACGTTATCGACGAAATCGAGCGTGCCCTGTGTGCTGTAGTCCGCGCCCTCGCCCGCGCCCGTCGCCAGTTCGACCTTGTTGGCGACCGCACTGCGCGCATCGCCCCGATAGCGCAAGAAAGATTGATAGTCCGGCTCGCTCATGTCGAAGTCGAGGTGAATGGGATCGAGCGAAACGAGCGTGGCGAGCAGCGTCGTCGGACTCGTTGCGCCTCGGCTGCCCGCGACGAGATTGCCGACCGATACCAGATGCCTGCCGATCCGCCCGGAGAAAGGCGCGGCAATCCTGCAATGATCGAGATCGAAGCGCGCATCGCGAATTTCTGCGGCGGCGGCATCGAGCGCGGCCTGCGCCGCATGCAATTCGGAGGTTCGCTGTTCGACGTTCTGATGCGTGCCCGCTTCGCCGCGTTCTAGTTCCTGTGCTCGCGCCAGCTCCTGCTTCGCCAGCGTGATGCGCGCCTCGGCACTCTGCTGCTGCGCCTTGGCCTGCGCGAGACGAATCTCGTAAGGCACGCTGTCGATGGTGAAGAGCAGATCGCCCTTGTGAACGATATCGCCGTCGCGGAAGTGAATTCCGGTCAAGGTGCCGCCTACTTGCGCGCGCAGTTCGACTTCATCGACTGCGGAGAACTGGCCGAGAAAGCCGAGCCGCGTATCGAGCTGCTCCACAGCCGGCCTGCTCACGGTGACGTCGTGACGTAGCGCGGCCGGTGCATTCGCAGCAGGCGTGCTTTGATGATGAGCGGCATAAAACCACGCACCGCCCGCAATGACGATGACCGCCAACGCGATGCCGGTCTTCGTGCGCGTCGTGCGCCCGCGCGCTGTACGCATCCGCGCGCCGTCGTCGAACTTCGTTTTCGTATCCACCTGCTGATCGCCTGTAGAGAGGGTTAATTTAGATGTTGATCTATTTCTAAGTTCGCTTAGATTACGTATACAATCCAAACGGTCAAGGGTTTTCGATAGTCGACAAAGCGTCGGGATGCAGATCGATATGGCGAGAAGCCCGGCCCATGCGGTTCCGCGCGATTGTTCGCCGCGCCCGTCATGTGAGTTCGGCTCCGGCGATTTATGCAAGCGAGTGGGTGCGCTAGTCTTGGCGCTCGATGGCGTATCGCGTCATCGAACGGTTGCGGATGTCCGGAAGGTGGCTCCGCTTTGTCGGCGCTGAAGGGCAACCCTCCAACCCTGCCCTTTTGCTGTCTCGACGCGCACGGCTTCGCGCCGTGCGCTTTTTTTCTCAATGAGCACGGTGAACGCAGATGACTGCATTACGTACTATCGTCGGGACGACAGCCTTGCTGGCGTGTCTGTTTTGCAGCGCTTGCATCAGTACGAGCGCATCCGTCACATCCAGCGACGCTAAGCTTCACTATGTGCGGGGATATTGACGAGGTGAATCGCCAGGCGAAGTGACGCGATCCGTGGGTGTGAGACTCTTCAGGAAAAAAATCGAACGAACGGACGCCACCGCAAACACAACACCTCGGTGCTTGCCGCAGTGCAATCGACGGCGAACCTCCTTACAATGCGCATGTAGTCGCCGCAGGTCATGACTGTCGGATGGCGCATTGCTTCGCTACACGCGCAGTCGACCAGCGATCTTTTTTGCGTCTCTCCACCAGTCTTGCCACTTTCACCTGAGGAAAAGAGATGAAATCCACGAATATCTTCCTTGCTGCGGCCATTTCCATCGGCGCTATCGTCGCGACTGTGCCCGTTGTTGGTGCGCAAGAGACAGGCGCGGCGACCTCGAAATCATCTGTCAGAGCAGCAAACCGGCAACTGGCGAAGCAGGTTCAGTCCGCGTTGTACAAGCACAAGGGACTGGAAGCAGCCGATGTTCACGCTGTCGCGCGTAGCGGCAAGGTGACGCTGGTCGGCATGGCGCCCGATCAGAAGCAGATCGATCTCGCGGGCAAAGTTGCCGAGGGCGTACCCGGCGTTTCGTCGGTGACCAACAATCTGACGGTGGAAGAAGCCGGGCATTGAAGCCGGCCTGAGCGTGCGCGCCTGATCGCGCGCACGTTACCGTTTTGCGAACGGCGTAAGTTGTCGGGCCTGTTTGTGGTTCGACAGCCGTCGCCGTGGGCGCCGTTGCATGCGGCGCCTGATTGCACTCACGATTTGTCACTTCAATTCTTAATTAGCACTCCGTATCTTTATTGAACGATGAAGTAAAGCATCGCAAATATCCTTTGCGTTCCTTATCCGGACCTGTGCCCGTGACAACATCCACGACCACTTGCTCGGAAGCGTGACGGGCGCGCTTGGCTTACGCCGGTCATACACCGATCGTCGCTTAAGGTAAGGAAAAAGAACTATAGTGAGAGTTTCGATGTTGGAGGTGCCATGACCTTATCGAAACGTATTCGCCCGGCGTTTGCACTTTTGACGATGGCGCTGCTGTCCATGCCTGTCGCTCACGCCCAACTCGGCGGACTGCTCAATCAGAAGGGCGACAGCGCGGGCGGCGGCCTCGGCAGTCTCAGCGGCCTGACCGGCGGCTCCTTGAGCTCGCTGACATCCAGTAGCACCAGCAACGTCGCCGGCGTGCTCGAGTTCTGCATCAAGAACAACTATCTCGGCGGCGGCGCATCGTCGGTCAAGGACGGGCTGATGAGCAAGCTCGGCGGCTCCGCATCGAGCGATGGCGGGTACACCGATGGCTCCAAAGGCATCCTCGACAGCGGCGGTGGCAACAAGGTCGATTTGAGCGGCGGCGGCCTCAAAGAGCAGGTGACGAAGCAAGTGTGCGACAAGATACTCGCTCAGGGAAAGTCATTGCTTTAAGCGCGCTGGCAAGTTTCCCGTCACACCGTTGACATCCGGTTGGCGCGCTAATCGAAACGATTCGCGCGCCGCCATCCGTCGTCGATCCGTAGGGCGCTTATCTCAGAGCAGACGCGACTCGCAATACCACGAACGCCCTCCCGCCCAAGCTCGAAGCATCAGCCATTTCCACCGTGGAAGAGCGAGAGCTTATTCGTCACCGAGTTCACGCCCTTGACGGAGCGCGTCACGTTTTCGGCGACCTGTATCTGGTCTCCGCTCCTGACCGATCCGGAAAGCGTTACCGCGCCGCTGCGCGCACGCACGAATACGCCGGAACTATCGAAGCCCGGCGCTTTGCCCAGCGCTCGCCGAACGGCTTTTTGAAGCGCACGGTCGGCGCTCTTTTGATTCTCGGAATGCGCGCCCGACGTGTCCTGAGTCGATGCCGTATCGGATTGTTGAGCCATCAGGGCGACCGGCATGGTCACGGCGGAACACAGCAGGATCATCAACAGCTTCTTGGCTCTCATGCGCTTCTCCTTGGAAACACGACTCCGCCCGCCTGGGGCGGCGCAAGTTCATTCCGCACCGCGACAGCCGCACGCGGCAAGCATCGCGTGCCGCGTCCTGACGTCGCTTTTCGGCAAGACGCGCTTGCGCATTCTCTATGTCGTAGGGAAAGCGCAGGCTCGAAGCCTGTGTTGGATGGTAGCCCACTCCTTCGAGTTACGTCGTGGCCGGGGATGTCGAGTGGCAACAGAAGAAACGTACTTCGCGCGAATACGACCGGGCGCATAAACCATGCGCCCGGTTATCACGATACCGTCGAGGATTTGTTCAGCGATCGCGTGCTCCGTTCGTTCGAGACGCTCGCCACGTTCACCGAAAAGCATCGCTGTTTTCGAGCGCGCGCATACGCCGTTCGGCTTCCGGGAGGTCTTTGGCGCGGGCAATGAACGCATCGCGCCGTTTGCGCTCGGCTGAGTCGAGCAACGCATCGAGCAGATAGATAATGAACGCAACCATGAGAAGCTCCTTCGAATGAATTGAACAGATCGCAAGAGCTCTCGGACGGTAGATTCACTTCGCAGACGCCACGACGGCACTTGGTGTAGGTCGGCGAAAGAGGCTGCGCTTGCCGTCCATGCGATGCATTGTCCCGATCCGCAAGATGCAGCACATGAGGCAAGCGTCCCGGATGAACGCCGGTTTAGCGATTTTTCGATGCCACGACCGGGACGCGTGTCCTGCATCCGTATCACCGGCTGCGCGGCTCACGCTTCGATCGAAACGACGGGCGGCACTTCCACCACAAGAAAATCCAGCAACGCACGCACGGACGGCAACTGATTCTGTCCGTACGGCACGAGCGCGGTGAGTTGCGCATCGCCGCATGTCCAGTCGGGCAAGACGCGCATGAGGCGGCCATCGGCGAGTTCTTCCCTGCACACATAGCCGGGCAGCGCGACAATGCCGAGCCCCGCGACCGCCGCGTCCTTGAGCGTCAGCATGCAGCTTGTCATGAGCACCGGCGTCACGCGTACCGTGCGCACGGTGTCGCCGCGACGCAGCGTCCATTCGTACGGCACGCCGTCCCGCACCATGAAGAGCGAACGGCGCTCGGCGATGTCCTCGGGCTGCTCGGGGCGCTTCGCGCCATCGAAGAAAGCGGGGCTGCTGAACAGCATCCACGGCGTCGGCGCGAGCGGGCGCTGGATCAGCGTCGAGTCCTGCAAGGGCTGACTGTGCGCGCGGATCGCGATATCGAAACCATCCGCGACGACATCGACTTCGACATCGGACAAACGCTCCAAGAGCCGCACTTTCGGGAAGCGCTCGCAGAAACGCGGCAACAGATGGCGCAATGCGAACTGCGCGGTCGCGACCGCCGTCGAGATGCGCACGAGGCCGCTCGGCGACAACATGCGCTGCCGCACCACCGACTCCGCCGCGAGCGCCTCCTGAAGCATCGTGCGCGCGTGCGCATAGAATTCCGCGCCGATGTCGGTCACGGCGAACTGTCGCGACGTCCGGTTGATGAGCCGCACGCCGAGCTGCGCTTCGAGCTGATTCACGCGATAGCTGATCGTCGATTTCGGCAGCGCCAGCGCGCGTGCTGCGGCTGTGATGCTCTTGTGATCGACCACCTGCACGAAGTAGTACATGTCGTTGAGATCCAGCATGTGCGCGTTTCCCGACTAAGTGACCTTGGCGTGACGCATGTTACACGCGGCGTCATCCAGCGCCTCGGACGCTGCGTTCATGCAACGCGCATGGCCTGTCGTCCGATCTGTCGTGCGATCCATCGTCCAATTCATTGCACGCAGCGTCCACCGCCGACGCCTTGTTTCGCGCGGTCAGCCGTCTAAGCTCCGGAGTGTTCCGTATCCCACACCCAAGGAGATGACGATGATGGCCCAGGCGAGAACCCGTATGACCCGCGACAACACCGCCGTGCTGCTGATCGATCACCAGGTCGGTCTCTTCACCGGCGTGCGCGACATCGGTGTCGGCGAGCTCAAGCACAACGTGGTCGGACTGGCAAAGGCGGCGCAGGCGCTCGGCTTGCCGGTGATCGCGGTGACCACCGCGCGCGACAGCATGTGGGGACCGACGATCCCCGAATTGCGCGCGGCGCTGGGCGATGTCGATATCCTCGACCGCTCGACGGTCAACGCGTGGGACGAGCCGCGTTTCGTCTACAAGGTGAAGGCGGCGGGACGCGATCATCTGATCATCGCGGGGCTGAGCTTCGAAGTGTGCGCATCGCTGCCCGCGATCTCGGCGCGCGAAGAAGGCTATCAGCCGATCATCGCGCTCGACGCCTGCGGCACGTTCAGCGCCTACAAGCACGAAGCGGGGCTCGCGCGTCTGACCGCGCTCGGCATCGAAGTATCCGATTACGCGACGCTGATGGTCGAGATCATGGCCGACAACGCCGACGCTAAAGCACTCGCCGTCTATGCCGCACTCGACATGCCCTTCGCCACGCTGATGGGCCAGGTCGCCGAGGGATTCGCGCGATGAACGACGCCTACGACATCGTCATCGTCGGCGGCGGCTCGGCGGGCGCGGTGCTCGCCAACCGTCTCAGCAGCGAGCCCGCACGTCGCGTGCTGCTGCTCGAAGCGGGCCATGCTTATCGGCCGAATGCGTTTCCCGCCGTGCTCTGGAACGCCGATCACGCGGGCGGCGACGCGGAACACGACTGGGGTTATCGGGCGGACGTCGCGGAAGGCGGACGCAGCATCGCGGCGTTGCGTGCGAAGGCGCTCGGCGGATGCTCGTCCGTGAACGCCGCTGTCGCGATGCGCGCGCGTCCCGCCGACTTCGCGAAATGGACGGCACGCGGCCTGGCGGGCTGGCGCTTCGACGACGTACTGGCGTGCTTCAAATCGATCGAGAACACGCCCGACGGCGATGACTTCTATCGCGGCCGTCACGGCCCGCTGCCCGTTCGCCAGCGCCGCCGCGACGAACTGACGCCCGCCGTCAACGCGTTCGTCGATGGCGCGCTCGAATGCGGCTTCGCGTATGTGGAGGACTTCAACGGCGAGGAGCAGGCGGGCGTCTCGCCCTATCCGCTCAACGTGATCTCGGGACGACGCATCAACACCGGCATCGCGTTTCTCGACGACGGCGTGCGCGCGCGCCCGAACCTCACAATCAAGGGCGGCGTGGAGATCGACCGCGTGTTGTTCGACGGCGCGCGCGCATCGGGCGTGCTCGATGCGAACGGCGTCGCGTATCGGGCGCGGACCGTGATTCTTTCCGCGGGCGCGTTCGGCAGTCCCGCGATCCTGATGCGCTCGGGCATCGGGCCGGCCGACCATCTGCGCGAGCTGGGCATTGCGCACGTCGCCGACTTGCCGGTGGGCGAACGGCTGCAGGAGCATCCGTTCTACTACAACATTTATGCGCTCAAGCCCGGCGCGAACGGCATGTTTCCGGCTGCGGGCGCGATCCTGTGGGCAGCGTCAACCGAGGCCATGCCCGGCGACCTCGACCTGCACGTCTCGGCGACGCATCTGTTCGATCCGGCGCTCTCGCCGACAGGCGGCGCGCTCGTGCTCGCGGCATCGGTGACGCAGCCCGAATCCGTCGGCTACGTGCGTCTGACCGATCGCAATCCGCGCAGCGCACCGCGCATCGTCTATAACTTTCTTACGACGGCGCGGGATCGCCGCCGCATGATCGAGTGCGTGCAAATTGCCCGGCGCATCGGCCGCTCGAAGGCGTTCGCCGCGACCGTTGCCGAAGAGATGACGCCCGGCGCGGCGGTATCGGACGCCGGTCTCGAATCCGTGATCCTCGGCAATCTCGACGCCTACGCGCATCCGACCTCCACCGTGCCGATGGGCGACGGCGGCGTGGTCGACAGCGAAGGCCGCGTGCATGGCATCGAAGGACTGATGGTCGTCGATGCGTCGATCATGCCCGGCATCCCGAGCGCACCAACTAACCTGACGACGATGATGATCGCCGAGCACATCGCGGCGCGCGTTTTCGCTGCGCCCTGACGCCATCACGAGGCCATCATGACCACGCAAGACGGTTTGACGATCGATGTGTTTCCGCTGTCCCGCGCCGACCGTGACGCGCTGCCCGCGCTGCACGACACGTTCCGGCGCTTCTGGTCGGCACCGCTCGCGAAGACCGCGCCGCGCATCGCCTACGACGCATTCTTCGCGACGACACCGCCTGCGCCCGATGTCGCGCTGCATCCCTCGACCGATCCCGCGCTGCCCGGTTGGGTCTGCGTGCCCGCGCATCCGGTCGATGATCAGGCGTTACTGTTTCTGCACGGCGGCGCGTATGTGATGGGCACGGCGCCGGCGTATCGCGGTTTCGTGAGCCAGATCGCGGCGCGTGCGCGGCGCACGACGTTCATCCTCGAATATCCGCTCGCGCCCGAATCCGCGTTGCCTGTCGCGATCGATTTCGCGGCGGCCGCGCTCGAACGATTGCGCAGCCGTATCGGCAAGGTCGGCAAGGTCGGCGTGATCGGCGATTCGGCGGGCGGCGGCTTGACGTTGGCCACGTTGGCGCAAACGGGCGACGCATCCGCCGCCGTGGTGTTCTCGCCGTGGGCCGATCTGACCTTGAGCGGCGCGAGCATGCGCGAACGGGCCGCCGTCGAACGATTGCTCGACGAAGGCGCGTTGCGCGAAGCCGCGCGTGGCTATGTCGGTCACGCGGCGGCGGACGATCCGCGCGCGTCGCCATTGCTTGCCGTGCCGGACCGCCTGCCGCCGCTGCTCGTTCAGGTCGGCTCGGACGAAATTCTCTACGACGACGCCTTGCGTTACGCACTACGCGCGCACGCGCGCGGCCATGACGTGACGCTTCAGGAATGGACCGGCATGCATCACGTGTTTCAGCAGAATGTCGCCGAACTCGAAGCGGCGCGGCAGGCGCTCGATTTCGCGGCGGCGTTTCTGCATCGGCATATGGGAGCGCCTTCGTGACGGCGCGGCGGGACTCGTCGGCTTCGGCGGGTACCAGCGCGGCGCCGATGCCCACGACAATCGTGCGCGTGGTTCAGGGCAAACTCATCTCACTACGGCCGCACACATCGCCCTGAATCGCCGTGCGATCGATCGCGAACTGATCGAAGAAGCGGACAATCTCCCGCGATGCGTGCGGACCGCGCGCGTCCGTATGCGTGCCGTCCGGATGCCCGCCCGACCATGCGTGGCCGAGTCCGTGCACGAGCCACTGCTCGCCGACCGGCACGCCGTCACGATCGTGAAACACGCGTTGCGTATAAGCGTGGCCGTCTTCGTGGCGGCCGGCGCGCGCTGCGGCGCTCGGCAGCGCGCCTTCGACATCGCAGTGCATGAGCCGACTCATTTCCACGATCTGTTCGCTGTTGAGCGGATGCACGGTGTCGTCGGCATCGCCGTGAAAGACGATCAACGGCACGGCGCGCGTCCCGGATGCCGCGAACGATGCCTGCGGCAGACGAACTTTGCCTCGGCCGTCGTTCATTGCGCAGAGGGCGGAAATTTGTTCGTCGGCGACACCGAACGCAAGCCCCGAGTGCACCGCGGCAGCCGCGTAAAGATCGGGATGCGTCACGGCAAGATTGACGGCCAGCGCGCCGCCCGCCGACATACCGGCGACATAGACGCGCGCGTCATCCACGTTGTAGCGCGCCATGACGTCACGCGTGAGCGCCGCGATCGCCGCCGTTTCGCCCGATTCGCGCATCTGATTCGCGGGCAAAAACCAATTCCAGCATTTCAGCGGATTCGAGCTTTCCGGCTGTTCCGGATAAACGACGATAAAGCCCCGCTCCTCCGCGACGACGTTCATCTCAGTCCCCGTCGCGAAGTCGTCCGAGTCTTGTTGCGCGCCGTGCAGCATGACGATCATCGGCAGCGGACGACCGTCGTAAGCACTCGGGATATAGAGCTTGACGTCATACGTCGTGCCCTCATGCTCGAAGCGTTCGCTCGACCATGTCATGCCGATGGCTTCCTGCGGCAATTCCGCTTGCCGGTAAGCGCGTGGCGTTTCGACTACCGGACGCGGCTGAACCACGGGGCGTGCGGTCGCGGTATCCGCATCGTCGAACGAATGCGCCGTGAGACCCACGGTTCCGTGCGTAAAGAGCGACCAGAACGTATCGTGCGCCCACGCGAGCGGATGGAAGGGATTCATCGGTTATTCCTATTGTGTCGAAGGGCATAAAAAAGCCCGCTCGAGGCGGGCTTCGAGTCGACAATGATGCGTCGAGCGAGAGGTCGCAATATGGATGGCTTATGCCGCTTCGTCGGCGACGTGGGTCGCCTTCTGCTTTGCGTTCGAGAAAAGTGCGACAGGCGTCGCCGATTCGAACGCTTGCTTCATTCCGGCGCCGGCCTGCGCCAGCGGCGCGCGCGCCTCGTTGAACATGTCGGTCTGCGTCGAGCGGACGATCTCCAGAAAATGCCGCGTATAAGCCGCGGCTTTCTCGGGCGCTTCCGCGAAGAGCGTCGATTGCCAGCTCAGCATGTCAGCCGGCTTGGCGTTCGGACCGGCACGAAAGACCGCATTGCCTTCCTCGAACACGGTCTTGATGGTCTGCACGTTCAGATCGGCAATCTGCTGAAGGCCGCTTGCGTAACGCTTCGAGACGTTCACGAACGTTTGCAGGCCCGTTGCCGGGATCGAAGTTGTCTGTTGACTGAAGAAAGGAAACATATACCGCTCCTGAAGTTTTAGGGATCCAACAGGCCCGTAAATTCAGGACCGTCAATGCGTTTTGCTGCACTGCAATATGAAGAGCATCATACGGCACTTTCGGCTGTCGTCAAGCAGGCGTTTTTTATTTGTTCGATCGCTACAGAAGGGGCTTGCGTGTCGTGTTTTTGTCGCACCCCGACACCCGGGCGCTCAGCCTGCGCTTGCGGCTGGCATCTCTTCATAGCGCTTCATCACTTCGTGCCAGATGCCGCTGATGCGGGTTGCGATATCGTCCGCGCCGGGGAATGCTTCGCTGATCAACGCATCTTTGTTGATGAACCGCTCGCTCAGGGTTTCGATGGTCATCGTGATCAAAATGCGGATGGTCCCCGCATACTCGATGCGCTCCGCGCCGGTGAACTCGCGCCCGCGCCGCCGTCCCGAGACATGCACCACTTTCATCGCCCACTGGTCGTTGCGCAGTTCGCGAATCTTGCACAGTTCGGCATTGCGATGAATGGCCGTGAACAGGTTCGCATTCGACGCATAGGCCCGCGAATACCAGAGGTTCGCTTCGAGAATGGCGTCATAGGCTTTGAGCTTGCGCGAGCTGCTCACGCGGCTGCCTTCGATGTACTCGAAGAACATGCTCAGCACCTCGAAGACGCAATTCTCGATGTCCTTGAAGTGGTTATAAAACGTGGAGCGTGCGAGACCCGATTGTTCGAGCAGATATTCGACAGTCGGATTCTGCGCGGGATTGTCCTGCAGGAAGCGCGCCGCGATCGTCATGAAGACGTAACGCGTTCGCTCGCGCTTCGACAATGACCGGTCCAGCGTCTTGGCCGCGAGCATCTCCTCGAACCGCAGCGACGACGGTACGTCGCGTGCCTCGACAGGCGACTCTTCCATCATCGTATTCCCCTGTGTGACGTTCATAGGGCTGCATTTTACCGAACGCTCGCCGCCGGATCATCGCGTGCCTGCACGCCGCTGCGGCGTGCGCGCGTCCTGAAACCGCGCGACATCCAGATGCGCGACCTGGCCGCCCGCTTCGCCTTCCACGACGAGCCGCGCCACCGCCTCGCCGATGGCCGGCGAGAACTTGAAGCCGTGCCCCGAGAAGCCGGTCGCGACGAACATGCGCGACGTCTTCTCGTCGCCGGGCAGCGCGCCAAGCAGGCCTTCGCCATCGGGCGTGTACGCATCCATGTAGATGCCGATGCGCACCGGGTCCGCACGCAGACCCGGCGCCACTTCGGCCGCGGTGCGGCGCAGATGCGCGAGTTCATCGGCGGGCAGGCTGCGCGGCAGTGCATGCGGCGCATCGAGCGCGGGCCAGCCGCCGATATTGCAGCTGGCTTTGACAGTCGCGCCGTCCATGCACGGGAACATGTAGAAGTAGCCGCTTTCGAACAAGTGCATCAGCACGATCGAATGGTCGATGCCGAACTCCGCCGGCACACGCGGCGCGAACCAGCCGAGCGCAATGCGGCGCGTGACGAGCGGCAGCGCGGCCAGCGCCGGCTCGAACGAAGCCCAGCCGCCCGGCGCCATGACAACGTGCGAGAACGTCTCCGTCGCGCCGCCTATCTTCAGCGCGACGTGATCGTCGAACGGCTCGACGGCATCGACACTCGTGTAGCTGCGCAACGTTGCGCCACATGCGACCGCGCGTTCCACCGCCGACAGCACCGCGAGATCGGAGCGCAGCGCGCCGCCCTCGGGATCGAACAGCATGATCTCGCCGGACGCGAGACGAAACTGCGGGAAGCGCGCGAGCGCGGCGTCACGTTCGAGCACGTCGAGCCGCAGATCGAACTGCGTGGCCGTCTCGCGAATCGCGCGCATGCCGGGCATGGACGGCGTGCCGATGGTCGCGACACCGGTCTGATACAGCAGCCGCTGATTCGCTTCGCCTTCGAGTTCGCGCCATAACGCGAGGCTTTCGCGCACCAGCGGAACGTGCTTCGCGCCCTCCTTGCAGGCGACGCGAAAGACGCGGCTTTCTCCGCCGGTCGCGCCGCGATCGTGCGCGGGTGCATAGCGGTCGAACAGCGTGACCTTGACGCCGCGCCGCGCGAGGCGCCACGCGCTCATCGCGCCGATCACGCCAGCCCCGACGATGGCCACATGCAAGGAAGACGAGGATGTGTTGGGCATGTTGAAGTTATCGAAGAAGGTGTCAGGCAAAGTGGCAAGCCACGCGCTGCGGCGCGCCGGAACGATGGATCAGCGCCGGCGTCGATTTCGAGCAGATGTCCTGTGCCATCCAGCAGCGCGTGCGGAAGCGGCAACCGCTCGGCGGATCGGTCGGACGCGGCAGATCGCCTGCCAGCACGCGCGGCGTACGCGAACGCTCGACGCGCGGGTCCGGCACGTTGGCGCTATCGACGAGCGCCTGCGTGTACGGATGCCGCGGCGTCTGCAACACATCGCGCGCGGCGCCGGATTCGACCACGCGGCCCATATACATCACCGCGATATCGTGCGAGATGTTGGCGACCACGGCCAGATCGTGCGACACGAACACATACGACACGCGCAGATCGTCCTGCAATTCGCGCAGCAGATTCACGACCTGCGCCTGCACGGACACATCGAGCGCGGAAACGGGTTCGTCGCAGATCACGACGCGCGCCGGCCGCACCAGCGCACGCGCGATGCCCACGCGCTGCTGCTGCCCGCCCGACAGCGAATACGGATAACGCGCCGCATGTCCCGCGTGCAGGCCGACGCGTTCGAGCATTGCGATCACGCGTTCGCCGCGCTCCTTCTTCGACAGATGCGCTTCGTGGATATCGAGCGGCTCGCGCACGATCTCGCCGATCTTCAAACGCGGATTGAGCGCGGTATAGGGCGACTGGAACACCATCTGCACGTCGCGCATCACTTCGCGCCAGCGATCGCCGCGCAACTGCGCGAGGTTGACGCCATCGACATGCAACGTGCCTGCACTTGGCGCGAGAATGCCGACGAGCATGCGCGACAGCGTCGACTTCCCGCAGCCCGATTCGCCGACGATGCCGAGCGTCTTGCCGCGTCCGAGCGAGAGCGTGACGTCGTCGACTGCGTCGAGCCATAGCGGCGCGGCGGGCCAGGGCCGCGAGATGCGAAAGCGCCTGCACAGACCGGCGGCGTGCAGCACCGGGACCTCGTCGGCGGGTGGCGTCAGCTCACGCACGTTCGGCATATCGGACCTCATCCGGAGAGAAGCGGCACAGGGACATGCGGCCGCCGGCGAACACGATCGGCTGCGGCACGTCGGCCGAACACGCGGGCACGGCAAGCGCGCAGCGCGGATGGAACGCGCAACCCGTGGGAATGGCCTGCGGCGCGGGCGGCGCACCGGCGATCGCGCGCAGCGGCTCGCCGGGACAATCGAGACGCGGCATCGCCTTGAGCAGCGCGCGCGTGTACGGATGCGCGGGCGCATCGAAGACTTCGGTGACGGGACCCGTCTCGACCGCGCGCCCGGCGTACATCACGAGCATGCGGTCGGCCATGCGCGCGACGACGCCCATATCGTGCGTGACGATCAGCACCGCCATGCCGAGTTCGCCGCGCAACCGCATCAGCAACTGGAGAATCTGCGCCTTGATGGTGGCATCGAGCGCGGTGGTCGGCTCGTCGGCGATCAGCAGATCGGGTTCAAGCGCGAGCGCAATCGCAATCAGCGCGCGCTGGCGCATGCCGCCCGAAAACTCGTGCGGATAGCGATGCACGCGCTCATCCGGCGACGGAATGCCGGTCAGCGCCAGCAGTTCGACGGCACGCCGCATGCCCGCGCGGCGCGACATGCCGCGATGGACCATCAGCGTCTCGGCAATCTGGAAGCCGACGGTCGTGCACGGATTGAGCGCCGCGAGCGCGTCCTGGCTGATCAGCGCCATGCGCTCGCCGCACAGGCGGCGGCGTGCGCGCGGCGCGAGACTCGAAATCGGCTGGCCGGACAGCGTGATGCGCCCGGTCGTATTCGCCTGGCCGGAGAGGAGGCCCATCACGGCCTGCGCCATTGTCGACTTGCCGGAACCCGACTCGCCGATCACGGCGAACACTTCGCCGCGCCCGACGCGAAAGCTCAAGTCGCGCACGACCCGCACTTCGCCCGCGCGGGTGCTGAACGACACGTTCAGGTCGGCGACATCGAGGACCGGCGTATCCGCGCCGCTGCGCAAGGTGGACACGTTCATTTCGCCGAAACCTTGACCGTGGCGAGGTCGAAGTTGTCGCCGAAACGCGCGTCCCATTGCAGCCGCTTCGAGAAGCCGTAGATGGACGCGGCCTGCCACACCGCCGCGACGTAATAGCGGTCGTGCACGAGGCGCTGGGCGGCTTTCCAGTCCTCGGCGCGCTTCGCGTCGTCCATCTGGCCGCCGGCCTGCGCCGCCAGCTTGTCGAACTCGGGGTCGGCCGTCACGCTGAGCGGCGAACTCGAATTGAGGAAGGAGTTGATCTTGCTCGCGTCGCCTTCGCCGAAATCCCAGCCGATGATGTAGAACGGCCCGCCGCTGCGGCTCTGCATCATGCCGATCAGACGCCCCCATTCCATCACTTGCGGGCTCACCTTGAAGCCCGTCGAGCCGAGTTGCGCGTTGATCGCCTGATAGATGTCGCGGTCGTTCACGTAACGGCCATCCGACGTATAGGTCTTGAGATCGACCGTCTTGCCGTCCAGCAAGCCCTTGGCGCCCTTGCGGTCGGTGGCGTAGGGCTTGATCGACTTGTCGAACTGCACGACGGTCGGCGCCATCGGCGTGCCCAGCACGCGGCCGTATTTGCCGAGCAGATGCGTCACGATGTTGTTCATGTCGAGCGATTCGACGAACGCCTGGCGCACCTTGATGTCGTTGAACGGCGGCTTGCGCGAATCGAGCAGCAGCGTGTGCACGAGGCCGTCCATGCTGGAGACGATCTTCGCGTTCTGCGACTTCTCGATGCGGTCCACATCGGCAATCGGCACGCGCTGGATGATGTCGACTTCCCCTTGCAGCAGCGCGTTGACGCGCGTCGAATTCTCCGGCACGAAGGTGAAGCGCCCGGTCGCGACATCCGGCGCCGTGTTCCAGTAAGCCGGATTGCGCTCCAGCGTGAGCGACGTTCCCTTGCGCCATTCGGTCAGCTTGTAGGGACCCGATCCGAGCGGCTTGTCGTTGACTTCCTGCTGGCTGTGCGATTCGAAGTAATGCTTCGGCACGATGAACACGCGCCCGCTTCCGCCGATAGGCTGCATGCGCCGCGGCAGCAGCGGATCGGGCGCTTTCGTGCGAATCTGCACTGTCTGCGGATCGACGACGATCACCTCCGAAATCGACGCGATCTGCGATGCATGCGGCGAGTTCATCGCCGGGTTGCGGATGCGGTCGATCGAATACTTCACGTCCTCGGCGGTGAGCGGCTGGCCGTCCTGAAACTTGACGTCGTTGCGCAGCTTGAACTCCCAGAGCGTCGGCTCTTTCGCCGTGTACGACGACGCCACGTTCGGCAAGAGCTTGCCGCTGTTGGGGTCGAGCGCGAGCAAGGTATCGTAGATCTGGCTCATGATCGCCATATCCGGACCGTTCGCCGTGCGCGCGGGATCGAGCTGGTCGATGCCGCCGCTCAGCGCCACGCGAACTTCGGTCGCGGCCGTGGGCGCAGCGTGCGCGGCGGGCCACGCCGCGCAGACGAGCGCCGCGCATGTCAGCGTGCGGCATGCGCGCAAGGCCGCGGTGACGAAGGAACCTGTCGCAACGATATCTCCCGCTTTCATGAGCTACCCCTTCTGGCTTGAAATGCGTCGGTGGATGTGGGCAAACGGCGTCATCAACGCCGGTTCAGCTTGGGATCGGACGAATCGCGCAATTGCTCGCCGAGCACGTTGATCGACAGGACGAGCAGGAAAATGCAGGAACCCGGAAACACGGTGAGCCACCACGCGGTATCCATGTAGTCGCGGCCTTCGCTGAGCATGCGTCCCCAGGTCGGCGTATCGGTCGGCACGCCGAGACCGACGAAGCTCAGCCCGCTTTCCATCACGATGGCCGTGCCGAGCGCGAAGGTCGCGAGCACCAGCACGTTCGGCAGCACGTTGGGCAGAATGTGCCGCAGCAACACGCGCCAGGTGCTGCCGCGCATCACGAGCACGGCCTCGACGTATTCGAGCTGTCGAATCTGGTTGGTGTCCGAATAAGTCACGCGCGCGAACGGCACCCAGCTGCCGAGCGCGATCACCGCAATCACGAGCGGCACGCTCGGGCTCAGAATCCCGACAATCGTGATCGCGAGCAGAAAGAACGGAAACGAGAGCTGAATGTTCGACAGATACAGCAGCAGATCGGCGATGCGCCCGCCGCGATAGCCCGCGAAAATCCCCGCGCAGATGCCGAGCGCGGCGGCGAGCGCGACTGCCGCCACCGACACGAACAACGCGGGCCGCGCGCCCATGATCAGAAGCGAGAGCACGTCGCGGCCGAGCGCATCCGTGCCGAACCAGTAGCGCCCTTCCGCGCCCACGGCGCCGGCGGGAAGCAGGCGGCTGCCGAGATCCTGAAAGGTCGGATCGAACGGCGTGAGGGCATCGCCGCCGAGCGCGGCAATCAGCGTGAGCATGAGGAACGCCATGCACAGCACGATCATCACCGGCTGGCGCGCGACCCGGCGGCGCAGCCGCAGCCACGGCGATACGGCGGGAGCGGAAGGCGTCATGTTGTCCTCAGCCTCGGATTGACGATGCGGATCACGATCTCGACCCCCACCGTGATGACCGCGAAGATGACCGCGACATACGCGACCACGCCCTGAATGATGGGAAAATCGCGCCGCTGGATCGATTCGATCGCGAGCCGTCCGATGCCCGGCCACGAAAACACGGTCTCGGTCAGCACCGCGCCGCCGAACAGCGTGCCGATTTCGAGCGCGATCAACGCGAGCACCGGCACGATGCCGTTGCGCAGCACGGTGCGGAAAATCACGCGGCGCTCCGGCATGCCCTTCGCGCGCGCGGCGTTGACGTAGCTGGCGGGCAGCACTTCGAGCATCGACGAGCGCGTGAGCCGCGTGATGCCCGGGAACACGTACAGCGCGAGCGTCAGCGCGGGCAACACGAGATGCCGCCAGCCGCCAATGCCATAAGTCGGCAGCCAGCCGAAGCCGACCGCGAAGATCTGGATCATCAGGAGACCCATCCAGAACGACGGCACCGACGCGCCCATCACGCTCACGACCTGCACGGACCGGTCGAGCAGTCCGCCGCGCCGCGTCGCTGCCAGCAGGCCGAGCGGGATCGCGAACACCAGCGCAATCACGAGCGACGTACAGGCGAGCAGCACCGTGTTCGGCAGGCGGCGCATGATGATCGAGGTCACGGTGTCGCCGTCGAAATACGAACTGCCGAACTCGCCCTGCGCCGCGCCTTCCATATACGTCAGGTATTGGCGCGGCACCGAGCGGTCGAGCCCGAGCCGCTTTTGCAGCGCGACGCGCTGTTCGGCGCTCGCGTCCTGAGGAAGAATCTGCGCCGTCGGATCGCCGCTCAGCCGCACCATGAAGAAGGTGAGCGTCATCGCCGTGAGCACGACGCACAGGCCGAGCCCGATCTGCTTGCCGATCAGATGCAGCATGGCGCTATGTCCTTTCGGAGGCTTTGCCGCCGGCGTAGTACTGCGTGCGCCACGCGATCCCGGCGCTCGGTCCTTCCTGCATCACGCGGCGCTGGAATTCGCTGCGCGCTTCGTCGTCCATGAAGGACAGATACGCGGCCGCCTCCACCCAGCTGTCGATATGCGCGGCCATGCCCTGCGCCTCGTACGCGCGGTTGATGCCCACCTTGTTGATGGTCACCGCCGACGGCGGCAGGCGGCACAGCGTGCGCGTGAGCGCATCGACTTCGGCGTCGAGCGCATCGTCGGGCACGACTGTCGTAACGATGCCCATGCGTAACGCTTCGGCCGCCGTGAATTGCCGCCCCGTCAGCAAGATGTCTTTCGCGATCTTGTGATTGACGAGCCACGGCACCATGATGAACGCGGGCCCTTCGCCGAACAGAATCTCCGGTTCGCCGAGCCGGCAGCTTTCGGCGGCGATGGTGAAGTCGCACGGCAGCACGAGTTCGAACGCGCCGCCCATGCAGTAGCCGTGGATCGCCGCGATCACCGGCTTCTTGCAGCGCCACACCGCCCAGCGCGCCCGGTTGGCGATTTCATGCAGCGAATGCAGACGCTCTTCGTGCGTGCGCTCGCCCATTTCCAGCGTCAGATCGAAGCCTGCCGAGAAGGCCCGGCCGTTGCCGCGCAGAACCACCGCGCGGCACGCCGGGTCCGCGCTCGCCTCGTTCACGCGCTCGCCGATGAACGCGTAGATCTCGGGCGTGAGCGCATTCAGCTTCTCGGGACGATTGAGCGTGATCGTCGTCACGTTGTCCTGCATCTGGACCAGCGGCATCGGAATGGTCACATCGGCTCCTTGTCGGTCACTGCGATGGCGGCATCGACGGGAACCAGCTCCCGGCCGACGACCATGACGGGGTTGCACTCCACGCTGTCGATCGCGGGATCGGAGCGCAGCGCGGCATCGAGTTGATTGAGGAGATCGGCGAGCGCACCGGGCGACACTTCCGGCTCGCCGCGAAATGCGCCCCACGCGCGCGCACTCGTGAGCCGCGAAAGCGCACGCGCGACGCGGGCGGGCGTGGCGGGCAGCAGGACCACGGCGACATCGTCGAGCGCTTCGGTCAGCACGCCGCCCAGCCCGACGATGCCGAGCGACACCAGCGACACATCGCGCCGCACGCCGACAATCAGCTCGCGGCGGCGTCCGAAATCACGCGTGACGGTGAAGCCGTCGAGCACCGGCGCGCCGGGCGCGTCGCTTACGCTGATCGCGATCCGGCGTGCCGCATCGAGCACCGTGGCGGCGTCGCCGAGACCGGTGCGCACGCCGCCGATATCGCTCTTGTGCGCGACGCCCGGCAGGATCGCCTTGACGACGACCGGATAGCCGATCCGCTCGCTGGCCGCCGCGGCCGCTTCCGGCGAATCGGCGGTGAGCACGGTGGGAAGCTTCACGTCGTAGCGGGCGAGCAGTGCATAGGCGGCGACTTCGGTGTCGTAGCGGCCCGATGCCGATGCCAATGTCGCCGCTTCAGTCCGATGAGGCAGCGGCTCGCTTGCCCGCGCCAGAAACCGTCCGCGCTGACGCAGCGCCGCGAGCGCCACGCCAACGCATGCCACCGTATCGAAGCACGGCACGCCCGCTTCGCGCATCGCGGTAAATGACGGATGCGGGCGGTCCGCATAGGGCGTGTAGAACACGAGCGGCTTGCCGAGCCGCGTCTGCAATGCGCCGAGCAAGGGCGCGGCGCTCACGTAATCGTGCGGACTGTCCTCGGCGAGCATGCCGTCCTTCCACAGGCCGTAGAGTCCGTAATTCACGGCGGCGTCGAGCGACGGACACGTCGTCATCACGAGTTCGGTGAGCGTGGCGAACAGGCTGGGATCGTTGATGTACGCGCCGGTCATGTCGACGGGATTCTTCTTCGGCGCCCACGACGGCAACAGGCCGCTCAATGTGTCGACGAGTTCCGCCGGAAACTCCGGCACGCGCAGGCCGACCGACTCGACTTCGTCGGTGCAGACGGTCGAGTGGCCGCCGCCCGAGCCGACGATCGCCACGTCGTCGCCGGTCATCGGCGGGCAGCGCATCAACGCTTCGGCGACCGGCAACAGATGCTCCATCTGCGCCACCTCGACCACGCCCGCTTCCTCGAACAACGCGCGATACACGCGTTCCGCCGACGACAGCGACGCCGTATGCGACTCCGCCGCACGCCGCCCCGCCGATGTGCGCCCGCCCTTCAGCACGACGATCGGCTTGATGCGGCTCACGCGCGCGCAGACTTCGAAGAACGCATCGCCGCTCGCGGGACGCAAGCCTTCGAGATAGATCGCGATGACGCGCGTGTCGTCGTCGTGGCCGAGATAGTCGATGTATTCGTGCATCGGGATATCGGCCTGATTGCCGAAGCCGACGAAGCACGAGAATCCGACATCGTGCTTGCGCGCCTGATCCCACAACGTCACCGCGACATTGCCGCTTTGCGAGACGAGCGCCACATGTCCCGCCGGCAGCGGCGATATCTCGGTGAGATTCAGTCCCAGCGGAAGATTGAACAGGCCCATGCAGTTCGGCCCGACGATCCGCATTCCGTGCGCATTGCAGGCGCGCACCATGTCGGCTTGCAGGCGCGCGCCCTCGTCGCCCATCTCCGCGAAGCCCGCCGTGAACACCACGGCGAAGGCCGTGCCGCGCTCCGCCGCCGCTTCGAGCACCGCGGGCGTCTGCGCCGGGCCGAGCAGATTGAAGGCGACGTCGATGTCGGCGGGCAGCGTTCGCGCGTCGGTGTGGATCGGCAGGCCTTCGAGTTCGCCGGACTGCCGTCCGAGCAGCGAGATTTGCCCGGCGAAACCGGCATCGAGCAAAGCGCGCAGAAACTTGTAGCCCGCCTTGTTCCTGTCTTTCGATACGCCCAGCAACGCGACGTGCCGCGGCTTGAACAAGCGATGCAACGGGTGAGGAATGGCCATGTTCGGATCAGGCTCCGGAGTGATCGGAAGGGACGAGCGGCGCCACGTCGGCGAAACGCGGCGCGCGCTTTTCGAGGAACGCGGCGATGCCCTCGCGCGCGTCGGCGCCCTGATGCAGCGTGCGCGCCATATCGGCTTCGTAACGCTCGGCCGTGCAGGTGCCGTCGCGCAGGCCGAGATTGACGCCCGACTTCACCGCCTGCACGACCGCGGGCGAGCGTTGCGCGATGACCTGCGCCAGTTCGATTGCTTCGTCAAGCGCACGGCCGGGCGGCACGAGCCGCGACACGAGATCGAAGCGCGCGGCTTGCGCGGCGCTCATCGGCTCGGCGGTCATCATCATTTCGAGCGCCCGCGCCGGCGCGATCAGTTGCGGCAGACGATAAAGCTGGCCGCCTTCCGGAAGAATGCCGAGACGCGCGCCGGGCGAGCCGAACACGGCGTTCTCGCTCGCGACGCGCAGATCGCAGGACAGCGCGAGCATGAAACCCGCCGCCCAGCAATGGCCGTTGATGGCCGCGATCACGGGCTTGCGCATGGTCAGCGGCCGCACGAACGGCGCTTCGCCGACCGTGCTGCGCGCATGCGCGCCGGAGGCGAGTTCGTTCAGATCGTGGCCGCTGGAGAACGCGAGATCGCCCGCGCCGGTCACGATCACGACGCGGATGCGCGCGTCCGCCTCGGCTTGGTCGAACGCGTCGAGCAGCGCAACCGACATCGCTTCATCGAACGCATTGCGGATGCGCTCGTTGCAAATGGTCAGCACGCGTATGGCATCGCGCGTCTCCACCCGGATTTCGCCCATGAACTTCGTGCTCCGAAATGGTTTCGTCTGAACGAAGGCTGTCCGATGCACCGCCGTGTTGCCCGCGTCCCGTTTTGATACATCGTGTCCATTTTTGAACCTGATGTATTTTTACGGATTCTATGTCTGTAAATTTTGATGGAACATGGCGGTAAACCCGGACGTTGAAACGCAGCAGAATCGTCCTATCCGCGCGCACGGCGGCATGTCAAAGTCGCCGGGACCCGTTATCTGGAGCAAGCCGTGCCCGCCGCCGAACGATCCGCTCTTCTCTATCGCCCCTTTACCGCCGACGACATTCCCGCCGCGCACGCGCTGTCGGTCGAGGTCAAATGGCCGCATCGCGCCGACGACTGGCGCTTCGTCGTCGATGCCGGCGCAGGGTTCGTCGCGCAGGACGGCGCACGCGTGGTCGGCACGGCGCTGTACTGGACGTACGGCGCGGGCGGCGGATCGCTCGGCATGGTGATCGTGGCGCCGGACCAACAGGGCAAAGGCATCGGCCGCGTGCTCATGGAACGCTTGCTCGAAGCGCTCGGCAACCGCGTCACCATGCTGCACGCGACGCCTGCCGGCGAGCCGCTCTATGCGAAGCTCGGCTTCACGCGCTGCGGCGCGATTCATCAGCATCAGAGCGCGGATTTCACCGTGCCGCGCATCGACTTGTTGCCGGGCGAGAGCCTGCGCGCGATCGAGCCCGACGATACGGATACGCTCGTCGCGCTCGCATCGCGGGCAAGCGGTCTCGACAGAAGCGCGCTGCTGCCTGCGCTGTTGAACGTGGCCGAAGGCGTGCTGCTGCAACGCGACGGACAAACGCTCGGCTTTTCGCTGATCCGTGAGTTCGGGCGCGGACTCGCCATCGGCCCGGTCGTGGCAAGCAGCGCCGATCGTGAACACATGCGCCGCGCGCAGGCGCTCACGGCGCACTGGCTCGCGCGCAACGAAGGCAAGTTCGTGCGCATCGACACGCCGGACGAAAGCGGCCTGTCGCCGTGGCTCGAAGGCATCGGGCTCAGGCGCGTCGATACCGTCATCAAGATGGCGCGCAATGGCGTGCCGGCGCAGGACGCGTCGGTTGCGCAATTCGGCATCGTCAATCAGGCACTGGGTTGAGGCCCATGACGATCCTCTATAAGGCCGATGCCGAACGGGGCAGGCAATGGGCGCAGCAGTTCGCACTGAAGGCGCCGCAGACGCCGTTTCGTTTGTGGCCCGATATCGGCGACGCCGCCGCCGTGCGCTATCTCGCCGCATGGCAGCCGCCCGCCGACATCATGCAGACGCTGCCGAATCTCGAAGTGATCTTCTCGGTCGGCGCGGGCATCGACCAGTTCGATCTGTCGAGCGTGCCGCCGCATGTCGCGGTCGTGCGGATGACCGAGCCGGGCATCGTCGAGGGCATGGTGGAATACGTGACGCAGGCAGTGCTCACGATTCATCGCGATCTCTTCGATTACGCCGCGCAGCAACGCGAGCGCGTGTGGCGCGAGATGCCGGTGCGCGCCGCGTCGACGCGGCGTATCGGCGTGCTCGGCCTCGGCATGCTCGGCACCACGGTGCTCAGGACGCTGCGCCTGTTCGGCTTTCCGTGCGCGGGCTGGAGCCGCTCGTCGCATGATATAGAGGGCGTCGAATGTTACGCGGGCGCCGATTCGCTCGATGCGTTCCTCGCCCGCACCGATATCCTCGTCTGCCTGCTGCCGCTCACCGATGCCACGCGCGGGCTTCTGCGCCGGGACGTGTTCGAGACCTTGCCGCGCGGCGCGTCGTTCATCAACGTCGGGCGCGGTCCGCAAGTGATCCAGCAGGATCTGCTCGATGCGCTCGACAGCGGTCATCTTCATGCCGCCATTCTCGATGTGACCGATCCCGAGCCGCTGCCGCCGACGCATCCGTTCTGGACGCATCCGCGCGTGCGTCTGACGCCGCATATCGCGAGCGCGACGCGCCCGGAAAGCGCCGTCGATGTCGTGATCGAAAACCTGCGGCGGCATCGCGCCGGCGAGCGCATGATCGGCGAAATCGACCGCACGCGAGGCTACTGAAGACTATCGAAGGCATCGCGCGGGCCGCGCAGCACAAAATGCCGTGCCGCCCCCGCAAAACGCGGCAGATTTGCTTTTTGGCGATTTTTTTGGCGATGCGCGCGATACGGCTCTGCCACTAGTATGAAACGGTCACGAGCCATTCCGAACCGTGTCCAAACAGAGAGAGCGCGCATCATGCCGATTCAGTCGCTGGTCGAGTCCGACCGCAAACATCTGATTCATCCCGTCGTCAGCTATCGCGCGCACGAGGCGCGCGGCGTCACCGTGCTCGATTCCGCCGATGGCGTGTTTCTGCGCGATATCGAAGGCAGGCAGTTGCTCGACGCGTTCTCCGGCCTCTGGTGCGTGAACACGGGCTACGGCCACGCGAGCATCGTCGAGGCCGCGGCGAAACAGATGGCGAAGCTGCCATATGCAACCGGCTATTTCCACTTCGGCTCGGAACCTGCCATCGAACTGGCTGCGAAGCTCGTCGAACTCGCGCCCGCGTCGCTCACGCATGTGTACTTCACGCTCGGCGGCTCGGATGCCGTCGATTCCGCGCTGCGCTTCATCACGCATTACTACAACGCAACCGGGCGGCCGGCGAAGAAGCACTTCATCGCGCTGCAACGCGGCTATCACGGCTCGTCGTCGATCGGCGCGGGACTGACCGCGTTGCCCGCGTTCCATCGCCACTTCGATCTGCCGCTCGCGACGCAGCATCACATTCCGTCGCCCTATGCGTATCGCAACGACTTCGCCGACGACGCCGCGCTCATCGCCGCCTCGGTGCATGCGCTCGAAGCGAAGGTCGCGGAGCTGGGCGCGGAGCGCGTCGCGGCCTTCTTCTGCGAACCGATTCAGGGCTCGGGCGGCGTGATCGTGCCGCCTGTCGGCTGGCTGAAGGCGATGCGCGAGGCCTGCCGCAAGCTCGATATCCTGTTCGTCGCCGATGAAGTCATCACCGGCTTCGGTCGTACCGGCCCGCTCTTCGCGTGCGAAGCGGAAGGCGTCGAACCGGATCTGATGACGGTCGCCAAAGGCCTCACCGCCGGCTATGCGCCGATGGGCGCGGTCCTCATGTCCGATGCGGTGTATCAGGGCATCGCCGACGGCGGCGATGTCTCCGCCGCGATCGGCCACGGCCATACGTACTCGGCGCATCCGGTGAGCGCGGCGATCGGCCTCGAAGTGATGCGGCTCTATCACGAGGGCGGCTTGCTCGCGAATGCCCAGGCGCAGGCGCCGCGCTTCGCGCAAGGGCTCGACGCGTTGCTCGCGCATCCGCTCGTCGGCGACGCGCGTCATCGCGGCTTGCTCGGCGCACTCGAACTCGTCGCCGACAAGGCCAGCAAACGCGGCTTCGATGCGGCGCTGAAACTGCCGGACCGCATTGCGGCTGCGGCGTATCGCAACGGCATCGTGTTTCGCGCGTTCGGCGACAACATCCTGGGCTTTGCGCCGGCGCTCTGCTATACGGATGCGAACTTCGACATGCTGTTCGAGCGCCTCACGAAAACGCTCGACGAGGTCCTCGCGCAAAGCGATGTGCGCGACGCGCTGAAAAGCGCAGCGAGCTTCAGTAACCGCGCGGCTGCGTGATAACATCGATCGACCGCCGACATGCGAGACCGAACCCGCCGCGATGAGCACAGACTGCAAGCTGGACCGAATCGATCTGCGTATTCTCTCGCAATTGCAGAAGCGGGGGCGCATCACCAACGTGGAGCTCGCCGATGCGGTCGGTCTGTCGCCGAGTCCTTGCCTGATTCGCGTGAAGCGGCTGGAGAAGGCGGGTTTCATTGCGGGCTACGGCGCGCAGATTCAACTGGAGAAGCTCGGCGACGTGCAGGTGGTCTTCACCGAAGTCACGCTCGCCGATCATCGCCGCGAAGACTTCATCAACTTCGTGAATGCGGTGAAAGATGTCGACGAGATCGTCGAATGTCATCTGGCGAGCGGCGGTTACGACTATCTGCTCAAGTTCGTCACGCGCAGCGTGAGCCATTATCAGAGCATTATCGAAGGGCTGCTGGAGCGTGGCATCGGCATCGAGAAATACTTCAGCTACGTCATCATCAAGACAGCGTTCGTGAAGACGCACTTCCCGCTCGAAACGCTGTTCTCGCAGAACCATCACTGAGGCTCGCGCCTCACTCTCTTTTCATTCGAATGCACGCACGCTTTGCACGTGCGTGCTTTTTCTCGTCGATCCAATCCACGCGGAGTAGCACATGTCCAGCACATATCGTATTGCCGTGATTCCCGGCGACGGCATCGGCCGTGAAGTGATGCCCGAAGCCTTGCGCGCACTCGATGCCGTCAGCAAGCGCTTCGGCATCGCGCTCGAATACACGCACATCGAATGGGCGAGTTGCGACTACTACGCAAAGCACGGCCAGATGATGCCCGACGACTGGAAAGCGCAACTACAGAACGCCGACGCGATCCTGTTCGGCGCGGTCGGCTGGCCGCAGACGGTGCCCGACCATATTTCGCTGTGGGGTTCGCTGCTCAAGTTCCGCCGCGAGTTCGATCAATACATCAACCTGCGGCCCGCGCGTCTCTTCGACGGCGTGCCTTCGCCTCTGGCCAATCGTCGCGCGGGCGACATCGACTTCATGATCGTGCGCGAGAACACTGAAGGCGAGTACTCGTCGGTCGGCGGCGTGATGTTCGAAGGCACCGAGCGCGAGTTCGTGTCGCAGACGTCGATCTTCACGCGTCACGGCGCGGAACGCGTGCTGAAGTTCGCGTTCGATCTGGCGCAGCGCCGCAAGAAGACGCTCACCGTCGCGACGAAGAGCAACGGCATCTCGATCAGCATGCCGTGGTGGGACGCACGTGCCGCGGAAATTGCGCAGCAGTATCCGGATATCAAATGGGATAAGCAGCACATCGACATTCTGTGCGCGCGTTTCGTGCTCAATCCGGATCGCTTCGATGTGGTCGTCGCGACCAATCTGTTCGGCGACATTCTGTCGGACCTCGGCCCCGCATGCACGGGCACGATCGGCATCGCGCCGTCGGCGAACATGAATCCGGAGCGCAACTTCCCGTCGCTGTTCGAGCCGGTGCATGGCTCGGCGCCGGATATCGCAGGCAAAGGCATCGCCAATCCGATCGCGATGATCTGGTCCGCCGCGATGATGCTCGACTTTCTCGGCGAACGCGCCGCGCACGATGCGATGCTCGCCGCCATCGAAAGCGTGCTGAAGGAAGGCCCGCATACCGGCGATCTGGGCGGCCGCGCGAACACCGCCGAAGTGGGCGAAGCGATCGCACATTTGATCGCGTAACAGGGAGACCATCGTGACGACACGCCATGAACTGCGCGATCTGATGCGCGCCGACAATTTCATCGACGGACAGTGGGTGGCCGCTGCGAGCGGCAAGCGCTTCGCCGTGTCCGACCCGGCGACGGGCGAAGTGATCGCGCAAGTCGCCGACAGCGGCCCCGCCGATGCGCGCGCCGCCACCGACGCCGCCGCGCGCGCCTTTCCCGCCTGGCGCGATACCTTGCCGAAGGATCGCGCCGCCGTGCTGCATCGCTGGCATGCGCTGATCGTCGAGCATGCGGACGCGCTCGGGCGTCTCATCTCGCTCGAACAGGGCAAGCCTTTCGCCGAAGGACGCGGCGAGGTGATGTACGGCGCGTCCTACGTCGCGTGGTTCGCGGACGAAGCGACGCGCATTTACGGCGACATCATTCCGCAGCAGCAGCGCGGCAAACGCATGAGCGCGGTGAAGGAACCGGTGGGCATCGTCGCTGCAATCACGCCGTGGAATTTTCCGCTCGCGATGATCGCGCGCAAGATCGCGCCCGCGCTCGCGGCGGGCTGCACGGTGGTCGGCAAGCCGGCCGAAGATACACCGCTCACCGCGCTTGCGCTCGCGCTGCTCGCGCATGATGCGGGCGTACCGGCGGGCGTGCTGAATCTCGTCAGCGCATCGCGCGACCATGCGGTCGACACGGTCAAGGACTGGCTCGACGACGACCGCGTGCGCAAGATCACCTTCACCGGTTCGACACCGGTCGGCAAGTATCTCGCGCGCGAAGCGGCGGGGACGCTCAAGAAGCTGTCGCTCGAACTCGGCGGCAACGCGCCTTTCATCGTGTTCGACGATGCCGATCTCGACGCCGCCGTCGCGGGGCTCATGGCATCGAAGTTTCGCAACGGCGGGCAGACGTGCGTGTGCCCGAATCGCGTGTATGTGCAGGCGCCGGTCTACGACAGGTTCGCCGAGCTGCTGACCCGGCGCGTCGCCGCATTGAAGGTCGCGCCCGCGACGGATCCCGACGCGCAGATCGGCCCGATGATCAATGCGCGCGCCGTCGAGAAGATCGAGCGCCATGTGAACGACGCAGTGCAACGCGGCGCGCGCGTGCTCACGGGCGGCAAGCGCGTCGCGGAACGCGGACCGAACTATTACGCGCCGACCGTGCTCGCCGACGCCACGCCCGACATGCAACTGAGCTGCGAGGAAACCTTCGGGCCGGTGGTGCCGCTGTTCCGCTTCGACGACGAACAGCAGGCGATCCGCGCCGCCAACGACACGCCCTTCGGCCTCGCGGCCTATTTCTACAGCCAGGACGTGCGCCGTATCGACCGCGTGTCGCGTCTGCTCGAAGCCGGTCTCGTCGGCATCAACGAAGGCGCGATCGCCAGCGAAGCGGCGCCGTTCGGCGGCGTCAAAGAGTCCGGCTATGGACGCGAAGGCTCGAAGTACGGCCTCGACGATTACCTGTCGATCAAGTATCTCTGTCAGGGCAATCTCGAATGAACGCTTATCCGATCGAAATCACCTTCCCCGACATCGCCGCGCACGCGGCCGGCAATACGGGCATTCCGTTCGTGCATACGTTCGAGTCGGGCATCGACGGTCCGCACGTGATGATCAACGCGCTCACGCACGGCAACGAAGTGTGCGGCGCGATCGTCGTCGATGCGTTGTTGCGCGCGAATCTGCGGCCACGGCGCGGCAAGCTCACACTCGCGTTCGCCAACGTCGATGCTTATGCGCGCTTCGATGCGAACGCGCCCGACACATCGCGCTTCGTCGATCAGGATTTCAACCGCGTATGGGCGACGAAAACGCTCGACGACACCACGCGCGATTCGAGCGAACTGCGACGCGCCCGCGCGATGCGGCCGGTGATCGATACCGTCGATCTGTTGCTCGATCTGCACTCGATGCACGAGAAGAGCAAGCCTCTGATCGTCGCGGGACCGCTCGACAAAGGCATCGCGCTGTCGGCGCGACTCGGCACGCCTGCGACCGTCATCTGCGACGAAGGTCATCCCGAAGGCCGGCGCATGCGCGACTACGAAGGCTTCGGCGACCCGGCGAGCGCGAAGAACGCGTTGCTGATCGAATGCGGGCAGCACTGGGAGGCAAGCGCGATCACGGTTGCACGCGATGTGACGGCGCGCTTTCTCAGGCTCTCGGGCGTGATCGACGCGAAAGACCTGCCCGCCGACTGGATTCGCGAAACGCCGCCTGAGATGCTCGTCGTGCGCGTGACGCAGCCGGTTGTCGCGAAGAGCATGGACTTCCGCTTCGCCGGCGACTACACCGGCCTCGAAGTGTTTGCGCAAGCGGGCAGCGTGATCGGCTGGTCGGACGGCGCGCCCGTCGAGACACCGTACGACGATTGCATGCTCGTGATGCCATCGCTGCGTCAGTTGCGCCCGGGCGTGACGGTCGTGCGGCTCGGCAAGATCGAACGACGCATTCCCTCTCTCTAAAGGCGAAGACATGAAGGTTCAGCAGATCAGGCAAAGCATCGGGATTCAGGGTCTCGACGATTGGGGCACGGCGGGTCTTCCCGGCACGCAGGAGATCAGGATTTCCGGCGTGCAGAAGGTGATCCCCGGCAGCGAGGCGATCGATACGGGCGTGTTCGAATGCACGCCGGGCACGTATCGGCGTTCGGTGAAACAGGCGGAAGTCATGCATTTTCTGGCGGGCCGCGGCCGCTTCACGCCCGATGGCGAAGACACTGTCCACTTCACCGGCGGCGACACGCTGTTCTTCGCGGCGAACACGGAAGGCACCTGGGAAGTCGATGAAACCATGCGCAAGGTCTACGTCATTTTCTGAGCGCGCGGCGCGGCGCGACCCCGGGAAACATCACGTTCCTGTAGCAAGGCGGAACGTGTCAGGAAGCGTCAGGCGACATGCGCATCGTCGAAAGCAAATAACCGCGGCCCGGTCTGCACGAAACGCTTGCGCAAACCGGCATCGCGCTCGGCCGAACGCGCCTTGTCGCGCGCGCGCTCGACGAACGCACTCGGCGTCATGCCGCAAAAGCGCTTGAAATGACGCGCCAGATGACTCTGATCGAAGAAGCCCACTTCGCTCGCGACGACCGATCCCGGCACGCCCGCAAGCAATAAGGTCTGCGCACGCCGCACGCGCAATTCGCAGATGTATCTGTAGGGCGAAAGCCCGACTTGCTGACGAAACACCGTGGCGAAGCGCGACACGCTCAACGCCGAGAGTGTCGCGAGCTGCGCGAGACTCACGGTCTTGTCGAAATTCGCTTCGATATAAGCGAGCGCGTCGATGAGATTGGTCTGGTTCATGGCTACGACTCGGAAGTGACCGACGCCGCGCGCGTCGACTGCGCGTGCTGAAATCGTCTGATGGAAAACGAGCCGAGGTCGATCGGCGTGCTGCCCGTATCCAGCAGTTCAGCGAGCGTTTCCCCGACGCCCGGGCCGATCTGAAAGCCCGAGCCGGAAAAGCCGAACGCGTAAAACAGGCCGTCGGCTTTCGAACTCGGGCCGATCACCGGCTCCGAATCCGGCAGATAGCTTTCCACGCCGCTCCATACTCGAATCACATGCAGCGGCTTCATGGCCGGCACCATGCGGCGAAACTGCTCCATTTGCGCGACGGTGTTCGCGGGCAGCACGGACGCGCGCCGCGCCGAGGCATCCGCGGGACCGGGCGTGCCGCCGCCGAGCACGATATTGCCGCGCGGAATCTGCCGGAAATACACGCTCTCTGCCTTGGTCGAGGTGTACACGCCCATCGAATCGCGGAAGACATAGGGCACCGGTTCGGTCACGGCCATTTGCGGTCCGCGCGCGGCAAGCGGAACGGGTTCGCCGAATTGTGTCGACAACGTATTGGCCCAGGCGCCCGCGCAGATCAGCACTTGCTCCGCGCGATAGACATCGCCCGCCGCGCTTTCCACGCGAAAGCCGCCCGCCTCCTTTTCGACGCGCACCACCTCCGTGTTCTCGACGATGCGCGCGCCAAGCCGTGCCGCCGCGCGGCCGAATGCGGGCGCGGCGAGGCGCGGATTCGCATGTCCGTCGAGCGGCGAGATCGATGCAGCGAGCACATCGCGGCCGAGGAACGGAAAGCGCCGGAACAGGGCCTCGCCCTCGAGCACTTCGAGATCGAGTCCGTAGGCGCGCGCATCGGAGGCATAACGATGAAAGTACTCGGCATCATGCGCGTGATAGCACACGCGCGTGTGACCCGAAGGCAAGAACTCGATGTCCTCGCCCAGCAGTTCACGCGAACGCCGCCATGTTTCCAGTGCGCGATTGGACATCGCGAGTTGTTCGAGCGCCCGCCCCTGACGACGCACGCCGCCGAAGTTCACGCCGCTCGCCTGCTGTCCCGTCAGATTGCGTTCGAGCAGAATCACCGAACGCCCGCGTCGCTGCAAAAAGAAGGCGGTCGTCGTGCCGACGATGCCGCCGCCGATCACGATCACATCGGCACGCTCGTTCATTCGCTCGTCTCCATGTCCTCGTGCGGTGCGAGCGCCATCGGCAACGGTTTGACGGGCGCCTGTCCGCGCAGACGTCCGACCGCTTCGAGCGGCACGCGCGCTTCCGCCGCGATGACTTCGGCGCCCGCATGCGCGCAGAAGCGCCCTTGGCACCGTCCCATGCCGACGCGTGAAAATGCCTTCGCGCGATTCGCTTCCTGCGCGCCCATCTCGTTGACGACGCGTCTCAGTTCGCCCGCCGTGACCGCTTCGCAACGACAGACGATGGTGTCATCCGGCAGCGCCGCGGCCAGTCGCGCGGGCCACGGAAAGGCCGTGCGCAGGCCGGCGGCAAAGCGCGTGAAGCGCGATAGTTGCATACGCAACTTGTCGGCTTCCTGCGCGTGATCGCCGATATTCATGTCGCTTAGCGCAGCCAGCGCGGCGAGCCGTCCCGCGCGTTCGGCGGCATCGGCGCCGCGCACGCGCGCACCGTCGCCTGCGAGATAGACGCCGTGTACGCTGCTGCGTCCGTCTTCGTCGGCGAGCGGAAGCCATTGCTGCAATGCCTGATCGAAGCGGAATTCACAGCCGGCGAGATCGGCGAGTTGCGTCTCGGAGCGCAGGTGATAGCCGATAGCGACCGCATCGCATGGCACGTCCAGCGTCGCGCCATTCGCTTGTTTGACGCGCACGCCTTGCACGCCGTGTTCGGACGTGCCGAGAATCGCAAGCGGCGTGATGGCGCGATGCACCGGCACGCGCGCGCGCCTGAGCACGCCCATGAGCGCAATGCCTTTCTTCAGCGTCGACGGCACCGCGAGCAGTTGCCGCAACGCGCGCATGCGGTCCGCGAACGTCGAGGTGTCGAGCACCGCGCTCACTGTCGCGCCCGCCTTCACGTATTGCGCGGCGACGAGATAGAGCAACGGGCCGGTGCCCATCATCACCACGCGCGAGCCGATCGCGCAGCCTTGCGACTTCAACGCGACTTGCGCGCCGCCGAGGCTATACGTCCCCGCGTGATGCCAGCCGGGAACGGGCATCAGCCGGTCGGTCGCGCCGCTGCAAATGATGAGCGCATCGAATGTCATCCTGCGATGCCGTGTGCCGCTCATCACATGCACCGCGCCGGGCTCGATGTTCCATACGAGCGTTTCGGGCACGTAGTCGATCTTGCCGCGCAATGCGTCGAAGTCGCGATGCAGCGCGCGGGCACGATCGGCTTCGCTGCCGTACAGCGTTTCGTACGTGCGCGTGAATCCTTCCGGCTGACGCCGATAGATTTGCCCGCCGTCCCTTCTGCCTTCATCGATGACGACCGGACGCAAGCCCGCCTCCACGAGCGCCTGCGCAGCGCGCACGCCCGCCGGACCCGCGCCGATCACGATTACGGTTGCGGCCATACGGCTTCCTCCACGAGCGCCAGACGCGTGACGATCGACATGCCTTGCACCGCTTGCGTGGTGCAGGCGCGCAGGCGTTCGCCGTTCGCGGTCCACACCCAGCAGTCCTGGCACGCACCCATTACGCAGAAGCCCGCGCGACGGCCATCGCCGAATTCGGAGTCGCGCAGGTCCTGTTGCGAGGTCAGCAACGCGACCATCAGCGTGTCGCCTTCGGCCGCGAGCGCGCGCTTGCCGTCGATGACGATGTCGAACGTCCTGCGGCCCTTCTCCGCGACTCTCACGAAGCGTCCGCTCATGCCGTCACCGTTTCGGTCGTCTGCATGCGCGTGAGATCGGCGGCGTTGTGATGACACAGAATCTCCGCGCCCGAAGGCAGTGTCTTCTTTGCAGGCGGCGTGATATTGCACTTGCCGTCGATGCGCGCCGGGCAGCGCGAGCGGAAGCTGCACAGTTCGTCCGCATCGCTTTCGGGGCCTAGCGCCGGCAACGCGGCCAGCGCCATCGCGCGGCGCGAATCGAGCCAGCCGGGTTGCAGCGCGGGCACCGAATCGACGAGCAAGCCCGTGTACGGGTGATAAGGCGGATGCGAAAGCGCCTCGCGCTGGCCCGCTTCCACGCACTGGCCGGCATAGAGCACCATCACTTCGTCGCAGATGGCGCGCACCGTCGAGATATCGTGGCTGATGAACATGTACGACACGTTCAGTTCGCGGCGCAGTTCCGCCAGCAGATCGAGGATCGCCGCGCCGACGACCGTATCGAGCGCGGACGTCACTTCGTCGCAGAGAATCAGGTCGGGCTTCGCCGCGAGCGCACGCGCGAGATTCACGCGCTGCTTCTGTCCGCCCGACAAACCGCCCGGCTGACGCTTCGCGATCGATGCGGGCAGCTTCACCAGATCGAGCAGTTCCAGCATGCGCTTCTGCGCGGGCGCGCCGCGCAGGCCGTGATAGAAGTTCATCGGCCGCGCGAGAATGTCGGCGATGGTGCGGCTCGGATTCAACGCGGTATCGGCGTTCTGGAACACGATCTGCACGCGCCGGTATTGCTCTGCCGTGCGTTCGGACAGCTTCGCGGGCAAGGGCTTGCCGTCGAGCAGCACGTCGCCGCGCGCGCGATCGACGAGACCCGCGACCACGCGCGCGAGCGTCGTCTTGCCCGAGCCCGATTCGCCGATCACGCCGAGCGTCTTGCCGCGCGCGATCTTCAGGCTCACATCGTCGAGCACGCGCACGGCGGGCATGCCGTTGCCGTCGACGCGGCCATAGCCCGCGCTCAGGTTGCGGATTTCGAGCAGCGGCACGTCGCGTGCCTGCGCGGCCACGCCGAACTCCATCTCCGGGCGGCGCGTCGCCGACAGCAACTGGCGCGTGTAGTCGTCGGCGGGTTCGTCGAGCACTTGCGCGGTGGTGCCGTTCTCGCGCACGCGTCCGCCGTTCAGCACGACGATGCGGTCCGCCATCTGCGCGACCACGGCCAGATCGTGCGACACGTACACGGCCGTCGTGCCGCGCTCGCGTATCACGCGCTTGAATGCCGCGAGCACTTCGATCTGTGTGGTCACATCGAGCGCGGTGGTCGGTTCGTCGAACACGACGACCGCGGGGTCGGTGATCAGCGCCATCGCCGCCATCAGACGCTGCAACTGCCCGCCCGACACCTGATGCGGGTAACGATCGCCGATGCTCTCGGCGCCCGGCAGCGCGAGCGAGCGAAACAGGGCAATCGCCTTCTCGCGCGCGGCGGGCGCCGTCATGAGCTTGTGCAGCAACGCGGGCTCGATCACCTGATCCATGATCGTGCGCGCCGGATTGAAGCCCGCCGATGCACTCTGCGCGACATAAGCGACCGTGCGTGCGCGCAAGGCGCGGCGGCCTTTGTGATCGAGCGCGAGCACGTCGATGTCGCCGATCTTCACCGAGCCGCCCGCAATCGCGCAGCCATTGCGCGCGTGTCCCAGCAAGGACAACGCGATGGTCGTCTTGCCCGAGCCCGACTCGCCGATCAACGCGAGCACTTCGCCCGGCTTCACGCTGAAGTCGACGCCCTTCACGATTTCGACGACCGGGTCCGGCGCGACGCCTGCAACCACGCGCAGGCCCTTCACTTCGATCATGTTCGCTGTCATTGTCCGGCTCCGTTTCCGCGCGCGCCGTGACGACGCAGACTGTCGATCAGCAGATTCACGCCGACGGTCAGCGTCGCGATCGCGACGGCGGGCATCAGCACCGCGGGCGCGCCTTCGGCAAGACCGCCGATGTTCTCGCGCACGAGCGAGCCCCAGTCCGCGTTCGGCGGCTGAACGCCGAGACCGAGAAAGCTCAGGCCGCTCAGCAGCAGCACGATGAACACGAAGCGCAGGCCGAAGTCCGCGAGCATCGGATGAATCATGTTGGGCAGCACCTCCACGCGCGCGATATAGAAGATCTTCTCGCCGCGCGCCTTCGCCACCTGCACGTATTCGAGCGTCATGATGTTCACGGCGAGCGAGCGCGAGATGCGGAACGCGCCGGGAATGTAGGCGAGCGCGGCGACCGTCATCAGCATCGGAATGGAGGAACCGAACGCGGCGATCACGACGAGCGCGAGAATCTTGCTCGGAATGGAAATAAGCGCATCGAACAGACGGCTCAGGACTTCATCGAGCCAGCGGCCCGACACCGCCGCGAGCAGGCCGAAGAACGTGCCGATGACGCTCGCGAGCACCGTCGAGGCGAGCGCGAGGCCCACCGTGTATTGCGTGCCGTAGAGAATGCGGCTCAGCATGTCGCGGCCGAGGTAGTCGGTGCCGAGCAGATGCGCCGCGCTATACGAACCGAAGATTTCCGTCGACGTGAATGCGCCGCCCTTGTACGGCGCGACGAGCGGACCGATGAAAGCGATCGCGAGCCAGAACACGACGATGCAAAGCCCGATCAGCCCGAGCACCGAGAAGCGGTTCACGAGACGCCTCAAGGCGCTGCGCCTGGCTACCGGCGCGGGTTCCTGCGGGGCATCGGCGGCGGGCGGCTCGTATAGCACGGTCGTGGCGTGAGAATGAGCGGGTCGGTTCATCGTTGACGCAGCCTCGGGTTGGATACGATCTGGCACAGGTCGGCCATCAGCACGAGCGCGAGATACGCCGCGCAGAACACCATCACGCAGCCCTGCACAAGCGGCATGTCGCGGTTGGTGACGGCATCCACCATCAGGCTCGCAAGACCGGGATAGTTGAAGATCGATTCGACGATCACCACGCCGCCGAACAGGTACGAGAGGCTCAACGCGACCGCATTGGCGATCGGGCCGATGGTGTTGGGCAGAACGTGCCGCAGCACGACGCGCATCGGCGAGGCGCCCTTGAGCAGCGCCATCTCCACATACGATGCATTCAGCTGATCGAGCACGGCCGCGCGCGTCATGCGCGCCATCTGCGCGACGATCACGCAGCAGAGCGTCATCACCGGCATCGCGTAGGTGCGCACGAGCGCGCCGAACGACGACACATCCGACAGATACGACAGCGCGGGCAGCCAGCGCAGCTTCACCGCGAAGATCAGCACGGCGATGGTCGCCACGAGAAACTCGGGCACGGCGACGGTCGAGAGCGTCAGCACGTTGAGCACGCGATCGAGCAGCGAGCCGCGATACATCGCGGAGACGATGCCGATCACCAGCGCGACCGGCACGGAGACGAGGGCGGTGAGTCCCGCGAGCACGAGCGAGTTCGGCAGACGCGTCGCGATCAGTTCGCTGACGGGCAGATTGTTCGACAGCGACGTGCCGAAGTTGCCCGTCACCACATGCACGAGCCACGCGAAATAGCGCGTGACCGCGGGTTGATCGAGGCCGAACTGATGCCTGAGCGCCGCCACCTGCTCGGGCGTGGCCGCCTGACCGAGCGCCTGCTGCGCCGCGTCGCCCGGCAGCAGTCCGGTGATCCCGAACACCACCATCGACACGATCAGCAGCGTCAGCAGCGCGAGGCCGAGGCGCGCGGCGATGAGTCGTTGCGCGTGAACTTTCATCGGATACCGCCTCTCGTTGAAGGTTTGCGTCGCGCGCCGTCACGCGAATGGCGGCGCGTCCTGGTCAGTGCGTGTCAGCGCATGTTCATGCCTCGAGCCACACGTTCTCGGCGAACATCCAGCCCATCAGACCCGCGAGCGGAATGCCGCCGAGGCCCTTCAGCTTCGTGGTATGCGCATCGAGCGAACTCTGGAACATCGGAATGCCGACGCCGCCGTCCGTGTGCACGAGCTCCTGCATGTCGCCGTAGATCTTCTTGCGCTTGGCGTCGTCGGGTTCGCCGCGCGCCGCGACCAGCATCTGGTCGAACTGCGCGCTCTTCCAGTTGGCTTCGTTCCACGGCGCATCGGACTTGAAGAACTGCGTGAAGATCACGTCCGCGCTCGGGCGCGCATTGATGTTGCCGAAGCCGAGCGGATGCTTCATCCAGTGATTCGACCAGTAGCCGTCGGACGGCACGCGCACGACCTGCAGGTTCAGCCCTGCCTGCGGCGCGACCTGCTGCATCAGCACGGCCATCTCGACCGAGCCTTCCGCCGCCGGCGATGCATACAACTGGATCGGCGCATTGCCGAGCTTCGCCTTCTGAAAGTGGAACTTCGCCTTGTCGGGATCGAAGCCGCGCTGCGGCAGCCCCGACATGTAGTACTTGTTGCTCGGATCGATCGGCTGGTCGTTGCCGATCGCGCCATAGCCGCGGAAGATCGTCCGGCGCATCTGCTCGCGATCCATCAAATACGTCATGCCGCGGCGGAAGTCGGCATTGCCGGTGATGCCGCCGTCGTCGCGCATGATGAGATCGGTGTACTGGCCCGTTTTGGTTTCGAGCACCGCGAAGCCCTGCGTGCCCTTGATGCGCTCCGTCGAGCGCGCGCTCACCGCGTTGATGAGTTGCACGTCGCCCGACATCAGCGCGTTCACGCGCGCGGGTTCGTCCGCGATGCCGATGAGTTCCACTTCGTCGAGATGCGGCATGCCCGGCTTCCAGTACTTCTCGTTGCGCACGCCCACGGTGCGCACGCCCGGCGCGAACTCCTTGACCTTGAACGGACCCGTGCCGACAGCCGTCTTGAAGTCCGTCGTGCCGTCCTTCACGATGAGGAAGTGCGAGTCCGCGAGAATCACCGGCAGATCGGCATTCGCGCCGGAAAGCGTGATCGTCAGTTCGTTCGGACCGGTCGCCTTGATCTCCTTGAACTGATCGGCGAGCGTCTTCGCTTTCGAGCCGACCGCCGGATCTTTATGGCGCATCAGCGAATAAACGACGTCGGCGGGCGCAAGGGATTTGCCGTCGTGGAACTGCACGCCGCTGCGAAGCTTCACGACCCAGACCGTCGCGTCCTTGGTTTCGAGCGATTCGGCGAGCGCCATCTTCGCGCCGAGGTGATTGTCGAGCTCGGTCAGGCCGCTATAGAACATGAACGCGCGTGCATAGTCGGTGCCGAGCGCGCCCTTGGCGGGATCGAGCGTATCGGCCGCCGACGACGACTGCGTCGCCACGCGAATCCGGCCGCCCTGCTTCGGCTTGTCCTGCGCGAACACCGCGCCGCTCGCCGTGAGGAGACCCGCGCCCGTCATCGACATGAGCCCGCCCGCGGCCATCGCGCGAAGGACGTTGCGCCTCGACGCGCCACGGCGCGTCAGTTCTTCGAGCCGTGTGCCGGCATCGGCATGGGCAACTGTTTCAGTCGTTCGATCGATGCTCATGGACTTCTCCGCGTGAGGGGCTGTAGATAGTCGGCAGCTTTGCGGCTGCTCAATAGAAAACGTCTTTGATCGAGTAATACGCGCCGACGAGCGGCAGAAACCATGGCTTGCCCGTGTGACCGGGAATCGCGGGCCAGTCGAACTCGCGCCACGGGTTCGCCGCCGTGTTGCCGTTCATGACCTCGGCCATGATCTGGCCCATGTGCGTCGACATCTGCGTGCCGTGGCCGCTGTAGCCCATCGAGAAATAGATGCCGTCGTGCTGGCCCGCGCGCGGCAGCCGGTCGGCGGTGATATCGACGAGACCGCCCCAGCAATAGTCGATGCGCGCGCTCGCGAGACTCGGGAAGATCGCCGCGAGATTCGCTTGCAGGATACGACCGCTCTTCGCATCGGACGGACGCTCCGACGCCGTGAAGCGCGCGCGTCCGCCGAGCAGAAGACGCGCGTCGTGCGTCACGCGAAAGTAGTTGTGCATGAGGCGGCTCGTCGTGTACGAGCGGCGATTGGGCAGCAGCCGGTTCAACTGATCTTCGGGCAGCGGCTCCGTCACGATGATGAACGAGCCCACCGGCGCGAGCCTGCGGCGATACCACGCGAACGGGCCATGCTTCGACGGTCCCGTCGCAATCAACACCTGCTTGCAGCGCAGCGAACCGCGCTTCGACTCGATGCGATACGCGCCACCTTCCTTCACGATGTTCGTGACTTCGGCGTGCTCGTAGAGACGCGCGCCTTGCGTCACCGCCGCCCGCGCGAGACCGGCGGCGAACTTGCCCATGTGCATCTGCCCGCCGTGACGCTGCAACAGGCCGCCGTGAAAGGCATCGGATTGCACTTCGCTGCGGACTTGTTCGCGGTCGAGCAGATCGATATCCGGATCGACTTCCCGCCGGATCAGCTCGGCGGTGGCCGCGATATGGGCGAGATGATGCGGCTTCGCGGCGAGCTTGAGCTTGCCCGACGCGAGATAGTCGCAATCGATCTGTTCCTCGCGGATCAGACGCTCGACGGTCGCCACCGCCGCCGCATACGCGCGATAACAGCCTTGCGCGCGCTCGGCACCGAGTTGCGCGCGCAGCGCCGCATAGTCTTGCGCGACGCCCGTATTGCACTGACCGCCATTGCGGCCCGATGCGCCGCCGCCGATGCGCCCGGCATCGAGCACGACGACGGACGCGCCCCGCTTGCCCAACGCGAGCGCCGCCGACAAACCGGTGAACCCGCCGCCGATCACGACGACATCGGCCTGACCGTCGGCCGGGCCTTCGCACGTCGGGATCATGGCGGACGCGGTATCGAGCCAGTAGGAGTCGAGTTTCATCGGCGTTGCTCGCGTTATGAAGTGCTCAAAGACCGAGTTGCGTGGCGAGATCGCCGATGGTGTCCACTTCGTAATACTCGTAGTACGGCGTGCCGGGTTCGTGGCCGCGCTTGACGAACGCCTTGTGCTTGATGCCCATGTCGTGCGCGGTCATCAGGTCGTAGCGCAGGCTCGAAGACACATGCAGCACGTCTTCCGGATTGCAGTTCAGCTGGTCGAACATGTACTCGAAGCCCTGCATGCGCGGCTTGTACGATTGCGCCTGCTGTGCCGTGAACACGCGATGAAACGGCGCGCCCAGCTTGTCGACGTTACTCTGAATCTGATCGTTCGATGCATTCGACAGGATCACGAGCTTGTATTTCGTCGCCAGCCGCGAAAGCCCTTCCGGCACGTCCGGATGCGGGCCCCAGGTCGGCACGGCGGTGTAATACTTCTCGGCTTCGGCTTCGTTGAATTCGACGTTCATGCGCGCGCATGCACGGCGCACCGAGTTGACGATCACGTCGCGATACGGCTTCCATGCGCCGAGCACTTCGTCGCGGCGATAGCCCGCGAAAAACTTCACGAATTGCTCGAGGTCGTCGCCTTGCAGGCGGTCGGCGTACATTTCGCGAGCCATATCGGCCATGCGGAATTTCGTCAGCGTGCCGTAGCAGTCGAACGTGATGTACTTCGGCTCAAAATCGATCATGGTGTCGGTCCTGTCGTGTGATGAACCCGTCCGGAGTTCGGTTGAAAACGGGGAACAGCGTTGCGTTGAGGAAAATTTAACCAGTGCAAAAATGACGGATGGCGTCGATTGCGTGCCGTGCAACCACACAAGTGATGCGTTTTGAGGCGTTGCCACAGCACAAAATGCGGCGCTCCGTGAGAACCCTCGCGAACGATCGTGCGTATCAGCCTTCAGTGTCGATAAGCACGCTCTTGAAACGCAGATTCGCTTCGTAAGCCTGCCGGCCGAGATCCTTGCCGATGCCCGAGCGCTTGTAGCCGCCCGTCGGAATCACGAAGTCGCTCGTGCGGCCGTAGCGGTTCACCCATACGGTGCCCGCCTCGAGCCCGCGCACCAGCCGCAGCGCACGGCCAATGTCCGCGGTATGCACGCCCGCTGCAAGACCATAGTCGGGGTGCGCCGCGAGTTCGAGGGCTTCCTCTTCGGTATCGAAGGTCTGCACGGTCAGTACCGGGCCGAAAATTTCCTGACGCACGGCCTCGTTGTCCTGCGTGACATCGCACAGCAAGGTGGGCGCGTAGAACGCGCCCGGCGTCGCTGCATCCGCGCGCCGGCCGCCGCAACGCAGGCTCGCGCCGCCCGCGATGCTGCGCCGTACGATCCCGTCGATGCGCTCCGCCTGCTGCTCCGAGATGATCGGCGGCAAGGTCGTGCCCGCAGCCCACGTCGCGCCGGCCTTGAGTTCGCCGAAGGCCTGCGCGATGCGCTCGGTCAGTTCGTCGGCAAGCGCGCGTTGCACGAGCAGGCGCGACCCCGCGACGCAGACCTGCCCCGCATTCCCCGTGATCGCGCCCGCAATGCGCCGCGCCACGTCGTCGATGCGCGGTGCATCCGCGAAGACGATCTGCGGACTCTTGCCGCCCAGCTCGAGCGTGACGGGCTTGGTGCCCGTCTCCGCGCACGCCGCCATGATCGCGGCGCCGGTGCGCGTCGATCCGGTGAACGTCACCTTGCCGATGCGCGGATGACGCACGAGCGCATCGCCGCTCGTGCGGCCATCGCCCTGAATCACGTTGAAGATGCCCGGCGGCACGCCAGCTTCGAGCGCCAGCTCGGCGAGACGCAGCGCGGAGAACGGCGTCATCTCGGACGGCTTCAGCACCACCGCGTTGCCCGCCGCGAGCGCGGGCGCGGTCTTCCATATGCCCATCACGAGCGGAAAATTCCACGGCGCGATCGCCCCGATCACGCCATACGGCTCGGCGATCGTCATGCCGAGATGCCGATGATCGGTCGCCGCGACATCGCCGCCGAGCTTGTCGGCGAACTCCGCATAGAAGCGGATGCTCTCGGCGGTGAACGGCACGTCCCAGTGGTACGCATCGCGCACGGGACGGGTCGAGCCGAGCGCTTCGAGCGGCGCGAGCGTGGCGGCGTCGGCGGCGACGAGATCGGCGAACCGGCGCAATACGCGTGCACGCTCGCGCGGCGCACGGCGGGCCCAGTCGCCATGCTTGAACGCGCTCCATGCGTTCTGCACGGCGTAGTCGATCAGCGCGCCGTCCGCGACCGGCACCGACGCATACACGACACCATCCGACGGCCGCGCCACATCGATACGCGAGGCGCCCGCATCGATCAGTTCGCCGCCGATGAAATGCCCGCTCCGGATGCCGATGCTGGCGGGATCGAAACAGTCCATATGCGTGGTTCCTCCGGAATGTTGCGTTGACAGGACTCCATCGTAGGACCGGCGCACCCGCATATTTCGCCGACAAAATTGCCGATTCAGCACAGCACGCGCGTTCTTGCCGCGATAACCGGCGGTTTTGCGTTGCACCACTTGCGGCGGCCCGCGCAGGCCGTGAACAGGAAGATCGTCCTAGCCAGCCGCGCTGCGCGATGTCACAGTCTCGATAACTGTCTTTGGACCGAGGAGGCCGGCGTGCCCGACTCAAGCAAGAACGATGTGGCCGAATACCGGGCTTTCACGCTCGACGACATTCCCGCGGCGCTGGCGTTGTCGGCGTCCGTCAAATGGCGGCATCGCGCGGACGACTGGCGCTTCGCGGCGCGTCTTGGCCGCGGCTTTGCGGCCGTCGACCGCGACGGGCGACTCGTCGGCACGGCGCTCGCATTTCAATTCGGCGCGCATGCCGCGACGCTCGGCATGTTCATCGTGGCGCCGGAATATCAGCGGCGCGGCATCGGACGCGGGCTGCTCGAACGCCTGATCGCAACCCTCGGACCGCGCGTACTGCTGATCCACGCATCCAATGAAGGCAGGCCTTTGTGCGAGGCACGCGGCTTCACGCGCATCGACACGATTCATCAGCATCAGGGCGCGGCGTTTCAGCCGCCGCTCGTTTCGCTGCCGCCGGGCGAGCGCCTGCGCCCGATCGGCGCGAAGGACACGCCGCGTCTCGCCGAACTCGCGTCGCGGGCAAGCGGACTGGATCGCACCGCGATGCTCCCGCCATTGCTCGATGTGGCAAGCGGCATCGCGCTCGATCGCGACGGCGAACTGATCGGCTTCGCGCTGTTCCGGCGTTTCGGCGACGGCCATGTGATCGGCCCGGTGATCGCGCCCGAATCGCCCGATGAGAGCCGCGCCAAGGCGCTGATCAGCTACTGGCTCGCGCTGAACGCGGGCATGTTCGTCCGCGTCGATACGCCATTGCGTCACGGTCTTTCGTCCTGGCTCGAAGGGCTCGGGCTGCCGCTCGTCGATACCATCGAGCAAATGTCGCTCAACGGCCTGCCGCTCGCCGATGGCACGCTCGCGCAGTACGCGCTGACGAGCCAGGCGCTGTGGTGAGGCGGGCATCAACACCGGCAGCGCCGGGCGTCACGCCTGCTGAAGCCACGCGAACTCCGCGAACCGGTAACCCATCACGCGGCCCGAGGGACTGCCCTTCAGGCCGCGCAGCTTCGAACTCTGCGCATCGATAAAGTTGATGAACGCGGGAATCACGAGGCTGTTCTTCTCGTAGACGATCGTCTGCATGTCGCCGTACATCTGCCTGCGCTTTGCCTCGTCGCGCTCGCGGCGCGCCTGCACCAGCAGCTGATCGAACTGCGCGTTCTTCCAGCCCGACTCGTTCCAGTTCGCATTCGAGCGGAAGAACTGCGTGTACAGCAGATCGAGCGTCGGACGCGGCAGGATCGAGCCGTAGGTCATCGGGTATTTCATCCAATACGTCGACCAGTAGCCATCCGCCGGCACGCGGCGAACATTGATGTCGACGCCCGCGTCCTTCGCGGCCTGCTGGATCATCATGGCGGAATCGAGCGCGGTCTCCACGGACGGCGGCGCGACGATCTCCGCGCGCGCGCCCGGCGTGCCCGCCTTCTTGAAGTGGAACTGTGCCTTGTCCGCATCGAAGGCGCGCTGCGGCAATCCCTTCATGAAATACGGATGCCACTCCGGCACCGGATGATCGTTCGCGAGCGTGCCGTGACCGCGCAGCATCACGTTGACGATGCGCGGCCGGTCGTGCAGATACTTGATGCCTTCGTTGAAGTCCGCGCTGCTCGTCGGCATCATGTCCTGCCGCAGCGCCAGATCGGAATAGAGCTGCGACGGGCTTTCCAGTATCGTCACCTTGCCCGTCTGCCTGACGCGTTCGACATCGCGCGCGGGCAGCGGCGACACGAGTTGCACGTCGCCCGCGAGCAGCGCATTGGTGCGTGCCGCGTCATCGCCGATGCCGATGATCTCCACTTCGTCGAGATACGGACGGCCCGGCTTCCAGAAGTTCGGATTGCGCGCGCCGATACAGCGTTGCGCCGGCGTGAATTCCTTGCACACGAACGGCCCCGTGCCGTTGCCTTTCGAGAAGTCCGTCGTGTTCGCGGCGACGATCACGAAGTGCGGAATGGCGAGCAGCGCCGGAAGATCGACGTTCGGTTCGGTGAGCGTGATCTCCACCTTGAGCGGCCCGGCCGCTTTGATCGAGCTGAAACCGTCCGCGATGGACTTCGCTTTCGACGCGGTGGCCGCGTCCTTGTGGCGCATCAGCGAGAACACGACATCGTCGGGCGTAAGCGGCTTGCCGTCGTGGAAATGCACGTTGGAGCGAAGCGTGACGGTCCACTTCACGAAGTCGTCGGATTCGAGTTTTTCCGCGAGTGCGTTCTGCGTCTTGAAGTCGGCGTCGAGTTCGGTGAGACCGCTGTAGAACATGTAGGCGCGCGAGTAGTCGCCCGTATGTGTGCCCTTCGCGGGATCGAGCGAATCCATCAGCGACTGGTTCGCGAGCGCCACGCGAATGCGTCCGCCGCGCTGTGGCGCGGGCTCCGTCGCGGCGAACGCGAGCGATGCCGTGCCCGGCAAGATGATGCCTGCCGCGCCCGCAACGGCCAGCGTCTTCATCGCCTTGCGGCGGCCAGGATCGGCGACAACCAGTTCCTTCGGCAATGTCATGTCAGCCTCGCTCGGTCATGTCGTTTTTGCGGATACGTTGCAGCGTCGCCTTCACAGCGCCAGGCATAGCCTGTAGGCGTCGTAGATGGCCGTGTGAATATCGCGCGACGCGCTCGCGTCGCCGATGCGGTACAGATGAAATTGCTCTGCTTCGCGCGCCTGGGTCTGGGGTTGCGGCTGGCCGGTCGCGAATGCGTCGAGATCGGTGTAGCCGTCGTTGACCGAGTACATGCGCGCCGCTTCGAAGAGATCATCGACCGCGAGCATGCCGCGCTCGACCACGACGTGATCCGCTTCCATTTCGATCAGCGCATCGGTCAGATGATGACGGAACACGGCGCGGCGCTTGCCGCCAGGTGCGGCGCTCACTTCGATCAACTCGACGTTGGTGCGCACGGGCACGTCCCAGCGCGCGATGTCGCGCATCCAGACCTGATCGTCGCCGCGTCCGCCGGTCTCCTGTGCGGGCATGCTGTCGATCAGCGCGAGCGAGACGTCGAGCCCCGCATCGACATAGCGTTCGGCGCACAGATACGCGTTGTGCCGCCCGGTGCCGTCGTAGACGAGCACGCTGCCCTGACGCGGCGGCGGTTCGGTGAGCGCATCGAAGACGGACTTGCACAGTTCGCCGCCCGGGAGGCCGTCGAGATTCGGCAGTCCGCCCGTCGCGATAATGACCACGTCCGCGCGATGATCGAGCACGTCGCTCACTTCGGCGTAGTGGTTGTAGCGCACATCGACGCCGAGCTTGTCGAGCTGCGTCACGCGCCAGTCGACGATGCCGATGAGGTCGCGCCGCCAACTGCCGGTTGCCGCGAGCAGCATTTGCCCGCCCGCCGACGAGTTCGCTTCGAGCACGGTCACGTCGTGGCCGCGCGTCGCGCTGATGCGTGCGGCTTCGAGGCCCGCGGGTCCCGCGCCGACGATCAACACGCGCTTCCTGTGTTGCGCTTTCGGTATGTCGTGCGTGAGATACGTTTCGCGCGATGTCGCCGGATTATGGATGCAGGTCGCGCGAAAGTTGCGGCAGAACGATGCGCCGACGCACGGCCGCGCTTCGTCCTCCCTGCCCGCTTCCACGAGCTTCACGAGATGCGGCTCCGCGATATGCGCGCGCGTCATGCCGACCATGTCGAGCAGGCCTTCGCGAATGGCATAGCGCGCGGTGGCGAGATCGGCGATCTTGGCGGCGTGGAAGACGGGCAGATCCACCGCGCGCTTGAACGCGGCGGCTTTCGGCAGCCACGGCGCGGACGGCACGAACATGCCCGGCATCGAGTTGAGCGCAAGCGACATCTTCGTGTCCATGCGGCCGAACACGACGTTGAAGAAATCGAACAGGCCGGTACGCTGGAGAATGCGCGACATCTCCAGCCCTTCCTCGAAGCTGCATCCGTCTTCGAGCGCGAAGCGAAAGCCGACGATGAAATCATCGCCGACCTGCTTTCTGATTTCTTCGTGAACCTCGATCGCGAAACGCACGCGATTGACGGTCGAGCCGCCGTATTTGTCGGTGCGCAGATTCACGGTCGGGTCCATGAACTGGCCGATCAAATGCCCGCCCGCATGCGTCTCGATGCCGTCCAGTCCGCCCTCGCGGCAACGCCTGGCCGCAAGGCCGAAATCGCGGATCACGCGGCGGATGTCCGCGTCATGGATCGCCTGCGGCATTGCGCGATGCAGCGTCTCGCGCACGGCGGATGGCGCGAGCATCGGCAGCCACGGCTCGGTGTATGCATCGCCGCGCCGCCCGAGATGCGTGATCTGGCACATCAGCGCCGCACCGTGCGTATGGATGCGATCGGAGAAGCGCCGCAGATGCGGCACGACAGCGTCGGTGGCCACGTTGATCTGCTGGAACGTGTTCGGACTGTCGATGCTCACGTTCGACGAACCGCCGAACATCGTCAGCGCGAGTCCCCCTTTGGCCTTTTCCTCGTGATACCGTTGATAGACCTCTTGCGGGAACTCGTCGCGCGTCAGGCGGCTCGCATGGCTCGTGCTCATCACGCGATTCCTGAGCTGCAGATGTTTGAGCGTGAACGGCTGAAGCAACGGGTCCGACGAAGCGGGAGCGGCGGCGCGGTTCTCGGTGTGGGTCGTCATGGCCTGCCTGATGAAGTGAGGCGAAGTAAGGCGAAAGTGAGCCGGAAGTCGGGCGTCGCAATCAAGGTAGGGAAGCCAATACGCGCCGTCAAATTACAAATGGATGCAGGCCCCATAACATGGTGTTGCATGAGTCTCAGACTTCCTTCGCTGCAGGCGCTGCTCGTCTTCGAAACTTCCGCGCGGCTGTTGAGCTTCACCAAGGCGGCCGGCGAGCTGAACGTGACGCCCGTCGCCGTGAGTCGCATGGTGGCGCGCCTCGAAGACGCGCTCGGCTTCAGGCTCTTCGACCGCACGAAGTCAGGGCTAACCCTGACCGATCGCGGTGCAACATTGCAGCGCGCCGTCGCGTCCGGCTTCGGGCAGATCGGTGACACGATCGAAGAACTCAAACGCGATCTGGCTCGCGGCGAAATCGTCACGCTCTCGCTGGCAAGCGGCTTTGCCGCGCTGTGGCTTCTGCCGCGCTATGCCGCATTCCGCCAGGCGTTTCCCACCGTCAATCTCCGTTTGCAGGTCATGCCGGGACGGCTATACGGGCCGCTCGACGATGCGGACCTGGGCATCCGCCTGCACGGACCCGGCTCGGAAAACGATCCGTCGTGTCTGTGTCCGGAGATCATCGTGCCGATATGCAGTCCGAATTATCTGGCCGAATTCGGCGCGCTCGATGATGCGGCGAAGAGCGCCGAAGGTCACGCCTACATTCATCTCGACGTGACCACGCATTCATGGGCCGACTTTCACCGGGCGACGGGACTCGCGAATCGAGGCATCGGCCGCGCCGTGCATCACACCGATCCGGGCCTCGCCGTGCAATGCGCGATGCTCGGCCAGGGCGTCGTGCTGGGCTGGCTGCTCGCAATCGCCGCGCCGCTCAACGAGGGCAAGGTGATCCCTGCATGGAACCGGTATATCGACACCGGCTGTCATTACGTGCTGGAATACCGCTCGTCGAATCCGTCTGAGAACACGCGCCGCGTCGCGCAATGGCTCATCGACGAAATGAAGCAGGAACTCGACGGCGCACGACGCGTGCTCGCACCGATGACGGCGATCTGCCGCAGCCGCGCCGCCTCCGTCTGAACGTCATGCCTGCAAAGCTGCGCGCGAACGCGCACGCCGCGTCGGCGCGACGACTTCCGCCAGCAGTTCCTCATGCAATTCGCGCAGGACCTCGACGAACGCAGACGCCAGCCGCTCGCGCGGCCGATGCGGCGGAAACAGCAGATAGGTGGGAAAGAGCGTTGCCGGCAGGAACGGCCGGATCGCGATTTCCGGCCCCGCGTAATCGCGCGCGACGATCGGATGCGCGAGCGTCACGCCCATGCCGTGGCGGACCATCTCGCAGCACATTGCGGTGTATTGCGCTTCGATTGCGAGCACGCGCTTCACGCCCGCGCGCTGGAACACTTCGTCCATCAGCGCGCGCGTGCCGTCGCCGTGACACAGCGAGATGAACGACTCGCCCTCCAGGTCCTCGGGCCGGATCACGCGCTTTTTCGCCAGCCTGTGACTCGCGGGCATCACGCAGACGGCGGCGACCTTCGACAACTGCTCGACCTCGCAATCGGACGCCTCGCTGACATACACCGCGACGCCGAGATCGCAGAACTGCGATGCCGTCCAGTGATTGACCGTGCCCGACGTATTCACATGCAGCGACACCGTCACTTCCGGAAACCGCTCGACGAAACGTTTGATTGCGTGCGGCACGAGCGTCATGCCGGCGGACGGCATTGCCGCGATGCGCAGGCGGCCGCTGCCGAGATTGCGGATTTGCGCCGCCGCGTTCGCCAGTCCCTGCAAGCCGACGAACGCGCGTTCGACTTCGCGGAAGAAGGCCGTGCCCTCGCTCGTCGGGATGAGCCGCACGCCGCTGCGCTGAAAAAGCTGCAAGCCGGTTTCGCGCTCCAGCTGCGAGATCAGACGGCTCACATTGGGCTGCGACGTGAAGAGCGCCTTGGCCGCGGCGGTCATCGATCCGGACACCATCACCGCACGAAAGGCCTCGATGTGCTTCAGATTCATTGCGTGTTTTCCCTATTCTCGCTGATCCCGATTCATATCATCCCTGCATAGCTAGGTATTTTATTCGTATTGGACGATATGTATTCACGGCGCGAAACTGCATTTCATCGACGGGCTGCGAGCCCGCTCCCCACACGTACCGGAACTGGAGATCGTCGTCATGAGAAGCGCGCCGCATAGCCGTCTGTCCGTCCTGTCCCGCGCCGTTCTGGCGGGTGTCACGATCTCCGGCGCGCTCGCGGCGCCGCTTCTGGCGCAGGCCGAGACCACGCTGTATGTGGCCAACGTCGGCGGCTCGAACGAGCAGTTGTATCGCCAGAAAATCATTCCTCCGTTCGAGAAGGCGCACAACGTCAAGATCGTCTACGTGGCGGGCAATTCGAGCGACACGCTCGCCAAATTGCAGGCGCAGAAGGGCCATCAGCAGATCAACGTCGCGGTGATGGACGACGGCCCCATGTATCAGGCGATGCAGCTCAACCTGTGCGCGAAGCTCGACGACGCGCCCGTGATGAACGACATCTATCCGCTCGCGAAACTCGGCGCGACGTCGGTGGGCGTCGGCATGGTGGCGACGGGTATCGGCTACAACGAAGAGGCCTTCAAGAAGGCGGGCCTGCCGCCGCCCGATTCGTGGAAGGCGCTCACCGACAAGCGCATCAAGGGCAAGCTCGGCGTGCCGCCGATCACCAACACCTACGGCCTGCATACGCTCGTGATGCTCGCGCGTCTGTCCGGCGGCGGCGAGAAGAACATCGATCCGGGCTTCGCCGAAATGACGAAGCAGGTCGCGCCCAACGTGCTGTCCTGGGCGCCGACGCCCGGCGAAATGGACGGTCAGATGCAGTCGGGCGACGTGATCCTCGCGCCCTACGGCAGCGGCCGCGCAGTGGCGCTGCAGAACACCGGCTTCCCGCTCAAGTTCATCTACCCGAAGGAAGGCGCAGTCGCGTTGCAGGTGGCGGCATGCGCCGTCGCGGAGAATGCGCAGCCCGCCTTGTCGCAGCAATTCGTGCAGTACCTCCTGAGCCCCGAAGTGCAGATGCTGCAGGCGCAGAACATCGGGCTCGGTCCGGTCAACAAGACGGTCAAGCTGACGCCCGAAGTGGCCGCGCGCGTGCCCTATGGCCCAGAGCAAATCTCGAAACTCACCGCGATGGACTGGACCACGATCAACCAGCATCGCACCGAGTGGACCGAGCGATGGAACCGGTCGGTCGAGCGTTGATCCTCCACCCGGCTTGAAGGAGCAAGGCATATGGCCTTTCTGACTCTGCAAGGCATCTCCAAACGATACGGCGATTTCACCGCGATCGAACAGCTCGATCTCGATGTCGAACGCGGCGAACTGCTGGCGCTGCTCGGTCCTTCCGGCTGCGGCAAGACGACGACGCTGCAAATGATCGCGGGCTTCGTCGCGCCGACGACGGGCCGCATCACGCTCGACGGCCGCGACATCACGAACGAGCGCCCCGAGAAACGCGGCCTCGGCGTGGTGTTTCAAAGCTATGCGCTGTTTCCGCACATGACGGTGGCGGGCAACGTCGGCTTCGGGCTGGAGATGCGCAAGGTCAAGCGCCGCGAACGCGATGAACGCGTCGCCGAGGCGCTCGCGCTCGTGCGTCTGAACGGACTCGGGCATCGTTATCCGAAGGAGCTGTCGGGCGGCCAGAGGCAGCGCGTCGCCATTGCGCGCGCCATCGCCATGCAGCCCGAACTGCTGCTGCTCGACGAGCCGATGTCCAACCTCGACGCCAAGCTGCGCGAGGAAATGCACATCGAATTGCGCGCGATCCAGAAGCGCCTCGGCATCACGACGATCCTCGTCACGCACGATCAGGTCGAAGCAATGACGATGAGCGACCGCATCGCGGTGATGCATCGCGGCACGATCGCGCAACTCTCCACGCCCTACGACGCCTACGAGCGCCCCGCAACGCCGTTCGCCTCGACCTTCCTCGGGCGCACCAATGCGTTCTCCGGCGAAGTGCTGCGGCGCAATCCGCGCTGCGCGATCGTCGATGTCGCGGGCACCACGCTGCACGTGCCGCACGAAGGCCGTCATGTCGATGGCGCGGTGAACGTCTATATCCGTCCCGAGAAAGTGCATCTCGCGAACGGCAATCCGGCCGATGCCCGCGTGCGCGGACGCATCGCGACGCGCGTGTTCGTCGGCAATCAATGGCTGCTGGAAGTGGAGACCGGACTCGGCAAGCTGCGTGTCGCGCAGCCGAACCACGGCGCGCCGCCGCCCGAAGAAGGCGACGAAGTGGGCCTCGCCTGGACCGACGACGACCTGCGCGTGCTCACGCAAGACGCGCCGAACGCGAAGGAGAACGCTCATGGCCACGCTTGACGACACCCGCCCCGGCGCCGCGCCGTGGCTGCTGTCGGGGCCCGCGCTGCTGCTGTTCATCGGCTTGTTGCTGGTGCCGCTGATGCTCACGCTGATGTTGTCGTTCCGCGTGTTCAGCGATACGGCCGGCGTCACGTCCGTCTATACGCTCGGCAACTACTGGGAAGTGGTGAGCGACCCGTACTACGGCACGATCTTTCTGCGCACGGCCGGCCTCGCGTTCGCGGTCACGTTGCTGTCTATCGTGCTCGGCGTGCCGGAGACCATCGTGCTCGCGCGCATGAAGCGGCCGTGGCAGTCGCTGTGTCTGTTGATCGTGCTCGGGCCGCTGCTCATCTCGGTCGTCGTGCGCACGCTCGGCTGGCAGATTCTGCTCGGCAACAACGGCGTGCTCAACAACGTGCTGCAGGCGCTGCATATCACCGACGAACCCATCCGCCTCGTCTTCACGATGACGGGCATGATCATCGCGCTCACGCATGTGCTGGTGCCGTTCATGGTGATGTCGGTCTGGGCGACGATGCAAAAGCTCGACCCGCAAGTGGAATGGGCCGGCCGCTCGCTCGGCGGCTCGCCGTTCGCGGTGTTCCGCCGCGTGGTGCTGCCGCAGATCATGCCGGGCGTGCTGTCGGGCTCGATCATCGTGTTCGCGCTGTCGGCGTCCGCGTTCGCCACGCCCGCGCTGATCGGCGGACGGCGTCTCAAAGTGGTCGCCACCGCCGCCTACGACGAATTCCTCGGCACGCTCAACTGGCCGCTCGGCGCGAGCATCGCGGTGCTGCTGCTGATTGCGAACGTCGCGATCGTGATGGGTTGCAGCCGCCTCGCCGAACGTCGCTTCCGGCACATCTTCGACTGAGTTCCGGAGAACCCTCATGAACCGCAACGGCTTTCTCGGGCTCGCCTTCAACGCCTGCTTTCTCACGTTCATCATGGCGCCGCTCGCGGTGGTGATGCTCGTGGCCTTCACCGACAAGGGCTTTATTTCGATGCCTTTCGACGGCGCGTCGCTGCGCTGGTTTCGCGCGATCATCGAGAACGGCGATATCGTCGCGGCGTTCTGGCTGTCGGTGCGGCTCGCGTTCGCGGCGGCGACCATCGGCGTGTTGCTCGCGGTGCCGGCGGCGCTCGCGATCGCGCGCTATCGCTTTCCGGGCCGCGCTGCGCTCACGAGCTTCTTTCTCTCGCCGATGATGATCCCCGCCGTCGTGCTCGGCATCGCGTTCCTGCGCTTTCTCTCGCTGCTGCATCTGTCGGGCTCGTTCTGGTCGCTGGTCGCCGCGCACGTGATCATCGTGCTGCCGTATGCGCTGCGGCTCGCGCTGTCCTCCGCCGTCGGCCTCGACCGCGACGCTGAGCGCGCCGCGCTGTCCTGTGGCGCGAGCCGCTTCACCGCGTTTCGCCGCGTGGTGCTGCCGATGATCCGCACGGGCGTCGCGGGCGGCTGGGTGCTGTCGTTCATCCAGAGCTTCGACGAGCTGACCATGACCATCTTCGTTGCGACGCCCGGCACCACCACGCTGCCCGTCGCCATGTACAACCAGATCGCGCAGACGATCGATCCGCTGGTCGCAAGCGTCTCGGCGGTGCTGATCGTCGGCACGGTTCTGCTGATGATTCTGCTCGACCGCATGGTCGGACTGGATCGCATTCTGATCGGAGAAGCCCGATGACATTTTCAAGCTCCGCCAGCCCCGATGTGATCGTCGTGGGCGGCGGCCTGGTCGGCTCGGCCGTCGCCTACGGCCTCGCTCGCGAAGGCGCGCGCGTGACCGTGCTCGACGAAGACGACGGCGGCTTTCGCGCCTCGCGCGGCAACTTCGGCCTCGTATGGATTCAGGGCAAGGGCTACGGCCTGTCGCCGTATGCGAGCTGGTCGCGCAGTTCCGCGACGCGCTGGCCCGCCCTCGCGCAAGCCCTGCTGAACGAGACCGGCGTCGATGTGGCCTTGCGTCAGCCGGGCGGCTTCCAGTTCCTTTTCAACGACGCGGAGTTCGCCGAACGCGAGCAACGCCTCGCGACGCTCAAGGCCGAACTCGGCGACTACCCGTTTCAGATGATGAGCGCCGCCGAAGTGCGCGAGCGCATTCCGCAGATCGGCCCGGATGTGATCGGCGCGAGCTATACGCCGATGGACGGGCACGTGAATCCGCTCAAGCTGCTGCGCGCGCTGCACGTCGCGATGCAGGCGCGCGGCGTGCAACTCGTGTCGGCGGAGCGGGCGCTGCGCATCGTGCCGGAGGCGAACGGCTTCACCGTGCACGGCAAGCGCGGGACGTATCGCGCGGGGCGTGTCGTGCTGGCGGCCGGACTCGGCAATCGCGCGCTCGCGCCGTTCGTCGGACTGAATGCGCCGGTCGCGCCGAATCGCGGACAGGTGCTGGTGAGCGAACGCGTCGCGCCGTTTCTGTCGTATCCGACGCTCAACGTGCGCCAGACCGACGAAGGCAGCGTGCAGTTCGGCGATTCGATGGAAGAAGTCGGCTTCGACGATCTCACGACGACGCCCGTGCTCGCCGATATCGCCCGGCGCGGCGTGCGCGCCTTTCCGATGCTCCGGCACGTGCGGCTCGTGCGCATGTGGGCGGCGCTGCGCGTCTACAGCCCCGACGGCTTCCCGATCTACGACGCATCCGAGGCGCATCCGGGCGCGTTCGTCGTCACCTGCCACAGCGGCGTGACGCTCGCCGCCGCGCATGTGCTGCGCGTGTCGCCGTGGATTCTGGGCGCGCCGATGCCCGACGAACTGCCCGTGTTCTCCGCGCGCCGCTTCGAGAACGCGCAGGAACTGACTACCGCTCATTGAGTGCCTTATGACTTCATCGACACACACGCTCTTCAGGCCGCTCGCCGATTCGCGCGACGCCAGCATCGAGATTTTCTTCAACGGCGCACCGCTTGCCGTGCCCGCCGGCCGTTCGGTCGCGGCGGCGTTGCTCGCGGCAGGCGTCTCGCGCTTTCGTGCGACGCCGGTCTCGGGTGCGCCGCGCGCGCCCTACTGCATGATGGGCGCGTGCTTCGAATGCCTGGTCGAGATCGACGGCGTGCCGAGCCGCCAGAGCTGCATGGTCGAAGTGCAGGCCGGCATGCGCGTGCGCTCGCAGGAAGGCGCGCGCGACCTGCCGCCGTCGATCGATGCCGATGTCCCGCTGGAGAACGCGCATGGCCGCTGATTTCGCTTCGCAAACCGTCGATGTCGTCGTGGTCGGCGCCGGTCCCGCCGGCATGAGCGCCGCGACGCGCGCCGCCCGCGCCGGTCTCGAAACCGTGCTGATCGACGAGCAGGACACCGTGGGCGGCCAGATCTATCGCGCGATCGGCCGCGCCGATGCACGCCGCAAGCAGATTCTCGGCCCCGACTACGCGGCGGGCGCGGCGATTGCCGAAGCGTTCGCGGCATCGGGTGCGCGTCACCTGACCGGCGCGAGCGTGTGGCAAGTCACGCGCGAGTGCAGCGTCAACTATCTGAAGGACGGCAAGATCGGCTCGTTCGATGCGCAGCGCGTGATTCTCGCGAGCGGCGCGCTGGAGCGGCCCTTTCCGATTCCCGGCTGGACGCTGCCCGGCGTGTTGACGGCGGGCGCCGCGCAGATCCTCCTGAAAAGCGCCGGCGAAGTGCCCGCCGCGCCGCCGGTGCTCGCGGGCTGCGGGCCGCTGCTTTATCTGCTCGGCTGGCAATACGTGCGCGCCGGCGTGCCGATCCGCGCACTCGTCGATACGACGCGCCACGAAGATCGCTGGCGTGCGAAGCGGCACATGTTGTCGGCGTTGCGCGCGTGGCCGTTCTTGTCGAAGGGGCTGCAACTGATCCGCACGCTGCGCGAAGCGGGCGTGCCGATTTTCGAGGCGGCGGACGATCTGCGCGTGGAGTCGCGCATCGGCACGGACGGCGTCGAGCATGCGCACGCGCTGGCGTTTTCGACGCAAGGCGCGGCGCAGCGCATCGAAGCCGATGTGATCCTGCTGCATCAGGGCGTCGTACCGAATACGCAGTTCACGCAGGCGTTGCGCGCGGCGCATCGCTGGGACGATGCCCAGTTATGCTTCACGCCGAAGACCGACGCCTGGGGCGAACTGGATGTGCCCGGCATCTTCATTGCGGGCGATGGCGCGGGTATCGGCGGCGCGCAGGCGGCCGCGTTGCAGGGCACGCTTGCGGGACTGGCCGCCGCGGCGCAACTCGATGCCGTCGCTCAAGCCGCCCGCGACGCCGAAGCCGCCCCGCTGCGCCGCGCGCTCGCGGGCGTGATGCGCATCCGGCCGTTTCTCGACAGCCTCTACCGTCCGCGCCACATCAACCGCATTCCGGGCAACGAGACGATCGTGTGCCGTTGCGAGGAAGTCACGGCGGGTGAATTGCGCCGCTTCGTCGAACTGGGCTGCGTCGGGCCGAATCAGGCGAAGTCGTTCGGGCGCTGCGGCATGGGACCGTGTCAGGGCCGCATGTGCGGCCTCACGGTGACGGAAGTGATTGCGGATGCGCGCGGCGTCTCGCCCGGCGAAGTCGGCTATTACCGCATTCGTCCGCCGATCAAACCGCTCACGCTCGGAGAACTCGCCGGTGAATGACGCGAACGACGCCACCGCGCCGATGGAAGCGGACGTGCTCGTGATCGGCGGCGGCCTGCACGGCACGAGCAGCGCGTTTCACACGGCACGCCGCGGCGCGAAGGTCATCGTGCTCGAAGCCGATTATGTCGCGCGCCATTCGTCGGGCGTCAACGCGGGCGGCGTGCGCACGCTCGGGCGTCCGCTGCCGGAAATTCCGCTCGCGCTGATGTCGCGTGAAATCTGGCACGGCATGACGGATTTCATCGGCGAGGACGGCGGTTTCGTCGCATCGGGCCAGTTGAAAATCGCCGAAACCGACGACGAGCTCGAAGCCTGCCGCCAGCGCGTCGCGCTGCTCGAAGCGCATGGCTTCACGCACGAAAAGGTGATCGACCGCGCGAGCGTGCTCGAACTCGAACCGGCGCTCGCGAAGCACGTGACGGGCGGCATCTGGGTCGAGCGCGACGGCTACGCGCTGCCGTTTCGCACGACCACCGCATTCCGTCTCGCCGCGCAACGGCTCGGCGCGCGCTTTCTGGAAGGCACGCCGGTGCGTCGCATCGAACAACGCGGCACGCGCTGGTTTGCGCACACGCCGCGCGGCACGTTCAGCGCGGAAAAGCTGCTCGTTACGGCGGGCGCGTGGTCCGGCGAGCTTGCGAAACAGGTGGGCGAGCCGGTGCCTGTGCATCCGGAAGGACTCATGCTGATGGTGACGCATCGCGTCGCGCCGTTTTGCCGCGCGACGCTCGGCGCGACAGGCCGGCCGCTCTCGTTCAAGCAGTTCGATAACGGCACGGTGGTGATCGGCGGCAAGCTGATCGGCATCGCGGACCTGGCGAATCGGCACGGCGAAGTGGACTTCGTGCGGCTCGTGAAAAGCGCGCGCACCGTCACCGATCTCTTTCCGCACTTGCGCCATCTCGGCGTGAATCGCGCGTGGGCCGGCGTCGAGGCCTTCACGGAAGACGAATTGCCGGTGATTTCCGCGAGCCGCAAGGCCGCGAACCTGTACTACTCGTTCGGCTATTGCGGCAGCGGCTTTCAGCTCGGGCCGGGCTGCGGCAAGCTCGTGTCCGAACTGATGCTCGACGGCACGCCGTCGCTTTCACTCGATGCATTCGCCATCGATCGCTTCGCGCGCCACGCGGCGCAGGCGGGCGCGGATGCATCGCCTTTGGTCGCTCATTGAGTCCACATTGAGCACTCATTGAGCACATCGACTTTCAACGGAGAAACACGCATGAACGATATCGTTCGAATCGACACCAATCAGCGCATGAGCCGCGTCGTCAAGGCGGCGGGCCTCGTGTTCGTCGGCGGTCAGACGTCCGCCGATCTCACGCCCGACATCAAGCTCCAGACCGCCCGCGTGCTGGAGAAGATCGACGGCTTCCTGGAGAAAGCGGGCATCGACAAGACGCGGCTCATCTCGGCGCAGGTCTGGCTCGCGGACATCGCCCGCGATTTCGGCGGCATGAACGAAGTGTGGGACGCATGGGTGCCGCAAGGCTGCGCACCGGCGCGCGCAACGGTTCAGGCGCAGCTCGCGTCGCCCGCGTTGCTCGTCGAGATTGCCGTCGTGGCGCTCGCCTGATACGCAACCCCGGCGTGCGCTATTCCGGCGCCGCCGCCTCGCCGCTCGCTCTCAGCCAGTCGATGAAGTCGCGCATGTGCACGGGCTTGTCCGCATCGAGCGGGACCAGCGCGTAGTACGTCGAACCCTTCGCGCCGATCTCGGGAAACGGCACCTGCACGCGCCCGGCTTCGCGATCGGCATCGAGCGTCGGAAACGGCCCGATGCCGAAGCCCAGTCCATCGACAACGGCTTGCAGCGTCACGAAGAAGTGATCGAACCTCAGCATCCGATTGGCGCGCAGCGACGGCTCGCCTGCCGCTTCGAGCCAGCTTTCCCAGTCGCCGGGACGCGTCTCGCTCGTGAGCCAGGTCACGGACGCCAGCCCGCCTACTTCCCAGGCGCCTGACACGCCCGTCTGCGCCATCAGCCACGGACTCGCGATCACCGTATTGCGCTCCTGAAACAACGGCCAGCTCTGGAACTGTCCGCCGGGCGGAACGTGCCGGCGAATCGCGACGTCGAAGCTGCCCCTGAGCGCGGGCTCCGTCGACATTGCGGTGGACACGCGCACATCGACATCCGGATACTGCTCCGCGAAACGCGGCAAACGGGGAATCAGCCAGCGCATTGCCATGGTCGCGGACGCGCTCACGCGGATCACCTTCACGCGCTGGTTCTTGCCATAGCGCTCGGCCGCATCGGCGATGTGATCGAACGCCGCGCTGATCTCGCGTGCGAACGCCCGCGCATGCGACGACGCCACCATGCTCTGGCCGTCGCGCGCGAACAGCGGCTGGTCGAGCCAGTCTTCCAGAATGGAAATATGCCGGCTCACCGCGCCGTGCGTCAGGTTGAGCTCGCGCGCCGCAGCCGAATAGCTGCCCGCGCGCGCCGCGACTTCGAATACCCGCAGCGCGTTGAGAGGGGGAAGCTTGTGTCGCATATGTGAGTTTTCTTGACAGGTACCGCGTCTTTTTTTCGGTTGTGTGAGTGGATCGCTCATCTTACGCTGGAATCCGACTCAACCAGAAAGGTGCGCTCATGTCCTCCCAGATCGAAGTCAACTCCCGCCACTACCGTATTCCTGCCGCGCCGACCATCGTCGTGTGTGTCGATGGCTGCGAGCAGGAATACATCAACCAGGCGATCCTCGCCGGTCAGGCCCCGTTCCTCGCGCAGCTCGCCGGTTCAGGCACGGTGCTGACGGGCGATTGCGTGCTGCCGTCGTTCACCAACCCGAATAATCTGTCCATCGTGACGGGCGCGCCGCCGTCCGTGCACGGCATCTGCGGCAACTTCTTCTTCGACCCGGAGACGGGCAACGAAGTCCTGATGAACGACCCGAAGTATCTGCGCGCGCCGACGATCCTCGCGGAGATGGCGCGCGCCGGGCAGCGCGTGGCCGTGGTCACGGCGAAGGACAAGCTGCGCGCGCTGCTCGGGCACGGCCTGCAGGGCATCTGCTTCTCGGCGGAAAAAGCCGATCAACTCGATGTGGAAGTGCACGGCGTCACCGGCATGACCGAACGCGTGGGCATGCCGGTGCCTTCGGTGTACAGCGCGGAACTGTCGGAATTCGTGTTCGCGGCGGGCCTTTCGCTGCTGCGCCGGGAACGTCCTGATTTGATGTATCTGTCCACGACCGACTACGTGCAGCACAAGCACGCGCCGGGCACGCCCGAGGCCAACGCGTTCTACGCGATGATGGACCGCTACTTCGCGCAGTATCACGACGTAGGCGCGGTGCTCGCCATCACCGCCGATCACGGCATGAACGCGAAGACCGACTCGGCCGGACGCCCGCGCATCGTGTTCCTGCAGGACCGGCTCGATGCCCGCTTCGGCGACGAAAGCACGCGCGTCATCCTGCCGATCACCGATCCGTATGTCGTGCATCACGGCGCGCTCGGCTCGTATGCGACGGTATATCTGCGCGAGCTCGACCGGCACGACGAAGTGAGCGCCTTTCTCGCCGGCATCGCGGGCGTCGAAGCGGTGTTGACGCGCGCCACGGCGTGCGAGCGTTTCGAGTTGCCGCCGGACCGCATCGGCGATCTCGTGGTGCTCGGCGAGCGCCTCACCGTGCTCGGCAGCGCGTCCGACCAGCACGATCTTTCTGGCCTGACCATGCCGCTGCGCTCGCACGGCGGCGTCTCCGAACAGAAGGTGCCGCTTCTCTTCAACCGCAAGCTGAGCGGCCTCGACGACACGCGGCGTCTGCGCAACTTCGACGCATTCGATCTCGCGCTCAATCACCTCGACTGATCCCGACACCGCGAGCGCGACACAGAATCGCGCCTGCAAGGAGACATCATGCCCTCGGATACACCGGATATTCTGGAATACGAAGCATCGCGCCGCGAGACGACGTTCGCGCAATACAGATGGCGCGCGCTCATCGGCGTCACGTTCTGCTATCTCTTCTATTACACCGGCCGGCAGACGCTCGGCTTCGCGGTCAGCGGGATTCAGCTCGACTACGGGCTGTCGAAATACGAAATCGGCTGGATCAGCGCGACGATGCTGTGGTGCTATGCGGGCGGCCAGTTCATCAACGGCAATCTCGGCGACAAGCTCGGCGGCAAGACCATGATGGTGGCGGGCGCGCTGCTTTCGCTCGCGGCGAACTGGCTGTTCAGCTTCGGCCACTCGTTCCTGTTCTTTCTGCTGGCGTGGGGCCTGAACGGCTATTTCCAGTCGATGGGTTTCGCGCCCGGCAGCCGCCTGCTGTCGAACTGGTGGGGGCACAAGAATCGCGGCTTCGTGTACGGCGTATACGTGGGGTTTTCGGGCTTTTCGTCGGTGCTCGCGTATATTCTGCCGGTGCTGATTCTCGGCACGATGCATCTCGGCTGGATCTGGATCTTCCGCCTCGCGCCGCTCTCGATGCTGCTCGGCGCGCTGGTCCTGCTGCTGTTCGTCGCCGAACGTCCCGAGGACAAACGTCTTCCCGCCGTGGAACGAGACGCCGGCGACACCGCGCCGGGTTCCGCCGGCGACGAGTTGAGCAGCGCGCAACGCTATCTGCTCGTGCTCAAAAACTGGAAGCTCTATATCACGGGCCTCGCGATCGGCCTGCAGAACGCGGCGCGCTATGCGCTCGTCGTGTGGGTGCCGGTTCACTTCCTCGGCATGGACTGGAAGACCTCGTCGTCGCTGATCGATCCGAAGTGGATCACGGTCGCGTTGCCGGTTGGCATGGCGCTCGGCTCGCTGTCGAACAGCTGGATCTCCGACGTGCTGTTTCAGGGCAAACGCTACGTGGCGATCGTCTGGTACATGGTGCTCGCCTCGGCGACGGCCGTGTGCATGATGTTCGTCCCGCACGGCAGCATGCTCGGGGTCGGCCTGCTGTTCCTGTGCGGCTTCTTCGTGTTCGGCCCGGCCTCGTCCTTCTGGGCGCTCTGCCCCGATCTGTTCGGACGACGCGCGGCAGGCACGGCAACCGGCGTGCTCAACACGATGTCCTACGCGTTCGCGGGTGTCGGCGAGCCGGTGATCGGCCACGTGATCGACGCGACCGGGCATACGTCGATCATCTTTCCGATCGTGGCCGGTCTGTGTGCGACGAGCGCGCTGATGTCGATGCTGATCAAGCGTTGAGCGGCGCACGACACCTCATCGAGCGACGTGCGCGGCTGCTTTTGTCATGCGGCATATTCCTCGGCGGTTCCGGCATGCCGCGAACGCGGCTTGTCGAGACCCAGATGATCCCGCAGCGTGCGTCCTTCGTATTCGCTGCGAAACAGCCCGCGCCGCCGCAGTTCGGGCAACACCAGTTCGATGAAGTCGTCGAGCGAATCGGGCAGCAGCGCGGGCATGACGTTGAAGCCGTCCGCGCCATGATTCACGAAGCGTTCCTCCAACGCATCCGCGATCTGCGCGGGCGTGCCGACCAGTTGCCAGTGTCCGCGCGCCCCGGCGATGCGCCGAACCAGCTCGCGAATCGTGAGGTTTTCGCGCCGCGCGAGTTCGATCATCAGCGTCTGGCGGCTCTTGCTCGCATTGGTCTCGGGCAGCTCGGGAATCGGGCCGTCGAGCGGATACGGCGACAGATCGAAGCCGCCCGTCAGCGCCGACACCATCGCGAGTCCCACGGCCGGGTCGATGAGCGCCTGCAACGCGTCGAACTTCGCGCGCGCCTCGGCTTCCGTGCGGCCGACGATCGGCATCACGCCCGGCATGATCTTGAGCGCATCCGGATGACGGCCGTAGCGCGCCATGCGGCCTTTCACGTCGGCATAGAAGGCGACGGCGTCCGCGAGCGTCTGCTGCGCCGTGAAGATCACCTCGGCGGTGCGCGCAGCGAGCGCCCTGCCCGCCTCCGACGATCCCGCCTGCACGATCACCGGATGCCCCTGCGGCGCCCGCGCGACGTTCAACGGCCCGCGCACCCTGAAAAACGCACCGCGATGATTCAGCACGTGGCGCTTGTCCGGATCGAAGTAACGCCCGGACGCCTTGTCGCGTTCGAATGCGTCCTCGTCCCAGCTATCCCAAAGGCCCGTCACGACATCCGCGAATTCGTCGGCGCGTTCATAGCGATGCGCGTGCGCGAGATGTTCGTCGAAGCCGAAATTGCGCGCCTCGTGTTCGCTCGACGACGTCACGAGATTCCAGCCCGCGCGCCCGCCGCTGATGTGATCGAGCGACGCGAACTTGCGCGCGATGTGATACGGCTCGTTGAACGACGTCGATGCGGTGCCCACCAGCCCGATGCGCTGCGTCACCGCCGCGAGCGCCGACAGCAGCGTGAGCGGCTCGAATTGCGCGACGTAGCTATGCGCGGTGCGGCTCAGGAATTGCGGATCGTCGCCGCGCGTGCCGGAGCCGTCGGCGAGAAAGACGAGATCGAACTTCGCCGCTTCGGCCGCCTGCGCAAGCTGCACGTAGTGCGCGAAATTGCTGCCCGCGTCGGCCACGGCATGCGGATGCCGCCATGCCGCGATGTGATGACCCGTGGGATAAAGAAATGCGCCGAGATGCAGATGTCCGCTTCGTCGAGTCATGGCTCAGTTTTCCTTCGCGTCCGCGCGCGGACTGCTGTTCGAGGAGAGCCAATGTACAGGCGCGTGCGGCGCGCGCAAACGAAGAAAACGCGATACGGATATCGCGGCGAACGATATGCGTATCGCGTGAGTGACGCTTAAGCGCGAACGTTACGCCTTCTCGTCGATGATCTTTCGGATCGCTTCTTCAAACACTTCCGACGGCTGGCCGCCGCTCACCAGATACTTCCGGTCGAGGATGATCGCGGGCACCGACTGAATGCCCAGTTGCTGAAACTCGCGCTCTTCGGCGCGCACTTCATCGGCATAGGCGCCGCTTTGGATCACTTCGCGCGCGCGATTGCCGTCGAGCCCGACGCTCTGCGCCGCCTCGATCAGCACGTCCGGATTGCCGGGATCGCGGCCCTCGCCGTGATAGGCGCGCAGCAGCGCGAGCTTGAGCGGCAACTGCTTGCCTTCGATCTGCGCCCAGTGCAGCAGCCGGTGCGCATCGAACGTGTTGTAGATGCGGTTGCGCTCGCCGAACGCGAAACCTTCACGCGCGCCGCGCTCGCGGATTGTCGCCTGCGCCTCTTTGATCTGCTCGGGCGTGCGGCCATATTTGCGGCCGATATGATCGACAAGTGCCTCGCCTTCAGGCGCCATGTTTGGATTCAGTTCGAACGGATGCAGCGTGATGTGTGCGTCGACGCTGTCGCCCAGACGCTCCAGCGCGCGTTGCAGTGAAGCCAGGCCGACGGCGCACCATGGGCAGGCGATGTCGGAAACGAAGTCGATTTGAAGAGCGCGAGTCATGATCGTGATCGAAAAAAAACGGAACGAATCTGGAAGGCTAGCGCAAATCACGCGGGCTTGCAGTCCGTGCATGTCGGCGCGCGACGAGTGATGCGCGAAGCGGCCTCATTCTCCGCTCATTCACGCGCGCCAGAATGCTCCTCAACCGATGCGCACTCACGTCGCACCGCGTTTCGAGGAGAGAGGCCATGAACAAGATCGCTTATGTCGCAGCCGCAGCCGTGCTCGGTTTCGGACTGGTGCGCGCCGCGCAGGCGCATGTCTTCGTCGGCGTGAATGTCGGCATGCCTTTGGTGCCTGCGGTGCCTGTCATGCCCGTCATGCCTGTGATGGCGCCCGCGCCCGTGATCGTGGCTCCGCCCGTCGCCCCGGTTGCGGTTTATGCGCCGCCGGTGGCCTACTCCTACTATGCGCCGCCCGCGCCCGTGTATGCGCCGTCCGTCGCGGTCGGTTACTGGGGACATCCGGGATGGGGATACCGTCATTACGCCGTCGGCTACTGGCGCTAGACGCTTCAGTCGACGCGCCGCCGGGACGAGATCGCCGATGCCGTGGAAATGACGAGATCGGCGAAGCGCTTTTCATCGCGATCCGCCTGCCAGCGCGAACGCGCCACCGCAATATTCACCGCGCCGATACCGCGTCCGCGCACGTTGGTAATGGCGGCCGCCGTCGAGATGTCGCTGACGAAGTATTCGTCTTCCGTATGCGCGTAGCCTTGCTTGCGGATCTGCGCGATGCGCTCCTTGATCTTGCGCGGCTGATACACCGTGGACTGCGTGTAGGGCACGAGATTCGTGCGCGCGAGAATGTCGTCGATTTCGCCGTCGTCAAGCGTTGCGAGAATCGCGAGTCCGGGCGCCGTGCAATACGCGGGCAGCCGCGAGCCGGTGATCACATGCGCGTTGAACACGTTGCGGCTCACGATGCGCAGCACGAACACGATATGCGTGTCGTCGAGCACGGTGAGGTTGGTCGCCTCTTCCGTCTCCGAGCCGAGCTGCTGCAAATACGGCGTCGCGCGGCTGACGAGTTCGTTCGACGTGAGGTAGTGATAGGTGAAGTCGAGCAGACGCGGCGACAGTTCGTACTTGCGGCTGTCCGGGTCCTTGAAGAGATAGCCGAGCGCGGACAGCGTGTAGGTGAAGCGTTGCGTCGCGCTCATGTCGAAGCCGGTGAGCGATGCAATCTCCGAAAGCGACAGTTGACGCTTGCTGCCGTCGAAGGCGGTGAGCACTTTCATCGCCTTTTCGACCGACTGCACGTAAAGCGCCGATGCGCTCGGGTCCGCCGTCTCGCCTCGCGGCTTGGCCGCCGGAGTCTTGCGCTTGCGCGGGGCTTTGGGCTCGTCGTTCATCGGTCTTGTTGTCTTCGGTTCGAACCACGAATTATGGCACTTACGCCTGCACTTTCCCCAGCCGGTCCCATGCATCGTCGACATTGCGCGGCAGCAGATGCTTCTTGATGCGCTCGCTCGCCGTCAATTCGAAGCCCGCCACCGCGCGGTAATAGCGCGGCAACTGGAAGCTCGCGAGCCGGTCGCGCGCCCATGCATGCATGGCTTCCCATTCGACCGGCGCGTCCTTGAACTGCACATTCAGCAGGATATCCTGCTCGCCGATCGACGACGCCACGCCAATCGCCGCGCTCGCGCGAATTGCCGGATGCGCCGCGAAAATGCGCTCGATTTCCCACGCCGACACGTTCTCGCCACGCACGCGCATGCTGTCCGTCTGCCGGCCGATGAAGTACAGATCGCCATCGGCGTCGCGGCGCGCGCGGTCGCCCGTATGCAGCTTGCCGTTGCGCAGCGCGGCGTGCGTGGCGTCGGGATTCTTCAGGTACATCGGCAGGAACGTGCCGTCCACCTTGCTCGTCAATACGATCTCGCCCGCTTCGCCGTCCTGCACGGGCAGGCCGTTTTCATCGAGTAATTCGATCTCGATCCACGGCAGCGCGCGGCCGATCGAGCCCGGTTTGCCGGTGGCGTTCATGCTCGCGAAGCTCGAACATTCGGTCATGCCGTAGCATTCCCGCAAACGCACGCTCAGCCGTTCCTGAATCGCTTCCCATGCGGATGCGCTCACGCCCGCGCCCCACGCGACGCGCAGCGTATGCGACGCAGGCCGCGCCGTGTCGGGCAACTGCATCAGGATATCGAGCACGCCGCCGAGATAATGCAGTTGCGTCGCGCCCGCGCGTTCAATCTGCGGCCAGAACTGCGACGCCGAGAAACGCGGCACCGCGTGCAGCGTCACCGCTTCGAGAAACGGCAGCAGCAGCATCTGCGCCCCGCCGATATGACACAACGGTTCCCACAGAAACAGCCGGTCGCCTTCGCGCACGTCCGCGACCTTGAGCGCCGCTTCGCTCGCAATACGCATCATGCGATGCGTGAAGACGACGCCCTTCGGCGCGCCCGTCGTACCCGATGTATAGATGATGCACAGCGGATCATGCACGCCGATATCCGGCGTCGTGAACTGCGCGTTCGCATCGCTTGCATCGCTTTCATCGAAGGCCGGCAGACGCACGCGACGCGCCGCGCCGCAATCGATGCCGGCGCTCGCGTCATCGAATTCGTCGTCGATGACGAAGAGCTTCGGCTCCGCATGTTGCAGCAGATATTCGAGGCCCGCCGCGCGCAGCTTCGTGTTCACCGGCACCCAGACAAGCCCGCTCAACACGAGCGCGTAGATCAGGTGAATATGTTCGGCGCTGTTGCCGAGCATCACGGCAACGCGATCGCCCTGCACGAGTCCCGCATCGGCGAACCAGTGCTGTAACTGCGCGATATGCCGCGCGGCGTCTTCGCAGGTGATCGCGTGATCGTCGAAATGCACGATGGTGCGCGCGGGCGCGCGGCGCAATCCGGCTGCGAGCAGCGGCACGCAATCGAGTTCGTCTTCTGCGTGACGATGAGCGAAGTAGTCTGAGTAACGATGCATGTCTGAACCGGTTGAAGCGCCGAAAGTTAGCGCGCGCGGCGCTTGAGCCAGGAAGAAACCGCGACGACGAGCGCAATCAGGATGATGAGCGTGGTCGATACGGCGGCGAGCGTCGGCGTGATCGCAAGCTGGATGTCGTCCCACATCTGCTTGGGCAGCGTCGAATTGATGCCGCCGCTCACGAAGATCGCGATGGTCAGATCGTCGAACGACACGAGGAACGCGAACAGGAACGCGGCGGTCACGCTCGCCATCAACAGCGGCAGCACGACCGACGTGATGCGTCGCAAGGGCGATGCGCCCATTACGCGCGCGGCGTCGTCGAGACGCCAGTCGAAGCGCTGGAAACCTGCGGCGAGCGTCACGACTACATAAGGAATCGCGAGCACCGTATGTCCGATGACGAGGCCGAGATTCGTGCCCGTCAGACCGAAGCGGCCGAACAGATACAGCAGCCCGACCGCCACGACAATGCGCGGCACGATCAGCGGCGCGACCAGCAGCGCGAACATCGGCTTGCTCGCGCGGCGCGGCATGCGCGTCATCGCGAGCGTCGCGCCGAAGCCGAGCAGGAGCGACAACACGGCGGTGCCGAGACCGACTTCGAACGAGCGGATGATCGCGCTATGCCACACCGGCGAATCCATGAAGGTGCCGAACCACTTCATGCTGAAGAGCTTCGGCGGAAACGCGATGTAATCGCTCTTCGTGAACGCATACGGAATCACCGAGAGCACCGGCGCCACCAGCACCGCCATGATCACGCACGTATAGAAACCGAGCGGGCTCGCGGCGCGTGCAGTCACGGCGGCGTTCGCCTTGCGTCGCATCACGAAGGGCGAAAACAGGCGGCCCGCCGTCATCAGCAGCGCCAGTCTGAAGCCCTGCGCACGCGAGCCGCGCGAACGTTCCGTCACTTCGCCCGTGAGCGACGTGAGGCCGACCATGCGGTCGTAGACGAAGAAGATCACGATCGAGCAGATGAGCAGCACCGTCGACAACGCGCCCGCGAAACGCATGTCGAACAGTTCGAGCACGGCGGAAATGACAAGCTGCGCGATCATCGTTTCCTTCGGCGAGCCGAGCAGCGCCGGCACGATGAAGAAGCCGAGACTCGAAATGAACACGAGCAGTCCCGCCGCCGCAACGCCCGGCGACGAGAGCGGCAGGAACACCGTGAAGAAGCTCATGCCGCGTTCGGCGCCGAGCGTTTCGGCGGCTTGCGCGAGACGATCGTCGATGCCGCGCATCACGGGCAGCATGGTCATCACGGCGAGCGGCAACATCGAATGAACCATGCCGATGAGCACGCCCGTCAGCGACGGAATCGTGCCGCTGGTTTCGCGCACGAGTCCGAGCGACAGCGCAATGGTCGACAGCACGCCGGTCTTCGAAAGCAGCAGCATCCACGCGTAGGTCTTCACGAGATAGCTGGTCCAGAACGGCAGCATGATCCACAGCAGCCAACGCTCGCGCATGCGCTCCGACAAGCGGCTCAGCATGTACGCGACCGGATAGCCGAGCAGAATCGACAATGCCGCCGTCATGAACGAAATGGCGAAGGTGATCCACAGCACCTTCGCATAGACCGGCGTGCGCGCAATGCGCTCGAATTGCGCGAGGCCGATCTGCCCATCGGGGCCGACGAGGCCGCCTTGCAGAATCTCGCCGACCGGCACGATAAAGAACACGAGCAGGAACAACAGCGTCGGCACGATCGGCAGAAAGCGCATGCAGCGCGCGAGCCACATGGCGCGCCCGCGACGCGCGGCATCGTTCTCGCGATGCGCATGAAGGGCGATGGTCATGGCGTGTCCTCAGGCGTGCAGCAATGTCGTGCGATAGGGGTCCCACACGAGTCCCACCTTGTCGCCGATGCGCGGGCTCAGGCTGCGTTCGCATCGCACGGTGAGTTCGCTGCCGTCGTTCATCGCGAGTTGCACGCGCGTGTCGCTGCCGAAGAACACGACATCCGCGATCGTGCCGTCGACAAAGCCGCTTTGCGGCTCGACCAGACGCGGCGCTTCGGGACGCACGAGCAGCGTATGGCGTGCATCCGGTGCGGCCGAGACGTTCAACGGCAGCGGAATACGCCCGCCCGCCGCGAGCAGAATCGGTTCGCCGCCCGCGCCGCGTGTATCGTCGAGCGCGCCTTCGAGCAGATTCGAATGACCGATGAAACCCGCAGCAAAGCGCGTCGCGGGACGATCGTAGAGATCGGCGGGCGTGCCCACCTGTTCGATGCGCGCCTGGTTCATCAGGCAGATGCGGTCGGAGAGCGTGAGCGCCTCGTCCTGATCGTGCGTCACGTAGACGAAGGTCGCGCCGAGTTCCTTGTGCAGGCGGCGAATCTCCGACTGCATGTGCTCGCGCAATTTCTTGTCGAGCGCGCCGAGCGGTTCGTCGAGCAGAATCACCGAAGGACGATACGCAAAGCAGCGCGCCAGCGCGATGCGCTGCTGCTGCCCGCCCGACAGCTCCTTCGGAAAGCGCTGCGCGTAGTCGCCCATGCGCACCATCGCGAGCGCATCGTCGACGGCGGCGCGCACGTCCTCGCGCGACTTGCGGCGCATGCGCAGCCCGTACGCGACGTTGTCCCACACGCTCATGTGCGGAAACAGCGCATAGCTTTGAAATACCATGCCGATGCCGCGCTTGCCCGGTTCGACATGCGTGACGTCGCGCCCGTCGATCTCGATGCGTCCCGCGCTCGGCGCGACGAGTCCCGAGATCATCTGCAACAGCGTGGTCTTGCCCGAACCCGAGGGACCGAGCAGCGTCAGGAATTCGCCGGCCTGCACGGCAAGATCCGTCGCTTCCAGCGCAACCGAGTCGCCGTAGCGCTTCGCAATGCCGATCGCCTCGAGTTTCGAGCTCATCTTGCCTTCCTCACGAAATGATCCACGAGTTGAAGCGCTCGGTGACCTTCTGGCGGTTCGCTTCCCACCATTGCGGGCTCGGCAGCTTCATGTCGCGGATATTGTCCGGCGCCGTGGGCAGAAGCGACGCGCGCTCTTTGCCGATGAACTCGAACGCCTTCTTGTTGGTCGGGCCATAGGCGAGCGTGCGCGTGAGCAGCGCCTGGCGCTTCGCATCGGCGCAAAAGCGCACGAACTGCTTCGCGGCATCCGCGCGCGGCGTGCCCTTCGGAATGCCCCAGCCTTCGATCGAATACAGACCCTGATTCCACACGATGTTGACCGGCGCGCCGCCATCCTTCGCGGCTTGCGCGCGGCCGTTCCATGTCGAGATCATGTCGACGTCGCCGCTCTGGATCGCCTGCATCGCCTGTGCGCCCGAGGTCCACCAGATGTTGATGTGCGGCTTGATCTTGTCGAGGCTCTTGAACGCGCGGTCCACATCGAGCGGATAGAGTTTGTCGAGCGGCACGCCGTCCGCGAGCAGCGCCTGTTCGAGCGTGTCGAGCGGACTGCGGCGCAGGCAGCGGCGGCCGGGAAATTTCTTCACGTCCCAGAAGTCCGCCCACGATTTCGGGCCGTTGTCCTTGAACTTGTCCGCGCGATACGCGAGCACCGTGGCGTACACATCGACGCCGAGCCAGTTCGGCGTGATCGCCTCCGGCATGATGTCGGGGAAATCGCTCGCCTTCAGGCCGATCGGCTCCAGCAGACCCTTCGATTCCAGATACGGAATGTCGGCGGACAACGTGAGCGTCGTCACGTCCCACACGTAATTCTTCGTCTGCACCATGGCGGCGAACTGCGCGACCGGCTGCGATTCGCGCGCGACGCTCACCACCTTGATGCCCGTCGCCTTCTCGAACGGATCGTAGAACGCTTCGCGATAAGCCGTCGTATAAGGACCGCCCGGGTCCGACACCACGATCTGCTTCGATTGCGCGCGCGCCGCGAGCGGCATCGCGCCGGCCACGGCGAGCGCGCCCGCGCCGTGCAGAATGCGGCGCCGCGCCGGGTTGAAGTCTTGCGTCATTGTTCAGGTCTCCCGCACAGGGGTTGAGAAAGAGAACGGCTCGACTCGGGTTCGGCTGCGTGGTGTTATTTGGCGCGCTTGCGGAAGAACTCTTCCATCATGCGCGCGGGTTCCCCGGAGTCGTACGCTTCGCGCTGGATGCGCTCGCCCGCCTCGATGCAATCGACGAAGCCCGGTTCCGTCATTTCGCGGAAACGCTGCTTGTCCAGACGCATCGCGACAGGCGGCTTGGCGGCGAGTTCGGTGGCAATCTCGAGCGCCTTCTCGAACACCTTGTCTTCATCGACGAGATGATGAATCAGCCCGATGCGATGGCACTCCTCCGCCTCCATCAGACGGCCGGTCAGCGTGAGTTCGATGGTGCGCGACATGCCGAGCATCGCGTTCATGATCCACGGGCCGGTCGTGCTCGCGATGCCCGCGTTGATTTCCGGCTGGCCCATGCGCACGCCCGCATGCCCGACGCGGATGTCGCCCAGCAGCGCAACCTGAAACGCCGAACCGGCGGCCGTGCCGTTGAGCGCCATCACGAGCGGCTTTTTCAGGCCGCGCAGCGCCGTGTAGTAACGCTGCCATTCCTTGACCCAGGCGACGGCGCGTTCGCCATCGAAATCGTGCGCTTCCGACAGATCCTGCCCCGCCGAAAATGCGCGATTACCCGCGCCCGTCATGATGATTGCGGCCACATCGTTGTCGTCGTTGAAGCGCTCCAGCGCCGCGATGATCGTCTCGCGCATGGGCGTGGTCCACGCGTTCAGACGCTCCGGACGATTGAGGGTGATGACCGCGACGCGGCCATGGTTCGAGAACAGGACGTTTTCGCTCATTTTTTATCGCATCGCAATAGTTGATGGTGTATTGCAATATAGGCGCATCAAAAAGATGGTGCAAGCGGGTTTACGAGATAGGCGGAAGCGGTGTGTTGGCGCGGGGTTTGCAACAGGCGCGCAGGCGGGCCGGACGCATGAGTGCGTAGCGGCCGCAGGAGAAAGGCTTTGAGTGAATCGGCGCCGGGCGTTTGCCGGCTCAGGCTGCGCTCATGCCACGCTAAGCGGCGACAGATAGTCCGGCAGATCGGGCTGCTTCATGCGGCGGATGATCTCGAAGCGCAGCATCCAGCGCGTGTCCGCTTCGGCGATATGCGCCTGCAGAATCTGCGCCGCGCGCTCCGGCTTGCCCGCGAGAATGTGATCGATGATCTGAAGATGCTCGGTGAAGGCATCGCTGATGAGCTGATCGGGAATCTGGAGATACGGATCGCTCAAATAGCGCGTCGGCACGAACAGCACATGCGTGCGCGAGAGCGCGAGCACGATCTCTTTGTTCGGACAATGCGAGAGCAGGTCGATATGCAGATCGGTTTCGGCCGTGTCCATCTCCGCGCCGCCGCGCTGCTTCGCCCCGATAGCGCCGATGAGCCGTTCGCGCGCCGCTTCGAGAAACGCGCGCGACACATGCGGCGCGGCCTGCATGAGCGCGGTCGGTTCGAGCAGGCGGCGCATTTCGAACAGATGGCCGATGCGCTCGCGCGTCACTTGTTCTGCGATCCAGTGCCCGTTGCGGTCCTTCGACAGTTGACCCACGCTGTGCATGCGCGCCATCACGCCGCGCGCAATGGTGCGGCTCACGTCGAAATGCTGTGCAAGCCCTTCCTCGGTGATGCGCACCGAGCCGAACAGCACGCGCGTGCAAAGTTCGCGTTCGAGTTCGGCGTACATGCGCTGCCATTGCGGCTCGCTCGTGATTTCCACGCGATCGAGCACGGCCTGCCTGCCCACGCGCTCGCCCGACGCCGTGCCCGCCACGCGATAACCGCGCCCTTCGCTCTCGACGATGATCTTGTCCGCACACAACGCCGCGAGCGCAATGCGCGCAGGCGAACGGCTGATGCAGAACGACTTCGCGACCTGCGCTTCGAGCAGCTTTTCGCCGGGCGCGATGCGGCCATCGGCGATCATCTCGCGCAGCAACTGATACGTGCGATGCTGAATCGATCCGCTCGCTTCAGCCGGTGAAGGCGTGCCGGATTGCGCATTCAACGTGGTCATGTCGGTGACGATGGAACTCATGGCAATGCTTCGATATTACACATGAACGACGCGATCTCGCCGTTCAGCCGTGCGGCGGCGGCAGGGTCCGCGTCGGAGGCGGCCATGTGACCGCTCATCGACGGAACGCGCAACAGGCGCCCGTGCCTGATCTGTGCGGCAGCCCATTCGCCCGCCTCGACGGGATTGTAGAGATCCAGTGCGGGCACGCCGATCAGCGTAGGCGCCGCGATGCTCGCGAGGGCTTTGGCCGTGTCGCCATCGAAGCCGGGCGACGTGCCGACATCGTGCGCATCATAGGCATGCGACTGGTAGATCCAGTCGAGCGCATCGAAACGCTGCTTGCGGAACCATGCCGCGCGCTGCTCGAACCATGCGTGCGTGCTGCCCGCCTGCGCCACGTCCTCGGCGAAACGTTCGGGCGTGCGCATGGCAAGCACATGCATCACGGCGAGCCACGCGCTCCAGTCGCCGCCCGATGTTTCGAGCGCACGGCGTCCCGCATGATTGATCGCCTGCGACCACGGCGTGGTCTTGGCCATCGGCACGAGCGCGACGAGTGTCTTCATGAAGCGCGGATACGAAACGCCCCATTGCAGCGCCTGCATGCCGCCCATCGACGCGCCCACGACCGCGTCCAGCGCCTCGATGCCGAGATGATCGAGCAGCGCCTTCTGGCTGCGCATCATGTCGCGGATCGTGAAGTGCGGGAACTGCGTGCCGCCCTGCGTCGACGAATTCGACGGCGAACTCGACAGGCCGTTGCCCAGCGCATCCACCACGATGACCGTAGTACGCGAAGGATCGAGCGCGCGTCCCGCTCCGATCAGAAAGTCCAGCCGATGATGCGTGCTGCCGATCGCGCAGAGCCCCAGCACGACCGGCCGCGTGCGATCGTCGAGATTGCCGTGCACGACGTACGACACGAACAGATCGTCGATATGCGCGCCCGATTCGAGCGCGAAGCGTCCGAGCGAAACGCCCCGATGCGGCGCGTCGATCCAGCCGGGTTGCATGTCGGGATGGTGCATCGTCAAGGTCATCCGTATCAGAACTCGATCACGGCGCGCACGTCCGCGCCCACCGCAAGCCGCTGCATGCCCTCGTTCACGCGCGCAAGCGTGATGCGCGAGGTCACGTATTCATCGAGCTTCAGCGTGCCGTCGAGGTACGCGTTCGCGAGCATCGGAAAGTCGCGCGCCGGATTCGCGCCGCCGTAGCTCGAACGCACGATGCGCTTCTCGCCCATCAGCGCGCCCCAGCGAAACGATGCCTCTTCGTCGGCGGGCAGCTTGCCGAGCCACACGACCTGACCGCCGGGCCGCGCGAGTTCGACGCTTGCGCGCAGCGCCTGCCGGTTGCCCGCCGACTCGATCACGACATCCGCGCCGCGTCCCGAAGTCAGTTCCGCTTGCGCTGCGACGAGCGTGTCGTCCGCGACGAGCGCGTGCGTAGCGCCGAGCGCGCGCGCCATGTCGAGTTTCTCGCGCGCGCGATCCACCGCGATGATGCGCGCCGCGCCCGCATGCCGCGCGCCCTGAATCGCGGACAATCCGACCGCGCCGCAACCGATCACGGTGACCGTGCTGCCAGGCTCGACGAGTGCGATGTTCGTCGCCGCGCCGAAGCCCGTCATCACGCCGCAGCCGACGAGACACGCGCGATCGAACGGCATCGCTTTCGGTACGGGAATCGCGCAGTCTTCGGACACCACGCAACATTCCGCGAAGCTGCCCATGTATGCGAGCTGATGCACGGGCGAGCCGTCGTCGAGAAAGAGACGCGGCGTGCCGTCGAAGTGAAACGCCTGCGCCATGCGATCGCGATACGGCTGGCAGAGAATCGCCGTCTGCCGCGTGCAATAGAAGCACTGGCCGCAATGCGGATTCCACGACATCACCACATGATCGCCCTTCCTGACGCGCGTCACCGCACTGCCCGTCCACTCGACAATGCCCGCCGCCTCGTGTCCCGGCACGAACGGCAAGGGCGTGCGCAAGTCGCCGCGCGTGGCTTCGAGATCGGTGTGACAGAGGCTCGCCGCTTTCACGCGCACGACGACGTCGGTATCGGCAAGATGCCCGAGCGACACCGACGCGATGCGCAACGGCTCGCCCGTGCGCTCCATGAGCGCCGCGTGGAAGTTCATCGTCGGGCCGCCGCCGCGTTCTCCGCCGCGCCTTTATAGAGGATATTCAGATTGCGCTCGCCGATGCGCTGATGCAACGCCACGAACTCGGGATCGAGATCTTCGGTCGGACGCGGCTCGTGTTCGAACGTGTTGAACGTATCGATGCCGCGCACGAGCGTTGCACTGTCGTCGCCTTCGAGCTGGCGCACATAGGTGGGGATATAGCGGATCGCATAACCGATACGCCGCTCGGGCGATGTATTCGGCGGCGACCCATGCACGATGCGCACATGATGCAGCGACATCTCGCCCGGCTCCAGTTCGATCGACACCGCCTGCGACTCGTCCACCTCGACGGCCACTTCCTGCCCGCGCGTGAGCAGATTGTGTTCGTTATACGTGTCCCGATGCGGAATCTGATCGAGCAGATGCGTGCCGGGTACGACCTGCATCGCGCCGTTCGCGCGATTGCTCGCCGACAGCGCGACCCATGCGGTCACGACATCGGGCTTCGACAAACCCCAGTACGTCGAGTCCTGATGCCACGACACGTATGCAGGATCGTGACCGTTCTTGATGAAGAAGCTGCTCGCCCACGCCAGCAGATTTTCGCCGTACAGGTCTTCGATTGGATCGACAACCTTATCGTTGCGCACGAGATCGTTGAGCCATGCAAACAGCAAATGGCTCTTCACGTTGAGCGCCTTCTTTTTGAGCGGACTACTCGAATGCTCGAAATCTTCGAGACGTTTGCGCAATTCCAGCGCGGTCTTTTCGGACATGACGCGAATCGGCGCGACATAACCGAACTTCCTGAAATGCTCGACTTGTTCCTGCGTCAACGACTTCAACATGTTTCGAGTCTCCTTGTGATCCGTTCACGCGGCCTGAATGCGCACAGGCTTCGCGTCTTCGCCCGGCAGTTGGCGCGGCTTCATGAAGCCGCCGGCGCGCAGCACGTCGCCGTTTATCGCGCGCACGTCGGTGATGCCGGCGAGCGCCATCGTCATGTCGAGTTCGTCGCGGACGATTTCGAGGCAGCGCGTCACGCCCGCTTCGCCCGCCGCGCCGAGTCCGTACAGAAACGCGCGGCCCATGTAGACCGCATGCGCTCCGCACGCGAGCGCCTTGAGCACGTCCTGTCCCGAGCGGATGCCGCCGTCCATGTGCAGTTCGATATCGCCGTGCAGCACGTCGGCGATGCGCGGTAGCATCGAGATGGTGGAGGGCGCGCCGTCGAGTTGACGTCCGCCGTGATTCGATACGATCAACGCATCCGCGCCGACATTGCGTGCGATACGCGCGTCTTCTTCGTCGAGGATGCCCTTCAGGATCAGCTTGCCGCCCCAGCGCTCGCGTATCCATTCGATGTCGTTCCACGTGAGCGTCGGGTCGAACTGCTTCGCGGCCCAGTCGGCCATCGACGCGATGCCCGTCACGCCCGGCGCGTGCCCCACGATGTTACCGAAGCTGCGGCGCGGCGTACGCAGCATGCCCGCGCACCAGCGCGGATAGCGCGACAGATGCGCGAGATTGCGCAGCGTGAGCCGTGGCGGCGCAGACAAACCGTTGCGCTTGTCCTTGTGGCGTTGCCCCTGAATTTGCAGATCCAGCGTAAGCACGAGCGCGGAGCAGCGCGCATGTTTCGCGCGCGCGATCAGGTCCGCGATGAAGCCGCGATCCTTCATCATGTAAAGCTGGAACCAGAACGGCGCCTGCGTATGCGCGGCGACGTCTTCGATCGAACAGATGCTCACTGTCGACAGCGTGAACGGCACGCCGAAGCGCTGCGCCGCGCGCGCCGCGAGTATCTCGCCGTCGGCGTGCTGCATGCCGGCAATGCCTGTTGGCGCGAGTGCCACCGGCATCGATACGGGCTGGCCGATCATCGTCGTCGCGAGATTGCGGCGGCTGAAATCCACCGCGACGCGTTGACGAAACTGCAGGCGCGCGAAGTCGTCGCTATTCGCGCGATAGGTCGATTCGCTCCACGATCCGGCATCGACGTATTCGTAGAACATGCGCGGCACACGCTTCTTCGCCGCGCGGCGCAGTTCTTCGATGGTGGCGTAATGCGGCATGCCGTTCATGCCAGTTCCGCCTGAAGCTGCAACTGCTGCTTCGGCGCGCGCACGAACACCGCGACGAAGAGCGCGCCCAGCGCGGCGATCACGCCCGTCAGCACGAATGCGCTCCTGAAGTTGCCGGACCACTGCACGAGAAAGCCCGTCAGCGCCGGCGCGACAATGCCCGCCAGATTCGCGATGAAGTGCACGAAGCCGCCGACCGCACCGACGCGGCGCTTCTCCACGGTATCGAGCACGATCGCGAAGTACGTGTTGAACGACGCATACATGAAGAAGACCGCGATCGCCATCAGCGCGACGGCGCTCGTGAGTTCGGTGACCGTGCCCGTCAGCCCGATGCACACCGCGCCCGCGCCCAGACTCGTGATCAGCACGATCTTGCGCGAGTAGATCGCGCGCCCGGTCTTTCTGACGAGCCAGTCGCACACATAGCCGCCCGCGACCAGACCCGTCACGCCGACGGCCCACGGAATCACGCTGACGATCGACATCTTCTGAATGCTCAGGTGATGCGCCATCGTCAGATAGGACGGGAACCACGACAGGAAGAAATACAGGATGTACGCGTAGCCGAAGAACGCGAAGGCGGTGGCGAGAATCGCCGGGCGCAGCAAGTACGTGGAGAGCGGCGCGGGCGCGGCGGAATCGTCGGTGAGCGCGGCGTCCTGCACGCGCGACAGCGCCGGGTCTTCGACAGGCTTCGTGGGCTTCTCCTTCGCGAGCCACAGCCATGCGGCGACCCACACCACGCCCACCGCGCCGATGATCACGAACGACGTGCGCCAGCTCGTGGCGAGCGCAAGGAAGCCGACGACCGGCCCCGCAATCGCCGCGCCGATAGATTGCCCCGAATTGGCGAGGCCGAGCGCACTCGCCTGCTGATCGCGCGGATACCAGTTCGACACGAGCTTGTTGATGTTCGCGCAGAACGGCCCCTCGCCCATGCCGAAGATCACGCGCACGACGAGCAGACTGGCAATGCCGACCGTCACCGCCGTGAGCCCGCAGAACAGGGACCAGACGAGCATCGACACGGTGAGCACGGCCTTCGGACCCCAGCGGTCCGCCGAATAGCCGCCGACGAAGCAGAACAGCGCATAACCCACGAAGAAGCTCGAAAACACGATGCCAAGCTGCGCCGGATCGAGATGCAATTCCTTCGCGATGAGCGGCGCGGTGATCGACAGCGCCGCCCGGTCCAGATAACTGATCATGCCTCCGACGAACAGCAGACTGACGAGAGTCCAGCGCGCGCGTGTCTCCATCGTGATCTCCGATAAATGTCCACTGCATCCAATGTACATTTAGCGTAGTTGACGGGCGCGGCGCGTGTCAACACGCGTGTTGCCGGGGTATACCTGTAGACGCATACTGGGCTTCGCGCCGTCACCGCATACGTCACACGAACAGGCACGCACTCATGAACTGGCTCGCGAACATCGTGCTCGTGCTGCACGCGCTGATCGTGCTGTTCATCGTCGGCGGGTTGTTTGCCGTGTGGATGGGCGCCGCGCTCAAGCAGAAATGGGCGCGCAACCGCGTGTTTCGCACGATGCACATTGCCGCTATCGGCATCGTCGCGGGGCTTGCCGTGGCTGGCTTGCCGTGTCCGCTCACCGTGCTGGAAAACGATCTGCGCGCGGGGGCGTCGGGCGCGCAGGGCTTTCTTCAGCATTGGATCAGCGTCTTTTTGTATTTCGACTTGCCGTTGTGGATGTTCACGGTCGCCTATGCCGCGTTTTTTCTTGCGGTGGCGATCGCGTGGCGGCGCATTCCGCCGCGACGCGTCTAGACGGCGTTTTCGTCCAGCACGAGCAAGTTGTCGTGCGAGAAGCCGAGCGCAACCGGCTGTCCGCGTTCGGGCAGGATGCGGTTGGGATCGTTGAAGACATCGAGCGAAATCACGGCGTTCGTGACCCGCGCGCGAATGCGCACGACCGCGCCCAGGAAGCTGATTTCCTCCACCGTGGCCGCGAGCGAATTGCGCCCGTGCGCCGGCGGTTCCAGCAGAATCGCCTCGGGCCGCAGCGCGAGCAAACGCTCTTTGCCGGCGTCGTCGGCGGGCAAGGGCCGCGCGGTCACGAGTTCCTGACCATCGACGACAATGCGCCCCGCGGCCGGATCGATCACGCGTCCGGCCAGAATATTCAGCGTCCCGACGAACGACGCGACAAAGCGCGTGCGCGGAAAGTTATAGATGTCGAGCGGCGCGCCGACCTGTTCGACGCGCCCTTCATTCATCACGACGATCCGGTCCGAGATCGACAACGCCTCTTCCTGATCGTGCGTGACGAACACCGATGTGATTCCAAGCTCGCGTTGCAGCGCGCGAATGTCCTCGCGCAACGAGACGCGGATCTTTGCATCGAGCGCGGAGAGCGGTTCGTCGAGCAGCAGCACGCGCGGCTTGTTGGCGAGCGCGCGCGCCAGCGCCACGCGTTGTTGCTGTCCGCCCGACAACTGCCACGGATAACGCGCGGCGAGATGCGGCAGCTTGATCAGTTCGAGCATCTCGGCCACGCGCGCGTCCGCTGCCTTTTGCGCGAGCTTTGCGACCTTCAGCGAAAAGCCGATGTTCTGCGCCACCGTCATGTTCGGAAACAGCGCATACGACTGGAACACCATGCCGACCGCGCGATCGCGCGTGCGCACCCGCGTGACGTCGCGGCCTTCGAGGCGGATCGTGCCGCGCGTGGGCGTTTCGAATCCGGCGATCATGCGCAGCACGGTGGTTTTGCCGCATCCCGACGGGCCGAGGAACGTGATGAATTCGCCGCGCTCGATCTTCATGTCGAAATGATGCAGGGCGATGTTTGGCCCAAACGCTTTGTGCAGATTGTCGATTTCGAGGAATGCCATGCTCAGCGACCCCGGCGGCTCAAGGTTTGTGTCCGGCCAGCGTGCGCGCCGAGCCGAATACTTGTATCAGTCCCATCGATGCCCACGTCACGATGAACGCGATGATCGCAAGCGCCGAGGGTTCATAGGCGCGGTTTGCGCCGATCAGTTGAAGGTACGGTCCGAACGCCGGACGGTCGAGCAGGCTTGCGATCGTGAACTCGCCGATCACCACGGCGAAGGTCAGGAAAGCGCCGGAGAGAATGCCCGAGCGCACGTTCGGAAAGATCACGCGCAACAGGATGGTCGTCCAGCCCGCGCCGAGGCACTCCGCCGCCTCCGTCAGCGAGCGGATATCGACGGCGCGCATGCCCGCATCGACGGCGCGGTACATGTACGGCAGCGACAGCGTCACGTAGCCGAACACGAGCAGCACATCGGTTGCGCGCTCGTTGCCGGTGAGCGGCAGGATCGAACTGCTGTTGTAGATGCGCAGATAGCCGAACACGATAACGATGGCCGGTATCACGAGCGGCAGCAACGTGATGAACTCCACGACGGGCCGCAGCCTCGGCAAACGAAGCTGAACCCAGTACGCGGTAGGCACGACGAGCAGCACGCCGAGCACGATGGTCAGCAGCCCCATCAGCACCGAATAGCCGAACGACGCCTGAAAATGCGGATCGCCGAGCACGACGCGATAAGCATCGAAGCTATACGCGCCGCGCCGCATCCGCAGGCTGAACTCGAAGGTCGCGGCAAGCGGAATCAGGAAATACAGCGCGCCGACGATCATCGCGATCCAGGCGCCCACGCGCGACTGCGTCTTCATCGGCGTCCCCTTTCGGCGCGCGCGCGCAGCCAGATGTAGCCGCCGTTCGACAGCCCCGTCACTACGATCATGCCGAGCGCGAGCGCGTAACCGAGGTTCTGGTTATGCAGCACGTCGCCGCGAATCTGCGCGTACAGCAGGATCGGCACGATGTTGAGCGAGCTTCCCGTCAGCGCGTAGGCCGTCGCGACCGCGCCGAAAGCATTGGCGAACAGCAGCAGCGTCGCGCCCAAAAGACTGGGCCACAGCACCGGCAAGCCGACGTAACGCCAGTACTGCGCCGCAGTGCCGCCGAGACAGTCGCAGGCTTCGCGCCATTCGCGTTTCAGACCGTCGAGCGCGGGCGTGATGATGAGCACCATCAACGGAATCTGGAAGTACAGATAGGTCAGCGTGAGGCCGGTGAAGCTGAGAATGCTGAAGCCGGTCGAATAGAGATTGAAGCCGAGATACTTTCTCGCCAGCACGGTGACGAGGCCCACGCGTCCCAATGTGCAGATGAACGCGAACGCAAGCGGCACGCCCGCAAAGTTGGACGCGACGCCCGAGAAGGTCAGAAGCGTCGGGCGAATCCAGGCAGGCAGGCGGCCCTGCACCGCGGCCCACGCGAGCAACGCGCCGAACAGCGCGCCACCCGCGGCGGAGGCGATGCTCACCTTCACGCTGATCCAGTAGGCATCGAGCACGCCGGGCTGAAGCAGTTCGCGCAGATTCGCAAACGTGAAGTGCCCCTGCGCGTCCTGAAACGCGCCGATCATCAGGAAGGCCGTGGGCAACAAGAGAAACAGCAGCGCGAACGCGAAGAACGGCAGCACGCCCGCATAGGCGAGCCAGCTCGCGCCGCCATGGGCCCGCGCAGGAGCGGACGGCGGCGCGGGCGCGCCCGGCGTCAGCAGATCCGGGCCGGAAGCGCCTGACTGCGGCGACCCGCTCATGTCGGCGGCGGCGCTTATTTCACGTTCGCGCCGACGACCTGATCCCAGCCCTTCGTCACGACGTCCTTCGTGGCGTTCTGCTGGTCGAGCGTCGGAAAGACGGCATTGCCGTACGACGACGCGGGCGGCAGCTTCGACAGCAGCGCCTGCGGCACCTTCTTCTGCGCGACGAGTTCGTTATAGCGCATCGGATGACAGTAACCGGCCAGCCAGCCGAGTTGCCCTTCGTCGGAATAGAGGAACTCCATCCACAGCTTCGCGGCATTCGGATGCGGCGCAAACGCGCTGATCGCCTGCACATAGACGCCCGCGACCACGCCCGTCTTCGGCACGATCACCTGCACTTTCGGATTGCCCTTGAGCGTGTCGCGGTCGGCGAGCGCGTTGTAGTCCCAGCGCACGACGATCGGCGTCGTGCCCTGCGCCAGCGACGCCGCCTTGCCGATCACCGGAACGAAGTTGCCGCTCTTGTTGAGATCGGCGAAAAACTTGAGGCCGGCCTGATCCGCCTTGCCCGCGTCGCCCTTGGTCTGCGACAGTCCCGCCGCGTAGACCGCCTGAATCGCCTGATTCGCCGAGCGCGGATCGCCCGCCAGCGACACCGCGTTGCGATATTCCGGCTTGAGCAGATCGCCCCAGTCGGCGGGCGGCTTGTCGATCATGTCGGCGTTCACTTCGAATGCAAGCACGCCGTAATAATCGCCGTACCAGTAGCCTTCGGCATCTTTCGATGCAGCCGGAATCGAATCCCACGTCGCCACCTTGTAAGGCTGCAACAAACCTTCTTTCTTCGCGGACGGACCGAATGACAAGCCGACGTCGATCACGTCGGGCGCCTGCGGTCCCTTGTTGCCCTTGTTCGCCTTGATGGCCTCGATTTCGTCGCCGGAGCCCGCGTCCGGATTGAGCTCGTTGACGTGGATGCCGTATTTCTTCTGGAACGTGTCGATGAGCGCGCCGTAGCCGCACCAGTCATGCGGCAACGCGATAGTGGTGAGTTGCCCCTCTTGCTTCGCCGCGGCGACGAGCGCATCCGATGGAGCCGCCGATGCATGTTCGAGTCCGCCTGCCGTCAGCGCGGCGCCCGCGGAAAGGGAAAGAAGCCGGCCTGCCCAGATACGCTTCATCGTCATTGCTGCCCCATGCCGGAAGGTAGTGCGTTGAGGAGATCCGCCGATAGCCGAAGCAGGCTAAAGTCAACGAGTCGAATTTGCAAGCTGCCAAAAACACTCGCTTATTCGCACCGGCTCATTCGAACGATCCGGTGCGCACCTCGCCGTCGCGCACGTAGCGCGTGACCAGCACGCCGCCCGGCGTGGCGATCGAATGCGCCAGCGTGAAGGCGGACGGCAGCGCGTCGTCGCCGAACAGTCGCCTGCCGCGCCCGAGGACCACCGGATAGATCAGCAGACGAAGCTCGTCCACCAGACCGGCGGCGAGTAGCTGGCGCACCATGTCGCCGCTGCCGAACGTCAGAAGATCGGCGTCGCCGTCATGTTGAAGCGCGCGTACCGCGTCGGCTATGTCGCCTTTTAGCGCGTGACTGTTCTGCCAGCCGAGCGCCTCGGGCCGATGTGTCGCGACGTGTTTGGGCACACCGTTGAACAGGTCCGCGATTGCGCGGCTGCCCGAATCCGCCGGCACGGTCGGCCAGTAAGCCGCGAAGATGTCGTAGGTGCGGCGTCCGAGCAGCAATTCGAACGGTTGCGAGAGCAGATCCTGCAGATGCTGGCCGATAGCTTCGTCGGCGTAAGGAACGATCCAGCCGCCCAGACGGAAATCGCCGCTTTGATCTTCTGTGGGCCCGCCCGGCGCCTGAATCGCGCCATCCAGACTGAGGAATGCGGAAACGATGAGCTTGCGCATGAGCTTCTCCAGGTCGACGGACCCGATCGGTCCGTAGCTACGACGAACGAATCATTCGCGAATCGACAACCCGCCTGCCCGACCTGAAAAAGCCCAGCCATCACTCCTTCACATGCAGCGTATCGAGCGAACGCTTGCGCAAGCGCGTGTCGTGCAGCGCGCCCGCGGCTTCTAGCACCGGATAGGCGGTCGAACAGAAGAGCGAGTTCAGGCGCTTCATGTTGCTGATGAGATCGAGATGCAGCGCGCTGGTTTCCATGCTGCGCAGGGTCTGCCCGGCCAGCCGGTCCAGATGCTTGTGCGAATAGGCGCGCTCCAGATCGCGAAAACGCTCTTTCTCGGCCAGCAGTTGTTCGGCGCAGCGCAGGTCGCTGTTGAGAAACACCGACAGCCCGAGCCGCAGATTGCTGATGAGCCGCGCATGGAGATCGTCGAGTTCGCCGAGACCCTGCTCCGAGAACGCGAGCCGTTGAGAAATCTTCTTCTCTTCGATGTCGCTCACGATCCGCTCGATGATGTCGCCCGCGTGTTCGAGATTGATCGTCAGCGAAATGATGTCGGTCCAGCGGCGGCTGTCTTTTTCGTCGAGTTGTTCGCGCGAGATCAGCGTCAGATAGTCCTTCACCTGCGCGTAGAGCTGATCGACGTCGTCGTCCATGCGCATCGTTTCCCGCGCGATGACGAGGTCGTTGCGCCTCAGCAGTTCCGACACGTTGTCGAGCATGACGCGCACGATATCGCCGATACGCAGCACTTCACGCGACGCGTTCGCAAGCGCCAGACTCGGCGTCAGCAGTCCCGCCGGATCGAGGTAAAGCGGACGGAGTTCGCCGTTTGCCACCGCGCGATCGGGCATCAGGCGGCGGCTGAGATCGGCGACGCGATCGACCAGCGAGAGGCACGCGCAGCAGCGCACCGTGTTGTAGATGACGTGGAAACCGACCACGGCCTCGCGCGGATTGGCGATCAGCATGGGCAGCCCGCGCGCGAGCAGCGCGGCGAACGGCAGGATGATCACGGCGCCCGCCAGCTTGAACGCGAAGCTGCCGACCGCGAGACGCCGCGCCGCCGCGTTCTGCGGCAACGCGTTGAGCAGAGCCAGCAGACCGCTGCCGAGATTGGCCCCGACGACGAGACACAGCGCGACCTTAAGCGAGATCACGCCCGAGGATGCGAGCGTCGCCGTGAGCAGAACGGCGGCAAGGCTCGAATACGAGATCATCGCGAAGCCCGCGCCGACGAGCGCGTCCAGCATCGTGTCGCCGGTCAGCGCGCTGAACATCACGCGGACGCCTGAGGCCTGCATCATCGGCTGCGCAGCTTCGACGATAAGATGCAGCGCCAGAAGAATCAGCCCGAGCCCGATGATCGCGCGCCCCGCCTGCCCCGCCCGCGTCTGCTTGCGGGTGAGGAACAGCGGCACGCCGAACAGGATCAGGAGCGGCGAGAGCCATGAAAGATCGAGCGTGAGCACGCGCGCCATCAGCGCCGTGCCGACATCCGCGCCGAGCATGACAGTCAGGCCGCTTGCGAGCGGCACCAGTCCCTGCGCGGCGAACGACGTGAGGATGACGGCGGTCGCGTTGCTGCTCTGCACGAGGCTCGTGACGCCGATCCCCGACAGGAACGCGCGCATTCGGCTGCCCGTGCTGCGGCCGAGAATCGCGCGAAGATCGGCGCCGAGGACGCGGAGAATGCCAGTACGGACGATGTGCGAGCCCCACACCAGCAGGGCGACGCCGGACAACAGATTGAGCAGAATCAGCACAGCAGATCGAATTCCTCAGAGACGGATGTGACGCAACGCTGAATTGTGACAGTAATGTTACACAGAACTGCCGTGGTGGAGGAAACTTATCCTCTGAGCGATTAACTCACGAAAGCCCGTGAATCGGGCGTCGAAAAGTGTTCGTACGTCGCTTACTGTTTTAGTCATACCGCTGGCCCGCTTATTGCAAGCAGCGCGTGGCATCAACCTTTTAGCCGTCTTCGACCTCAAATACGCGCCATGCTCGACACGACCGACACGAACACCGCGATCCAGCCCGGCCGTATACCGACCGGTGTCGATGGCATCGACGACATTCTGAGCGGTGGGCTCACGCCTCATCGCATGTACCTGATCGAGGGCGCACCGGGCGCCGGTAAAACGACCCTCGCCTTGCAGTTCTTACTCAAAGGCGCGGAGATTGGCGAGCCCGGGCTCTATGTGACCTTGTCGGAGACGAAGGCGGAACTCGTCGCGGTGGCGCAGAGCCACGGCTGGGATACCGGACGTTTCACGATCATCGAGCTGCTGTCGGACGAAGGGCTCGACCCGCGCTACGAGCAGACCGTGCTGCATCCGGCCGAAGTCGAGCTGGGCGAAACCGTGCGCGACGTGATCGCGAAAGTCGATGAGCTGAGACCCACTCGCCTTGTGTTCGACAGCCTGTCCGAGCTGCGCATGCTGTCGCAGAACTCGCTGCGCTATCGCCGTCAGATTCTTGCGCTGAAGCGTTATTTCGCGACGCGCGCCTGCACGGTGATGCTGCTCGACGACAACACGTCTGAGCCCGGCGACCTGCAACTGCACAGCATCGCGCATGGCGTCATCAGCCTCGACAATCTCGTGCACGACTACGGCGGCGAGCGCCGCCGCCTGCGCATTGCGAAGATGCGCGGCATCCGCTTTCGCGAAGGCTTTCACGACATGACGCTCAAGACGGGCGGCATCGAGGTTTATCCGCGGCTCATCGCGGCCGAGCATCACACCGACTATTCGGCGAACCCGCTCTCCACGGGCACCGAAGGTCTGGATGCGCTGCTGGGTGGCGGACTCGTGCCGGGGACCAATGCGCTGATTGTCGGACCTTCGGGCGTCGGCAAGACGACGACGGTCGCATCATGCTTGCTCGCCGCGCTCCGACGCGGCGAAGCCTGCGTCTACTATTTGTTCGACGAGACGCGGCCCACGCTCCTGCGCCGCTCGATCAATCTGGGCATCGATCTCAGGCCGTACCTCGAAAACGGCCTGCTGACGCTGCGCCAGATCGATCCCGCGGAAATCTCGCCCGGCGAATTCGCGAGCGACGTGCGCAAGAGCGTCGAGCAGGACGGCGCGCGCTTCGTCGCCATCGACAGTCTGAACGCCTACTTGCAGGCGATGCCGGGCGAACGCTATCTGCTCTTGCAGATGCACGAACTGCTCACGTATCTGAACCAGCGCGGCGTCATCACGATGCTGGTGCTCGGGCAGCACGGCATTATCGGCGAGGTGCAGAGCGATATCGACATCAGCTATCTCAGCGACGTGGTCGTGCTGTTCCGCTATTTCGAGCGCGCGGGCGAAGTGCTCACGGCCATCACCGCCGTCAAGAGCCGTTCGAACGGACATGAACGCTCGATTCGCCAGTTCCGGCTCGGCAGCGGCGGCCTGAATGTCGGCGAGGCGCTGCGCGATTTCGAAGGCATCCTGAGCGGCCTGCCCAGCTACCGGGGCGACACCGCGATGCTTCCCGGCACCGGGGGCGAGCCCGCATCGCCCGCCGGCTGACGTCATGGAGTATCGCGTATTGATCGTGGCGCCCTTCGGCCGCGACGCCGACGTGATCGTCGACGTCCTCGCAACCGATGACCGACGCTGCTTTGTCTGCGCCGATTCGCCCGCGCTCGTCGCCGAGCTCGAACGCGGCGCGGGCGTGGCCATCGTCACCGAGGAGTCGTTGGCCAACGACGATGCCCGCGCGCTCGCGGCCTGGCTCGAAGCGCAGCCCGCCTGGTCCGATTTCCCGATCGTGCTGCTCTCGGGCCGGCTCGCGGGCCGCCGCTCGGACGCGAGCATCGACATGCTCGAGCGACTCGGCAATGTGCTCGTGCTCGAACGGCCGCTCAACTCGGAGACGTTGCGGCGGGCCGTGGCATCGTCGTTGCGGGCGCGCGCGCGGCAGTACGATTCGCGCAGGCATCTCGCCGAATCCGGGCAGCATCTGATCGAGCGCGCCCGGGCGCAGGAAGCGCTCGAACGTCTCAACGAATCGCTCGAAAGCCGCATCGAAGAACGCACGCAGGAACTGGCATCGGCGAACAACCGGCTCATGAAGGAGATTCACGAACGCGCCAAGGTGCAGGCGGTGCTCGTGCAGTCGCAAAAAATGGAAGCGCTCGGGCAACTGACGGGCGGCATCGCGCACGACTTCAACAATCTGCTGAACGTCATCATGGCCAATGCGGAACTGCTCTCGCGCATCAGCGCCGACGAGCGCGTGCGCAAGATGGCCGCCACCACCAAGCGCGCCACCGAACGCGGCGCCAAGCTCACCGCGCAGTTGCTGTCGTTTTCCCGCACGAGCAATCTCGATCTCAAGTCCGTCAACGTCGCCTCGTTGCTGCACGGCATGCGCGACATCATTTCGATTTCGCTCGGCTCGACGATCGCGTTCTCGACCACATCCGATTCCGCCGATCTCTGGACCCAGGCCGACGCCAATCAGCTCGAACTGGCCGTGCTCAATCTCGCGATCAACGCGCGCGACGCCATGCCGCGCGGCGGCCGTCTCTCGATTCACGCGGGCGAACGCGCCGCGCCCGACGAATCGCTCGCCGCGGGACGTTACGTGGTGATCAGCGTGAGCGATTCGGGCTCGGGCATCGACCCGGGCGTGCTGTCGCGCGTGTTCGATCCGTTCTTCACGACCAAGCCGGTGGGCAAGGGAACCGGCCTCGGCCTGAGTCAGGTCTACGGCATTGCGCGGCAGGCGGGCGGCGTGGCGCGCATCGAGAGCGAGCCGGGCGCGGGTACCACTGTGCAGATGTGGTTGCCGCTCAGCGCAAGCGACTCGCCCGAGACGATCGCCGATGCCGATCCGCACGACGACACGCAGAAGGCCTATCGCATTCTCGTCATCGAGGACGACGAGGACGTGCGCACGATGATCGTCGAATGTCTCGAAGCGCTCGGCCATCACGTGACCTGCGCGCGCGACGGGCAAAGCGGCCTCGACCGCCTGCGCGCCGACGCGCCCGATCTGATGATGGTCGATTACGCGATGCCCGGCATGAACGGCATGCAGGTGCTCGCCAGCGCCCGCGAGATGCGTGACGATCTGCCGGTGATCCTCGCGACGGGCTACGCGGACGTCGATCTATCGACCATCACCGACCGGCGTTTCACCGCGCTGCGCAAGCCGTTTCAACTCGAAGATCTCGCGCGCGCGGTGCGTCTCGCGTTGAAGACCGCGAGCTGAAGCGCCGGGTTTTGCCACGAGTCTTGCCACATCAGCGATGCTGCGCGTGGCGTGCGAGCAGTTGCTGGTGGCGCGTCTCGGTTTCGTCATCGGCGGGAAACATGCATTCGAGCCGCAGTTCCTGCGCCGCGACATTCTGCGGCGCGCCGACCGTTGTGACCATCGAGAAATAGCGCAGCACGGCGCCTTCGCTCACTAAGCTCAGCGGAATGACGGGCGTCGTGGGCGACGCCGATGTACCGCGATGCGTCTTCCAGTCGCGCGGAACGTCGGGGTACGCCAATAGTTCGTCGAGCAAACGCTTGACGCCGGCGTCGGCCACATGACCCACCGTCTCGCGATACACGCGTTGCAGCAGACTGCGCGAGACCGTGTCCCAGTCGGCTAAGAACGGACGCATGCCGTGCGGATCGAAGATCAGATGCAGCATGTTGCGCGGACCTTCGCGCGCGGCCATGTCGATGAAACAGCCGAAGAAGCGCGGCGCCGCTTCGTTGGTCATCAGCACGTTCCAGTGGCGGTCCATGACGATCGCCGGAAACGGCTCATGCTGCCGCACGACGCGTTCGAGCGCGCGAATCACGCCGTGCATTTCCTGCGCATTCCACGGCGCCTCCGAATAGACCGGCGCGTAGCCTGCGGCGAGCAGCAGCGCGTTGCGTTCGCGCAGCGGCACATCGAGCGTCTGTGCAAGCGTGAGCAGCGTGTCGCGGCCCGGCACGCTGCGCCCGCTTTCGATGAAACTGATCTGACGCTGCGACACGCCCGCATCGAGCGACAGATCGAGCTGACTCACGCCGCGCACGTCGCGCCAGTAGCGCAGCAGATCGCCGAGTTCGACCGGCTGCGCGTTCGGATCGGGACGGTTCGCGTTCATCGCATTTCCTCGACAGACGATGCTTCAAAGAACCGGCGCATGCCAGACGAACGCCTCGAACTGCGCTTCGAGCGGCGGCTGCGTCACGCTGGCGACGTAGTTCGTGATCGTCGATGCGGCGACGACCGCGATCACTTCGAGTATCTGTTCGGCGCTGAAACCGGCGTCGAGAAAGCGTTGCTGGTCGGCTTCGGTAAGACGCCCGCGCTTGCCGATCAGCGTTCGCGCCAGCGTCGACAGCGCGGCCAGTGCGGCGTCGGCAGGTAACGCGCCGTGGCGGATCGCGTCGACATCGGCGGGCGGCACGCCTTGCTTCAATGCGAGCGCCGTGTGGAACGCGACGGGCCATTCGCTTGCGTTCGTGACTGCGTTGGTGAGCAACAGCGTCTGAATCTGCGGCTCGGTCAGACTGCTTGCATGCACGCGTTCGAACAGGCCGACGAAGCCGTTGAGCAGCACCGGCGATGCAGCCATCGTGCCCGCGATGTTCGGGATCAGCCCGAATGCGTTTTGCAGTTGTTGGAGCGCGGGTTGTGATTGCGCGGGAGCGGTGTCGGGCGTGTGGACGGGGTAGCTGGACATGGTATCTCCTTCGATGGGCGCTGCCGGGAGGGCGGCGCGATAAGCAAAGGTTAGAGATGGCCGTGTGTGGGGACAATTACATGCGGTGTAATGATGGGGGATGCGAAAAAATGATCTCGCATCAGCAGGTTAGGCCCGGTTAGATACGTTTTAGGCCTGTTCAAAAATGCGCAATTGGGCACTATTGGAATCAACTAGTTACAGTGCCGTTCCAGACTGCACTTACTGGATATCCTGACGTCCGCTACGTGACTCTCAGGTTTCAGCGCGCGCGCATGGTGACGCCGGCGATCCGCGAAGTCTCCGCCCCGAGTTCAAGGCGTTGGAGCGCGAGCGCAGCGGTACGCCCCTCTCCAACGTCCGAATGGTCTGGCGCTCGAAATCCGGCGCGTCGGCGTGATCGACGACGCGCCGAAGGAAAAAAAAGAGCCGTGGCAGCGGCCCATCTGCTGACGCCATATGAAGCGCGACCCTTGCAATCCGACACTGAAGAGCAACAAGCGCGCTTCGGACGTCATCTAGATTCAATACCACGCCTCCTTCTGTACGCACCGCACCCGCTGCCGGCAGGATCGCGGCGAACTCGCGCCAGGGAACCGACGTTTGTCGATATCGAGATCAGCGCGAACCACGGAGTTGGTCGACCATACTGGCGAGCTCCTGCACCGCTTTGATCAGCGGCGCGATCAGTTCGTCGTAGCCGATGGTCTTCACGTCGCAGCCGCCGTCGACCGCGTGATTCTGGAATCCCCCGAAGTCAACGCCCGTGCGCTCGATTAGGGTCTGCACTTCTTGCGCAATCAAACCGTGATGGAACCGCGCGCGCTTCTTCGAACCATCCTTCGGGAGTTGGCGAATTTTGCGAACGATGATCGGCTTGCCTTCCGCGTCGATGCCGTCCTCTTCCTCGTACGGCTCGGCGTAGTCGTCGCGCATGTCCCACCGGTAGTCGACCGGGCGCAAGGCCTTGATGAAATCTAGTCCGAGTACGGTATCGCGGACGTCAGCTTTGTCGTGCAGATCGGAACGGTTTTGCACCGTGCCATAGACGTACGTCGTCGTCGCGCTGTTGCCGAGCTGCACCTGGTTGTCGCCCGAGACGCGCGAGTCATAGCCAACGCCGGTGATATTGTTGAACGTCGCGGTAACTGAGCCGTCCTGCGAGTTGCGCAGCGCACTTCGGCCAAGTGCCGTAACTTGCGAGCCCGTCGTAATATTCGACGCCGCGAACTCGCCCACCGCGACGCAATCCGTGCCAGTTGTCAGCGCGCGCAGAGCCGAGTAACCGACTGCCGTATTGCGCGTTCCGGTCGTGGCCGCGCTGAGCGTTAAGTTGCCGACCGACGTGTTGTTGATGCCCTGGCTCTGAAACTGGGCCACGGCGCCAATGGCGATGCTGTTCGAACACGTCTTGCCGCTGTAGAGCGCCTTGCGGCCGATCGCCATGACATCCGAAACAGGCGTAATCGCCATGAGCGTGACCCACTCGATGACCTTTGCCACGCCACTTTCCGAGTTTTGCGTTGGCGACAAAGCAGTACTTAACGTGAACGTGTTTGCATCCGGAACGGACACAATGGTCATGTACTGCGCTTCGTGAGCGCCGAGCCCAATGCGCACGCGCCATCCGGCTGAGAATCCATGAGCTGCGATCGTGACGGTGATCGTATTCACGTTCCAGACGTACGTTCCGGTTTTTGTTGTTCCGGTGACGCGCTGGAATCCGTCAAAACTCGAATCGACTTCGAGCGTAGATGCTGCCTGCCAGCCGAACGCGGTGAGCGTGCCCTTTTTGATTTCGCTACCGCAGTCGGCGCCGACGCAGGTATTGCCCTCTGCGTTCGACATCATGCCCGCATTCGAGCCGATCATTGTTTGATGGTCGACCGTGAGCGGTGTCTGGTTGAGAATGGTCGTATCGTCCAGGTCGAGCGGGGCCAGTCCGTAGAGCGCAGCGCTACCCAGTGCCGTACAGAAATTTCCGTTCGTGATGGATTGTCCCGCGTTGCGGCCCATCGCGATGTTGGAATAGCCAGTCACGTTGAAGCGCAGAGTATTGTCGCCGACGCCGATGTTGCGTGTTCCTGCGGTGTTCGCTCCGTCGTTGCTGTTCACGCAGTACTGCGATTCGAGGCCGATTGCGATGTTATAGCGGCCGTTCACCGTGTTCTGCATCGCACCAACGCCGATCGCAATCGAATTGCGAGCAGTTGTGTTGGCCGCCATTGCGCTGTCGCCAATCGCAATCACGTTGTACGGGTTGCCCGCCTTCTTGTATTCGATGAACTTCGGGAGCGCCGCGCCGGCACCCTTCCCGATAACGACGGCGTGATTGCCGACGCGCGTTTGTCCGATGTATCCCGCATCGAACAGGAACCCATCGGATGCGCGTTTGAACGTGCCGTTGAAGTAGTAGTTGTTCGTCGGCAGTGCGGAGACGAGATACGTCTTGCCGAGTAGGTCTACGTATCGTCCGGCGTGGCTGCTTTCGAGCTTGGCTATCGCGGCTGTGTCATCTGTAACGCCATCGCCAACAACGGGAAAGTCCGTGGCGCTCAATTGCTCACGCACCTTCTCTTGCAAGTTGCGCGGAACCGCACCTTCTCCCGCCTGAACGAAACCCACCTCAGAGGCGCCGCTTGCGCTTGCCAAGTTTTCCGCGAGCTGATGGGAAGATCCCACCTCGCGCCAAACGTCGGCGGGTGGCGCGCTGTCTAAATTTGCACTGTTTGCGATGTAGAGTTGTCCGTCCGCACCGACAACCATCGCATTGGCTGGATATGCGATGTTCGGATTCCAGATATCACCCTGCGGCACGATCTCGCCATTCACGGTGTCTTCAAAGAATCCGGTCGCGCTGAGATTGGCACCGGTGATCGGGTTCGACGGAATGTAGTATCTCATTAGTCTTCAATAATTTAGTTATGCTTAAACACGTACCGATGATTCGGTTCGAAGGAATGCAGGGGTAGTCAGTGATGTAGTACTTTCACGGGCACCTCCCGCGAAGTCTTGACCTAGCTCTGATGCACGTTACCCGAGACCGCTCCCAGATATCGCGCAGGCCTTCCTTGACGAGACTTCCCTCGTCGACGAACAGCTCGTCGTAGTGCCGCGAGCGGGCCGCGTCCTGGCGCAGCGTCATGCCGTCGACGATGGCGGCACACCGCGCCTTCGCCATCTTCTGGGTGTATGTCGCACGCAGCTTTTGCCATGGCGCCACGCCTGAACGTGGATCTCCCGTCACGTAAGCGTTACGACCTTGATCGCGTTGGTGCTGTCCCGGAACTTCAGCTTGTTGTCCGCCGCATCGACAAAGAGCATGTTCGTAAATCCGGACGTGGTGCTCGCGGCGACGGCATTCAACTGATATCCCAAGGACGGCAATGCCACGCCCAGCGGCTTGACGCGAAACACCTCGCGAGAACCGGTCGCATCGGAATACGCGACAACGAACTTCGATGAGGTATTGGTAACCAGCCGCGATCCAAAATACACAACGACCGCACCGCCGTTCGATCCTGCAGCATCTTTCCCATACGTGATGACCTGGCCGCCTTCGTTGTAGAAGTCGCTTCCCGGTGTCCCACCCGCAAGCGTCACATACCCGGCTGTGTTTTTATCCAGGCCGATGCCGAATTGGTTCTGACGCATCGACATATCGCCCATCAGCATCGATCCGGCTTCGCAAAAGCTCGTGGAGAGATCGATGCTGCAGCTTTTGAGCGCGACATGCGAGCAGTTCTTGACGCTGGCAAAAGGCGCAAGAACGTTTTCGAAGGTGCAGGTATCGAAGATGTAATGCGCGAAATCGACCGCCTCGACGATGAGACCTTGCGCAGGAATGTCCTTGAATGTGACATTGAAGAAGCCCACGCGACCGCCGTGGCCGCCGATGGCGTAGTTGTTGAAGGCGCCGCCACCGCGCTGAATGATGCAATTCATCAGGCGGCACGTGACGTCGTAGGGCCAAAACGCATCAATCGTGACACCCTCCATGGACGTGTTATAGGTCCCGCCGTAGATGCACGACCACGCCGTTACCGCTCGGCTGCCATCCGAGGCGAGGGTCGAGAAAACGACGGCCTCCGGCTTTGTGTCCGAGTACGCGGGATTGTTCGGCGTATGCCCGATGACCGCAAAATTAGCCCACCGGCTGGCCGTAGAAAATACATGAGAGACGATGGGTGCTTCGTCATAGACACCATCAAGCAAATAAATCCGCGCAGCGTGAAACAGGTAATACGGGACACGCGACATCGCAGCGGCAAAAGTTCGCAGAGCTGTTTGCTGCGTCTTTCCATCCCGAGCGTCATCACCGCTCACAGGATCGACCCATACAGTCACGTCCTCTACTGAATACATGGGGCGCTGCGCAGAATGCCCACTTCTGGCGGGCACCCAGTTTGGATTGCCGCCCAGCGTCGGAAAGTCCTCTATCCAATACGGTGTGCGCGCGCGGAACGGCGCCGAGAAGATGGGGTCCACCCGATGAGGGACGCCATCGAGCAAGAGTGTCCCGAAACCGACATACCGTTTTTTCAGCTGCACGCCATTCACGATATAGGTGTGCCCGCGCGTGAGTTCGATCACTGGATGCTGGCTGCTCTCAGCGCGCTGGAACGCCGAAGAATCGTCGGCTTGACCGTCGCCGACGGCACCAAAGTCCTCCGGCGTCACATGCTCCCGCGTCTTGCTCAACTCTTCCCGTGGCGCGGCACCCTGCCCTTCTTGAATAAATCCGACCATCTGAGCACCGGTATTACCGCTGATCTCATCTGCGAACTGCGAGCCGACTGATTTCCAGCTATTACTCGGCGGGGCGCTATTCACATTCGCGTTCGTCGCGATGTAGAGCAGGCCATCAGGTCCAACGGCCAGCGCGCGCGACGGATAGGCGATGTTCGGATTCCAAACGTCACCCTGCGGCACGATCGATCCGTTCACGGTGTCTTCAAAGAATCCCGTGGTACTGAGTTTGGCACCAGTGACCGGGTTCGACGGAATGTAGTAGTTCATCATTTCTCAGAGTATTTAGTTTTACTTACTATTAATACCGACAATCTGTTTTGGTGGAATGTAGGGGCAGTCCATGATGTAGTGACCTACCCTTGGCTATAGTACGAACCGCAGTTAGGCTGTTCGGTGTTGTACCCGATTCGCCACCATTCGATCAAGCCCCTGGGGTGGCAGATGGAGATAAACCGATGCTCGTTCAAACATGGCATCGGCGGCTGTCACGCGCAGATCGTGCTTAAATGGCCCGACATTCCCGAGTGCGGTCGTCGACCACGTTCAGGCATCGAAAGCGTCGTCCATGAGCCAGACCGTCTAAGACGAAGTCCATTCACCAACTGTGGTTCGGGCCACTTGGCATGGGCCGCGGCTTACGCTGCTAAACGGCGTCGAGAGACTGCGTTATCGGCCCACATGCCGCGCTGCATGGCACCGCACCGCGCGGCGACCGCTAAACCGCCAACCAAAACCGATGGACGAAAAAAAACCCTGCCGTTAAAGACAGGGTTTCCGGATCAACAACAACCCGCTTACTTGCAGTGGCGTTCCCAATGATGATGCACGCGCACCTTATGGCAAACCGGCTGATGATGATGCGATGCCGCGAAAGCCGGAGCAATGGCGAAAAACGTGGTGCCTGCAACCAGCGCGGCGAGTACGGCCTTTTTCATGAGTTTCGTTGTCTTGAAGATGGAAAGAGGCGCCATCGTAACAGCGTGAGTTTACGGCAACGTAAGCGAAAGAAATGAGCGTTTAAAGATCGGAAAAAATCGTCGACATCAAAACGATGTCGCGGCTCGCGTCGATCCTTCGCGTCGAAGCGCAATGCTCAATGTCCTCCCGCGCCCGCCGCGCCGGCGCCCGCTCCCTTGCCGGGCTTCGTCAGCCAGATCAGCGGCACGATTGCGATAAAAATCACCGCCGACAGCCAGAAAATATCGTTGAGTCCCAGCATCGCCGCCTGCGCGTTGAGCGTGCGCTCGAAATAAGCGAGCGCCTGCGGTCCGCCGCCGAGCGCATCCTGCAACGTGCTGATCGCACCGTTGAACGTCGGGTTGAGTACGCTTGCCTGCTCGACCAGATGCGCATGATGAAGAATCGTCCGGTCATTCCAGCCCGTGCTGGCGAGCGACGTGCCCACCGCGCCCGCGAACACGCGCACGAAATTCGACAAACCCGCCGCGGCGGGAATCTTGCCGGGCGGCTGGCCGGACAGAATGATCGCCGTAAGCGGCACGAAGAACAGCGCGGTGGGAATGCCCTGCAACAGCGTCGGGATGACGAGCGTGTAGGTATCGACGCCGGTCGTGTAATGCGAGCGCATGAAGAAAACCGCCGCGAAGCCGAAGAAAGCGAGCGTGGCGAGCACGCGGGCATCGGACTTCGGCATCAGCTTGCCCATGACGGGCGCGAGCATCACCGCGAAAATGCCGAGCGGCGCGGTGACAAGCCCGGCATCGACGGAACGGTAATTCAAGTAGCCCTGCATCCATTGCGGCAACAGCACGAGGTTCGAAAAAAACACCGCATACGCAACCGATATCGCCACCGTGCCGCCCAGAAAATTGCGCCCCATGAAGAGCTTGATGTCGATCACCGGGTTCTTCTCGGTCAACTCCCAGATCAGAAAAAAGATGAAGCTCACGAGCGCAAACACCCCGAGCGCGACGATCACCGGCGACGCGAACCAGTCGAGGTCCTTGCCCTTGTCGAGCATGATCTGCAACGACGCAACCCACGCGATAAGCGAGAGCAGCCCGACCTTGTCGATAGGCACGCGGCGCACCGGCGTCTCGCGCTCGCGATAGATGGCCCACGTCACGCCCGCCGCAAACAGCCCGACCGGAATGTTGATATAGAAGATCCACGACCACGAATAGCTGTCCGTGATCCAGCCGCCGAGCGCGGGGCCCGCAATGGGTCCGACGGTCGCGGTCATCGCCCAGAGGGACAGCGCGGTCGAGCTCTTTTCCTTCGGATAGGAGCCGAGCAGAATTGCCTGCGACAGCGGAATCAGCGGCCCGGCCACCGCGCCCTGCAAGATGCGCGCGGCCAGCAGCACGGGCAGATTCGGCGCGATGCCGCATAACCACGACGACACCACGAACAGCAAAATCGCCCACACGAACAGTTTGATTTGCCCGACGCGCTGCGTGAGCCAGCCCGTCAGCGGAATCGAGATCGCGTTGGCCGCGGCGAACAGTGTGATGACCCACGTGCCTTCATCGACGGATACGCCGAGATTGCCGGCGATAGTCGGAATCGCAACGTTGGCGATCGACGAATCGAGCACGTTCATGAAGGTCGCGAGCGCAACGGCGAGCGTCGCGAGAACGAGCTTGCCGCCGGTGAGCGGCGCGGATGAAGCGGTCGGATGCATGGTTTTGCCTGCGTCGTTTATGTCTGACTCGTCAGATAATTGCTTAAAAAAATTCGCTTGCTCATTTCACGCGCGGTGCTCGCGGCGAGGACACGTTATCCGCGATGATCCGTGCGATCTCCGCGTCCGCCTCATCGCCGTAATGGCTGTAGACATCGGTGCGATAAACCGTGTTCGATGCCGCGCCCAGTTGCGTGCCCGATTCGTCGCGCGTTTCGACTTCGGCCTGCATCGACAAGCCGATGCGCAGCGGATGCGCCTCCAGCTCGCGCTGATCGAGGCGAATGCGCACCGGCAGACGCTGCACCACCTTGATCCAATTGCCTGTCGCGTTTTGCGCGGGCAGCACGGCGAAGGCCGCGCCCGTGCCCGCCGAGAAGCCTTCTACGTGCCCGTGATACTTCACCTTCGAGCCGTAGACATCGGCGGTGAGCGTGACCGGCTGGCCGATACGCATGCGCGTGAGCTGCACTTCCTTGAAGTTGGCATCGATCCACACGCCATCGAGCGGCACGATCGCCAAGAGCGGCTTGCCTGGCGCGACGCGCTCGCCAACCTGCACCGAGCGGCGTGCGACATAGCCGGTCACGGGCGCGGGCAGCGTGTTGCGCGCGTAATCGAGCCAGGCGTCGCGTACTTTGCTCGCGGCGGCCTGCACGTTCGGATGCCGTTCGATGGACGTGCGATCGGTCAGCGCGTGGTTCGCTTCGGCCTGCTGACGCACGGCATCGAGCGCGGCTTGCGCAGCGGCGACGGCATCGCGGGCGTGCGCGACATCCTCGCCGGATACCGCGCCGGTCTGCGCGATCGTCTGGCGGCGCTTGAGATCGTCCTGTGCGCGGGTCAGGTCGGACTGACGTTGCGCGACGGTCGCGGCGTAATACGCGTTGTTCACGTAGAGCGTGCTGACCTGCCGCACGGTCTGCGCCAGCGTGGCTTCGGCGTTGGCGAGCGCCACTTTGGCATCGGCGGCGTCGAGGACGACGAGCGGCGCGCCCTGATGCACGATCTGCGTATCGTCCGCATTCACCGCGATCACCGTGCCGCTCACTTGCGGCGTGAGTTGCACGAGATTGCCGCTGACATAGGCATCGTCGGTCGCTTCGAAAAAACGCCCGCTCGTCGCGTACCAGGCGCCCCAACCCGCGCCTGAAATTGCCACCGCCGCGGCGAGCAGCGACAGCAGCAGTGTGCGGCGCCGGCGGTTCTTCGTCTCGGCCGCGGCCTCGGGTTGATCCGCCGCCGTGCGCGCGGATGTAATCGTGTCGCTCATGTTCGTTCTCCGTGAATATCGATCAGCGCGCGGCCACGGCCGCGGTGTTCTTGCTTGCATCCGTATCGGTGTATCCGCCGCCCAGCGCCGCCGCGAGCGCGATCTGCTGGTCGCGGCGATCCATCTTCAGATTGGCGACGGACCGGTCCGCGGCGAGCGCGTTGGTCTCGGCGTTCAGCACCGTCAACTGATTCGTGAGGCCCGCCTTGTATTGCGTGAACGCGAGTTCCTGCGCGCGGCGTGCGGCGCTCTGCGCGACGTTCGCGTCGACGAGCTGCGCATCGGTCGAACGGATCTGCGAAAGCTGCGTCGCGACATCGCTCAATGCCGTGACGAGCGTCTGGTTGTACGTGGCGATCGCGTAGTCGAACTCGGCGTAGCGGCCCTTCAGTTGCGCGCGCAATGCGCCGCCGTCGAAGATCGGCAGATGAATCGCCGGCCCCGCCGACGCGGTCCGGCTCGCGGCCGTCAGAAAGCGGCCGAAGCCGAACGCATCGAGACCGAGCGACGCGCTCAGGTTGATGTCGGGATAAAACTCCGCTTTCGCTTGCTGGATGCCGTGCGTCATCGCATCGACGCGCCAGCGCGCCGCGACGATATCCGGGCGGCGGCTCACGAGATCGGCGGGGAGATTGCCGGGCAGGCGCACTTCATCGCCGATGCCGAGCTGCGGCCGCGCAATCGACAAGCCGCGATCCGGACCTTGCCCGACGAGCGCACCCAATTGATAGCGCGTCGCGAGAATGCGGCCGTCGAGCGCGGAGAGCGTCGCGCGGCTGGACGCCAGATTGGCCTCGGCGGTCTTGCGTTCGACTTCGGTATCCAGCCCGTTCGCGATGCGCCCCGCCGTGATGCGCTCGACCTGCTCGCGCTGCACGATCTCGCTCGCCGCGATGTCGCGCAACGCATAGAGCCGCGCGAGCTGGTTGTAGGCGCGGGCGATGGCCGCATCGAGCGTGAGCCGGACCACTTCGGCGTCGGCCTGGCTCGCCTGCCATTGCGACACGGCGGCCCGAAGCGCCTCGCGATTCTTACCCCACAGATCGAGATCGTAGGACGCGGACAGCAGCCCCTTGTTCTCCGATTGCCACGATCCGGCATACGGCGGCGGCACCAGCGCATTGGCCGAATACTGCTGACGCGTGTACGAATACGACGCGTCCACTTGCGGCAAGGTGTCCGCCCGCGCCGTCTCGCTATAGGCGGACGCCGCCGCGATGCGTGCGCGCGCCTGTTCGAGCGTCGGGCTGTGGGCGAGCGCTTCGTCGAGCAATGCGTGCAGTTGCGCGTCGCCGAACTGGTCGGCCCAGTCGGCAGCGGGCCAATGGCCGGCTTCGGCGGGCAGGCTCTGCGACGTCGCGTAGGACTGCGGCTGTGCCATGTCCTTGTCGCTGTGAATGCCCGCATAGTTCGCGCATGCCGACAGCACGGCGACGAACATCAGCGTCGCGCTCGTTCTGGCAAAGCGCCGGGCCGAATTTTCACGATTTGATTGATTGATCATTGTCTGACTTGTCAGATAAATATGCCAAAAAAATGCGCGTGCTTCTACGCGTACTTCTACGAGAATTTCGCGCGTGGTCCGCTTCGGTGCCAGTCAGGCATCGACGAATTTGTTGAGCAGTCGCCGTAGTTCGGTGAACTCGCTCTTGCTGAAACCTTTGAGCCGCTTGTTCAGCACGTGCGGCACGATATGCGGCAACTCCTCCGCGATTTTCTTGCCCTCTTTCGTGAGCGTCAGATTGACGACGCGCCGGTCTTCCGTGCTGCGCGAGCGATCCAGCAGGCCTTTCACTTCGAGCTTGTCGAGCATGCGCGTCATGAGGCCGGTGTCGATGCTGAGCAGCTTCGACAATTCGAACGGCGTGCGGGACTCGCCGTAGCGCATGGACATCAGAATGCCCATTTGCTGAGTCGTGATGCCCAGGTCCTTGAGCGCGGCGTCCAGTTCCGCAACGAGCATGTTGCGCGCCTTGTTGATCGCAAAGCCGATGCTTTGCGTCAGCGTGAAGCTCTCCGGCGTGTAGTGGTCCATCCCCTCTCCCGTGCGATCCCAACCGCGATGCACGGAAATATACTGCAAAGTCAGATATTGTCAAAGAAGTTTTTTGAGATGGCCCGGTATGCCGCGGCGACGCGCACGCCGCTCGAAAGTGCGGTCGCGAACAGTAATCAACCTTTCAATTAGCTAACTTTCATGCGACGGATGCACCGGCCAACTTTCCGGTTCATCGACGAACCTCACTCAATCCAGCCACCGTCCTGACTGTATGCAATCGTCATCCATCGGCAAATTTCTGAAATTCGGCGACAGCCGGCGAGCTGCGTCCGGTCCGCATCGGTGCGAGCCGCGTGTTAATCCGCAGAGCGACGCTCAGACCGCGTCACCGGTCGTCGCGGCCCGCGCGGAGTCCGAACCGCTTCCCGCGCATTCCATTTTTCATGAACGCTGGTGGCTCGACATCGCAACCGACGGCAACTGGCAGGCCGCGACCGTCCGGCGCAGCAACGAGATCGTCGCGGAGATGCCGTACGCGATCCGCAAAAAGGGACTATGGCGCACGTCGCAGATGCCGCCGCTCACGCGCACGCTCGGGCCCGCCTTCAGGCCGGGCGCCGCCGATCCGGCGCGGGCGATGCTCGATCGCCTCAGCATCGCCGAGGAACTCATCGCGCAGATTCCGGAGGTGGACAGCTTCTATCAGATCCTCGATCCGCGGATCGAAGATGCACTCGCCTTCGGCCTGAACGGCTACACGATCACGACGCGCTATACGTTGCAATTTTCTCCGGAACGCAGCGTTGAGGAATTGTGGAAGGCGTTGAACGGCAAGACGCGCAATCTGATCCGCACCGGACAAAAATTTCTGCGCGTGGCGCGCATCGACTCGCCCGCCGAATTCAATCGCTTTTACGAAGGCAATCTCGCTGTGCGCAGCCGTTCCAATGTCTACGGTGCGCATGTCATGCAGCGGCTGGTCGATGCGTTCGTCGAGCGAAATGCGGGCTATCTGCTGGGTGCGTACGATGCCAACGGCAAGCTCGTCGCGGCGATCGGCGTCACATTCGATACGCACGCGGCCTACTATCTGTTGTCGTCGCGCGTGCCCGGCGCGCATGCGGGCGCGATCAGCGTTCTGGTGTGGCACGCCATTCAGGATGCGCTGCAACGCAAGCTCACGTTCGATTTCGATGGCATCCCGAATGCGAACACGTTCCGTTTTCTTTGCGGCTTCAGACCCACGCTCAAGCCTCGTCTCGTGATCGAACGTCATAAATCGATCTGGTCGATGCTGAAGGCGGGCCGGCGCGTGCTTCTGCCGAAAAAATCGGAATGGTTTGTTTCGACGGCTTGATTCGTTGATAAGACAGGGCGCGCGCTGCGCCCTTGCCTTATCAACACATCAGCCGACTGGACGCTTGCCGGGCTTTCCGGCATCGGCGCGCGTCTTCTTCGCACGCAGACCGGCGAGCTTCGCCGCCACGGCTTTCGCCAGAAACGCAAACCGTCCCCAGCGCGACAACGCGATCTGAAAACTCTTGTTCGGCAGGATGTTGCCGCGGCTCCAGTACGCCTTGAACTCTTCCTTGCCGATACCGAAATCCAGATCCAGCCGATGCTCCCACGCCCACTTCACGCAGCGCTCCATCATGATCGCGCCGGGTGAGAATTTCGCGTAGGCCGGATCGAAGCCTGCGATCAAGCCGCTCGCGCTCGTGCTCCCCAAGCCGACGACATTGACCACGACCGGCGCGCCGTCGAGCGTCATCAGGAACATCAGCGCGAGCGGTTCGTCTCGCGTGCCATCGAGGAGTCGAATCAGGAAGTCACGATAATCATGCGAATCGAGCCAAGGTCCGTGCTTGCCGACGCGCTCCGCCCATTCGCGCTTGCGTGCGAGCATCCAGTCGACCCATCGGGCATGCGCGCCGGTGTCGGCGGCGTCGATCACGCGAATCTCCAGGACGCCTTCTTTCATGAAACGCCGCTCGATTGCAGCAGGCTTCTTCTTCGACAACGACGAAAGCGAATCGCGATATGCGTTCCACTCCGGTTCACGACGAAGCAAGGCGGTGGCGGAGACATCGAGTGTCGTGACAGCGAGGCCCGGATGTTTCGATGCGAGCCTGTCGATGCGCGAATCCGCGCTCACATAGGGAATCGACAGCACGTCCGCGCCGCATTGCCCGATGGCGCTTTGCCACGCGGCATCGATGGCGTGCTCTGCATCGGCGGACACGAGGATGCTGGTATGTTCGGCGGTTCCCGGTGCGAGCGGTTCGAGCATCGTCCAGAGATGCCGGCGATGGCTGACGAGCGGCCAGACGAGTTTGAGTTCACCGTGTTCGCGAACCACGATGCAATGCAGCCGGCGACCGCGCGGCTTGGCCACATAGAGCCAGCATAACCAGCACACAGCGAAGGACTGGTTATGCTGTCCGTCGACGCTCGACCAGAGCGCGTTCCATTCATCCCGAAGCGCCAGAAAGGCCTCGGGATCGCACACGATGCTGACGTGAAATTGCGGGTCTTGCGGGTCTTGCACATGACGGTCTGATGGCGGCATGGTCTCTCTTCATCGCGACAAAGGCCCGTGCAAGTCTAGCGTGCGATACCATCGACCAACGTTCGATCACACTCATATGAATGCGCCTATACCGCATGCCGCAGATCGAACGGCGTATCGCGCAGACGCTTGCCGCTCAGCCTGAACACGGCATTGCCGACAGCAGGCGCCACCGACGGACTCGACAGTTCTCCAACACCGCCCGGCTTCGCGCGATCGCCCTGCACGATCACGATATCGATGTCGGGCATATCGCTCATGCGCATCACGCGATACGAGTCGAAGTTGGCTTGCTGAACCCGGCCATGACGAATATCGACGCGATCGGCAAGCGCGTGTCCGAGTCCCCACATCAGCCCGCCATACAACTGTTCCTCGACGCCGCCCGGCGACACCGCGAGCCCGCAATCGGCCACGCACGTCAGCTTCTCGATCGCGATGCCGCCATCGCGCCGCGTCACGCGTGCGATCACGGCGACGTAGCTGCCATACGCCCGGTTGGTTGCGACGCCGAGTGCGCTTCCGCGCGGCAACGGCTTGCCCCATCCGGCCCGCGCGGCGGCTTCGCGCAACACAGCGACGTGGCGCGGGTCCTTCATGTGAGCGATGCGAAACTCGACCGGATCGCGCTGCGCGGCGTGCGCCGCTTCGTCCATGAACGATTCGACCGCGAACACGTTCGGGATATAACTCACCGCGCGATACCAGCCGGTCGGCACGCCGGTCTCGTGGCGCACCCAGCCGACATCGACATTCGGCGCGCCATACGCGAACTCGTACTTGCTGATCGCCTCCGTCGTGCTGTAGTCCATGCGATCCGGACGATCGAAATAGCCCGGCTCCCATTGCTCGGGCGATGCGGGCATCACCGCGCGCAATTGCAGCGCGGCGAGATTGCCGTGCGCATCGAGCGTCGCGCGTCCGCGATGATGACTCGCCGCGTGATAGAAGAGCGCGCGCATCTCGTCCTCGCGGCTGTTCATCAGCTTGACGGGCTTGCCGGTTTGCAGCGCGAGCCACGTTACTTCGAAGAGCCAGTATTTCGACTCGCGCGCGCCGAAGCTGCCGCCCGACACGAGCTCATGCAGCACGACGCGATCCGCCGGAATGCACCCGATCGTTTCGGCGGCCTCCTGCGCCGTGGACGGCACCTGCAAGCCACCCCAATACTCGATGCCGCCTTGCTTCGCCCACGCAGTCACGTTGATCGGTTCGAGCGGATTCTGCGCTTTATACGGCATCGAATACGACGCCTGAATCACGCGTGGTCCGCGCTTCAGGATGGCATCGGCATCGCCATTTCTGACGGTCGGCACGACGCGCGCTTCGGGATCGTCGAGCCATGCGGCCTGACGCGCGGCAAGCTCGCGGCTGTCGAAGTTTGTGAACGGACTGTCTTCCCACTCGATGTGCAACGCGGCCTGCCCCTTGTGCGCGGACCAGTAGTCGTCCGCGAGGACCGCGACGCCCGCCTGATTGCCGCCGAGCACATCGGGACGGCCCGGTATTTGAAGCACTTGCCGCACGCCAGGCACGGCGAGCGCAGCCTTGGCATCGACGCTGCGCACGCGTGCATCGATCACGGGCGCGCGCGTGACAACCGCGACCAGCATGCCGGGCAAACGCACATCGATGCTGTATTGAAACGCGCCCGTCGTCTTTTGCGCGGCGCCCCGCTTTTTACGCAGCTTGCCGATGTATTTGAACTGCGACGGGTCCTTCAACGGCACGTCTTTCGGCGCGGGCAGCGTCGCGGCGATGACGGCGAGCGAACCATAGCTCGCGCGCCTGCCGCTCGATGACTCGATGACGAAGCCGTTATCGGTCGAGCACGCGGAAGGCGCGATGCTCCATTGCTTCGCGGCGGCTGCAATCAGCATCGCGCGAGCGGTTGCGCCCGCATGCCGCAGACGATCGTATTCGAGCGATACGCTCGTGCTTCCGCCCGTCGAAAACACCTTCCATAGCGGATGAATATAGTCCGCGAAGAACGGATTCTCCGGCGTGATGACATCGATTCGAAACGGATCGACATCGAGTTCTTCGGCGACCATCGCGGCGAGCGCCGTGCGCGTGCCGGTACCCGAGTCGTGTTTGTGAACGACGAGACGGATCGTGTCGTCGGGCAGAACGCGCACCCATGCGTTCGGTTCAAAGTCTTTCGTCGGCTCGGGCAGATTCTTTGCGAGCACATTGGGCAATTCGAAACCCACCGCAAGCCCCGCTGCGAGCAACATCGAACTCTGCTTGATGAAGCGCCGCCGCGCGCTGCCATGTGAGTAAGTCAACGTCTGTGCGTCGTTGCGCATTCACGCCTCCGTTACAGACGAAGAAGCCAGCGTCGGATCGCCCGATGCCGCGCGCTTGATCGCACGACGAATCCGCGCATACGTGCCGCAGCGGCACAGATTGCCGGACATCGCCGAGGTGATGGCTTCGTCGCTGACGGATGTCTTGCCCTTCAGAAGCGATGCCGCCTGCATCAACTGTCCGGACTGGCAGTAGCCGCATTGCGGCACATCCTCGGCGACCCACGCGAGTTGCAACGGATGCGTGCCGTCTTTGGACAGGCCCTCGATCGTCGTGATGCGTTTCCCGGCGACCGCCGCGATCGGCAAGAGGCACGAGCGCACCGCTTCGCCTTCGAGATGCACCGTGCATGCGCCGCAGAAACCGCCGCCGCAGCCGAACTTCGTGCCCGTCAAACCGATCCGGTCGCGCAACACCCACAACAAGGGCATGTCTTCCGGTACATTGTCGAGCGAGTGCCGCGCGTCGTTGACGATGATCTCGATCATGCGCTGTCTCCTGAATGTCGTCGTGTCTGCGGCCATTATTGGAAGACCGCACGCACAGCGCCAGCGACGATTTCTTTGATCACCCGTAAGTCCGGCTAACACCCATGTTGAAGCGCTACCCTTCGATTCAGTCGATGCAAGCTTTTCTGCAAGCGGCGCGCGCCGGCAGCTTTTCAAGCGCGGCGCGCCAGTTATCGCTCACGCATAGCGCGATCAGTCAGCAGATCCGCACGCTCGAAGAGTTCGTCGGCCAGCCGCTGTTCGTGCGTGAAGGCGCGCGCGTCGTGCTGACCGATGCGGGCGCGCTCTTCGCCAATCAGCTCGCCGATGGCTTCGAGCAGATCGACCGTGCGTTGTCGTCGGTGAAGGAACGCGCGGTGAAGCAGTCGCTCACGCTCGATGTCGATCCCGAACTCGCGCAGAGCTGGCTCGTCGCGCGCCTGCCCGCACTGCTCGGCGCGCTGACGGGCACGTCGTTGACCGTGCTGTCCGCGCCACGCCACGACCGCGGCGCATTCGAGCGCGTGGATCTCGCGCTGCGCTACGGTTATGGCGAATGGGACGGCTTCGAAAACGCGCTGATCTGCGGCGATCGTCTGACGGTAGTCGGATCGCCCGATCTCTTGAAAGCGCGCGGACTCGACGCGCCGCTTACGCCCGAGCAGACGCTCGGCCTGCCGTTGCTCGGCTACACCAAGCGTTCGTGGATTCCGTGGCTCGCGGCGGCGGGCCTTCCCGCCGTCGAGCCGGACGCGGTCGCCGTCTTCGACAATGCCGCCGGATTGATCGCGGCTGCAAGCGCGGGCGTGGGCGTCGGACTTGCGCGCGGGTTGCTCGCGGCCGATGCGCGGCGAGAAGGCAGGCTCGTGGAACTCACGGAAGTCGAGATTCCGACGCACTACAACCTTTATGCCGTCTGGCCTCGCGAGAAAACGGCACGCGTGGCGCCGCTCGTGGAGGCGATACGCGAGCTTGTCGCGCAGACGGTCACGCGGTCTTAGCCACCTCCCGCACCGTCTCAAGAAACCGCGCAAGCACCGGAGACGGCGTCTCCGCACGATACCGCGCATGCAACTACACTTCCGGCGCCGGCGCTGCGAGCCGCACGAACGCAACGCCGCCGCTCGACAACTGCTGCGCCGACGACGGCAACAGCGCAACGCCCAGCCCCTCGCGCAGCAAACACAGCAGCGTATGCAATTCGACGACTTCCTGTTCGATACGCGGCGTGAATCCCGCATCGACACAGCAGTCGCGCAGAAAACGCGCAAGCTGCGATTGCAACAAGCCGAACGACAAGAAGCGCTCCGTCGCCAGCTCACGCAGCGCGATCTCCTCGCGTGATGCGAGCGGATGCGCAAGCGGCAGCGCCACCACCGCCGCTTCGCGCAGCACGACTTCGCTGGTGATCTCCGGGTCTTCATGCGACACGCGAAAGAAACACACGTCGAGCCGGCGTTCCTTCAACGCCTGAATCTGCGCGGCGGGCGTCATCTCGTGCAGCGTCCATCGCACTTGCGGATGCTGGCGTGCGAAAGCGCCGAGCGTGCGCGGAATCGGCTCGACCATGGCCGAACTGATCACGCCGATCTCGAGGCTCCCCACTTCGCCGCGCCCCGCGCAACGCGTGAGATCGATCGCGCGCTCGAACTGCGCGAAGATCAACGGCGCCTGTTCCTTCAGTGTTTTCCCTGCCTCCGTGAGTTCCACGCGATGTTGCGAGCGCAGAAACAGCGCCGTGCCCATCTCCTCTTCGAGGATGCGAATCTGCTGGCTCAAAGGCGGCTGCGAGATGTGCAGGCGCGCGGCTGCGCGGCCGAAATGCAGTTCGTCGGCGAGCACCGCGAAGTAACGCAACAGCCGCATGTCCATATCGTTAACGTATCAAGATCGTGGTCAAAAAATATTGTACAGAGCGTTCGTAACTTGTGAGACTGCATCGCAAGCAGCAGTGCACATCAGTGTGACACTCGATGCCGGCGAGGGGAAGGCGCAATCACACGCGTCTTGCAAAGGGCCGCATGGGCAAGCTCGCAAGGGCTTTCGTTCCATCGATGCGCCTGCCCGCGATCCGGCAACTGGACACGCCAGTTCCCCTCAAGGAGATCGAGACCATGATCATCGACACAAGTTGTTATCCGACCAATCTCGTCGACCTCGCCTGGCGCCATGACGGCGAGCCCTTTTCCGGCGAGCGTCTGATCGAAGTGATGGACGGCCCGTACATCATCAACGGCAAGCCGCGCCGCATCGACCGTGCATTCATTCAACCGCCGCAAGGCAACACCATCTATACGTGGACCGACGGCGAGCGCACGGGCCGCGAGTCGATCGACGACTACATGGCGTACACCGTCGAGATGACGCAGAAGTATCCCGACCGTCTGCTCGGCTGCTTCGTCTATAACCCGCGCTGCGGCCCGCAAAACGGCGCCGATGCGATCGAGTTCTATGCGAAGGAGCACGGCTTCAAGATGGTGCAGTTGCAGGCCAACATGCACGCGTACCGTCCGGACCGCGCGCTCGACTGGCTGCGGCCCGCATTGCGCAAATGCGCGGACCTGGGCCTGATCGTGAAGCTGCATACCGGCGACGGCCCGTACAGCATTCCGAGCGAATGGTATCCGCTGATTCGCGAGTTTCCGTCGGTGCCTTTCATCATGGCGCACTTCGGCGTGCAGACCGGCGGCGTGTATTGCTTCGAGCCGTATCAGATGGCGCTCGACACGCCCAACGTGTATTGCGAATCGAGCTGGTGCCTGCAATCGCGCATCGTCGAGTTCGCGAAGGTGCTGCCCACGCACAAGATCCTGTACGGCTCCGACACGCCGCCCAACGAGCCCGGCATGTGGCTGCGTCTGCTCGAAGTGCTGTGCCACGAGCCGCCGCAAGGCCTCAATCTCGACGAAGACACGCTCGAAGATTATCTCGGCAACAACCTCGCGCGCATGATCGGCATCGAGCCGAGCGCGCCGCCGCGAAGCGTCGAGGAAGCACAGGCTTACCTCGACCAATGTAAAGAAAACGACTACGCAGGAGCGCGCTGATGATCATCGATACCCATCTGCATCCGACCAATCTCGTCGACGAAGCCTGGCGACATACCGGCGAGCCCTTCACCGGCGAACGTCTGCTCAAGATGATGGACGGCCCGTACATCATCAACGGCAAGCCGCGCCGCATCGACATGGGCTTCATTCAGCCGCCGCCCGGCAACACCGGTTATCGCGACGGCAACCGCCGCGGCCGCGAAGGCATTCGCGATTACATGTCGTATATCGCCGAGCTTACGCAGAAGTATCCGGACCGCTTCATCGGCAACTTCACGTATAACCCGCGCTGGGGTCCGGAGAACGGCGCCGCCGAACTCGAATTCCATGTGAAGGAATACGGCTTCAAGATGCTCAAGCTGCACGCGAACATGCACGGCTACCGGCCGGATCGCGCGCTCGACTGGCTGCGTCCGGCGATGAAGAAGTGCGCGGAACTAGGTGTTGTCGTGCTGATTCATACCGGCGACGGACCGTACACCATTCCCACGCAGTTCTATCCGATCATTCGCGAGTTCCCGATGGTGAACTTCATCATCGGTCACTTCGGCATTCAGACCGGCGGCAATTATTCGTTCGAAGCCTTCTGGATGGCGATGGATACGCCCAACGTGTATTGCGAGTCGGGCTGGTGCTATCAGTCGCGCATCGTCGAATTCGCGCGCGAATTGCCGCGCAACAAGATCGTGTTCGGCACGGATTCGCCGCCGAACGAACCGGGCATGTGGCTGCGCGAACTCGAGATGCTGTGCGGACCCGCGCCGCAAGGCATGGATCTCGACGAGGACGGTCTCGAAGACTACATGGGCAACAACATCGCGCGGCTCGTGGGCATCGAGCCGACGAAGCCGCCGAAGGATCTCGCCGAAGCGGAGAAGCGCCTGAAGGCGACCTACGTGAAGAGCGACGACCTCGTGCAGCCTGCCTGATTCAACGGGCGCGTGCTGCTCGCGCGCCCCGCTTCTTTTCCACGGAGCTCAAGATGGCCGATAACCTCTTTCGCGCCTCGCAGGACTTTCATCGCATGGCGCACGCGTATCGCGAGCGTTATCCCGACGATGTGCTCACGCTGCGCGATGTCGTCTCGGCGAATCAGGACGTCACCGCAATCGTCGCGCAACTCGCCGCGCGCGGCCAGCATCCCATGCTCGTATGCGAGAACGTGGACGGCCTCGGCGTGCCGCTCGCGACCAACTTCTTCGCATCGCGCGAGCGCATCGGCCGTCTGTTCGACGTGAGCGCGAACGACCTCTTCGATGCGTATCAACAGCGCGCCAATGCACCGGTGGCACCGACGTATGTATCGAGCGGTCCGGTGCTCGACGAAATCATCGAGGGCGACAACGTCGATCTCGCGCATCTGCCGATGATCCGCCACTTCGACACCGACCGCGGTCCGTATGTCACGAACGCGGTGATCGTCGCGGAAGATCCGGTGACGGGCATCGCCAATCTCAGCTATCACCGTTCGATGCCGCATGCACGCAATGCGCTCGCGACGAGTCTGCATTCGCGCGGTCACTTATGGCGCATGCTGCAAACGGCCAAAGCACGCGGCGACACGCTGAAGGTGGCGATGGTCATCGGCGCGCATCCGTTGTTCATGCTCGCGGCCGCATCGCGCGTGCCGTTCGGCGCCGACGAGCGCGCAATCGCGGGCGGACTCTTCGGTGCGCCGCTCGAGCTGGTGCGTACGCCGCGCTACGGCATTGGCGTACCGGCATCCGCGGAGTTCGTGCTGGAAGGCTCGATCGATCCCGAGGCACGCGCCGAAGAAGGCCCGTTCGGCGAATTCACCGGCTATTCATCGGACCGTTCGACCAACAACGTATTGCGCGTGGATACGATGATGCGCCGCCGCGATGCATGGCTCGTCGATGTCGTCGGCGGGCCGTATGCCGAACACCTCACGCTCGCGCGTCTGCCGCGCGAAGCGGAGATGAGCGAGAAGCTGAAGGCGCGCTTTCCTTCGGTCACGGCGCTGCACTATCCGAACTCGGGCACGCACTTTCATTGCTATGTGGCGCTCAAGCAGACGCGCGACGGCGAAGCGCGCCAGATCATGCTCGCGCTGCTCGGCTGGGACCCGTATCTCAAACATGTCGTGGCCGTCGACAGCGACATCGACATCACCGACGACTCGCAGGTGCTGTGGGCCGTCTCGGCACATGCGCAACCGCACGAAGATGTGTTTATCGTCGGCGGCTTGCCGGGCAGTCCGCTCGATCCCTCTTCATCCGTCGACGGCACCACGTCACGCATGGGCATCGACGCGACACGCGGCGCGCGTTTCGACGGCATTCGCGCACGCATCGGCGATGCGGCACTTCAACGCGCCGCCGAGATTCTCGCCGGAGCCGCGCGATGAGCACGCGTCGCATCGCGGTGGGCATCAGCGGCGCATCGGGCTTTGCATACGGCGTGCGCCTGTTGCAGTTGCTGCGCGAACTCGATATCGAAACGCATTTGACCGTATCGCGCAGTGCGCTGTTGACGATGACGCACGAAACCGACTACAAGCTCGCCGACGTGACCGCGCTCGCCTGCGTCACCTATCGATGCGACGACATGGCCGCGGCGATATCGAGCGGTTCGTTCCGCACGCTCGGCATGATCGTCGCGCCCTGTTCGATGAAGACGCTCGCGGAAATTGCAAGCGGTCTTTCGTCGAGCCTGATTTCGCGCGCCGCCGACGTCACGTTGAAGGAGCGCCGTCCGCTTGTGCTGCTCGCGCGCGAAACGCCTTATACGCTGGCGCATCTGCGCAACATGGTCGCGGTCACGGAAATGGGCGGCATCGTCGCGCCGCCGGTGCCCGCGTTCTATGCGCGTCCCGCATCGCTCGACGCAATGATCGATCACACCCTCGGACGTGTGCTGGACTTGTTCGGCCTCGATTGCGGCGCCGTCCGGCGCTGGAAAGAAACGCAAGCATGATCACTCAAAGGAGACACGCCATGACGCATATCCACACCACGCACAACGCCTTCCAGAAGATTCCGGTGACGGTGCTGACCGGCTTTCTCGGCGCGGGCAAGACCACGCTTTTGAACTACATCCTGCGCGAGAAGCACGGCCACAAGATCGCGGTGATCGAAAACGAGTTCGGCGAAGTGGGTATCGACGGCGGGCTCGTGCTCGAGTCGACCGAAGAGATCTACGAGATGACGAACGGCTGCGTCTGCTGCGTGGGCGCGGTGCGCGAAGATCTCGTGCGCATCGTGCGCATGCTGGTCGAGCGGCCGGACCGGCTCGATCACATCATTGTCGAGACGAGCGGGCTGGCCGATCCTTATCCGGTCGCGCAGACCTTTTTCATCGACGATCCCATCGCGCAACGCGTGACGCTCGATGCCGTGGTCACGATGGTCGATGCAAAACACATCGCCGCGCATCTGGACGATCTCGTGCTCGACGGCCGCGACAATCAGGCGGTAGATCAGATCGTCTGCGCGGACCGCATCGTGATCAACAAGGTCGATCTCGTCACGCCGCGAGAGATCGCGTCGCTTACCGAGCGTCTGCGCGGACTCAATGCGACGGCTGAAATTGTGGAGTCGAATTATGCGCGGATCGATCTGCGCAGCATTCTCGGCGTGGGCGCCAACGAGTTCGCGCAACAGCTCGTCGAAGCCGATCACGATCACGATCATGACCACCACGATGAGCATCATCATGAAGACGATCATCAACACGACGACAGCGTGTCCTCGGTCGGCATCGAAGTCGATGCGGATGTCGATCTCGACGCGCTGCAAACGTGGCTCGCCGAACTGCGCTCGGCGGACGCCGCCAACCTGTTTCGCATGAAGGGCATCGTCGCGGTGCGCGGTGAGCCGTATCGCTACGTGCTGCAGGGCGTGCACGACATCATCGAACTGCGCGCGGCGCAGGCGTGGGGCAGCGAGCCGCGTTCGAGCCGCGTCGTATTCATCGGACGCGAGCTTGACCGCGCCGCGCTCAACGAGCGCTTTCGTGCGTGCCTGGCCGTGCCGGTCGCGGCCTGACGCTCGATGCCGCCGATAAGCCACCGATAAGCCGCCGATAACGATAATCAGGAGACACGTGATGAATACCGATCAACACCCCGTCGACCGCGTCCTGCCGAAACGGCAGATGATCACGCTCGGCCTGCAGCACATGCTCGTTGCTTATATCGGCGCGATTGCCGTTCCGCTGATCGTCGCGTCGGCGCTGAAGATGTCGCCTGCCGACACCACCGTGCTCATCAGCACGGCGCTCTTCTGTTCGGGCATTTCGACGGTGCTGCAAACCGTCGGCTTCTGGAAGTTCGGCGTGCGTCTGCCGATTTTGCAAGGCGTCGCGTTCAGCAGCGTGGGGCCGGTCATCGCGATCGGCCTGAGTCCGGGCGTCGGCTTCGCGGGCGTCTGCGGCGCGGTGATCGGCGCGGGCGTGTTCACGATGTTTGCCGCGCCGCTCGTCGGCCGCCTGCGCCGCTTCTTTCCGCCGGTGGTGACAGGCTGCATCGTGACCGTGATCGGCTTGCAACTCTTTCCCGTTGCGTATCAATGGGCGGGCGGGGGCGAGGCCGCGCGGCAGCACTTCGGCGCGCTGCCGTTCCTCTGCGTCGCGCTGTTCGTCGCGCTGGTGATCCTCGCCGTCAACCGCTTCGCGAACGCGTTCCTGCGCAATCTGTCGGTGCTGATCGGGCTCGTCGCGGGCAGCGTGCTGGCATGCGCGCTCGGCATGGGCGACTTCGCCAACGTCGCTCAGGCACCGTGGTTCACGATGCCGCTGCCGTTTCACTTCGGCATGCCCGTGTTCTCGCTCGTTCCGGTGATGACCATGATCGTCGTGATGGTCGTGCAGATGGTCGAGTCGATGGGTCTCTTCGTTGCAATCGGCGATATCGTCGAGAAGAACATCAGCGAAGAAGACGCCGTGCGCGGCATGCGTGCGAACGGTCTCGCAAGCGCGATTGCGGGCATGTTCGCGGCGTTTCCGTTCATTGCGTTCATGGAGAACGTCGGGCTCGTGATTCTCACCGGCGTGCGCAGCCGCTGGGTCGTGGCGGTGAGCGGCGTGCTCATGTGCGTGGTGGCGCTCGTGCCGAAGATCGGCGCCGTGGTGGCATCGACGCCCTCGGCCGCGCTCGGCGGCGCGGGCATCGCGATGTTCGGCGTCGTGGTCGCGGCGGGCGTGCAGACGCTTGCGAAAGTGGACTTCGAGAAGAATCGCTACAACGTGCTGATTGTCGGCTTCACGATCGCAACCGCACTCATTCCGGTGATGGCCCCGCAAGTCTTCAAGCAGATGCCCGACTGGACGCAACCCTTCGTGCACAGCGGCGTCGTGCTGGCGTGTCTCGTGTCGGTCGTGCTGAACGCCGTGCTCAACGGCGCGCACGAAGAAGAGGCCGTCCCTGCGCACAGCATGGTGCGCGAGTAAATCGCAATGACCGGACAGACCAACGTGAAAACACAAACCAAAGCAGTACTAATCAAAAATCCTGTGGCGGTGATGAGCGGATTGCGTGGCGATGCCGCGCGTCTGGGTCCCGTGGACATCCGCATCCGCGACGGCGTGATCCGCGAAATCGCGCCGAATCTCGACGCACGCGACGACGAACGCGTCATCGATGCAAGCGCGTGCGTGGTGTATCCCGGCTGGGTCAACACGCATCATCATCTGTTCCAGAACCTGCTGAAAGCGGTGCCTTCCGGCATCAATGCAGACTTGCAGGAATGGCTCGCCGCCGTGCCCTACCCGCGGCTCGCGCGCTTCACTCCGGAGCTGGCGCGCGTGGCCGCGCGTCTCGGCATGGCGGAGCTGCTGCTGTCGGGCGTCACGACCTGCGCCGATCATCACTATCTCTATCACGCGCAAGGCACGACAGAAACGGGCGATATTCTGTTCGACGAAGCCGCTTCGTTCGGGCTGCGTTTCGTGCTTTGCCGAGGCGGCGCGTTGCAGGCGGCGGGCGATCATCCGGGCTTCTCGAAGCTTGCGCTCAAGCCCGAATCGCTCGATCAGATGTTGTCCGACATCGAACGTCTGAAGGCGCGCTATCACGATGCGCATGCGGCATCGATGCGCCGCGTCGTCGTCGCGCCGACCACGCCGACTTTCTCGTTGCCGCCCGCGCTGTTGCCCGAAATCGCGCGCGCGGCGCGTGGCATGGGTCTGCGCATGCATACGCATCTGTCGGAGACGCGGCGCTATGTCGACTTTTGCCGCGAGCGCTTCGACCGGTTGCCGGTCGAGTTCGTCGCCGATCACGAATGGCTCGGCCCCGACGTGTGGTTCGCGCATCTCGTGCATCTCGAAGCAAGCGAGATTGCGATGCTCGCCGAGACCGGCAGCGGCTGCTCGCACTGCCCCGTCAGCAACGCGCGGCTTGGCAGCGGCATTGCGCCCGCGCCGCAGATGGCCGCGGCGGGTGTGCCGATGTCGCTCGCGGTGGATGGCGTCGCCTCGAACGAGTCCGGCAGCATGACCAGCGAGGCGCACTTCGCGTGGCTCGTGCATCGCGCGGCGCAGGGCGCGTCGGCCACCACCGTCGAGGAGACGATCCATTGGGGCAGCGCGGGCGGCGCGGGCGTGCTGGGCCTCGATGCCGTCGGCACGCTCGAAGTGGGCAAGGCGGCCGATCTCGCGCTGTACGACATCGACGATCCGCGCTTCTACGGCTTTCACGATCTCGCCGTGGCGCCGGTGACGGCAGGCGAGCCCGCGCGCGTGCGCTACAACATCGTGAATGGCCGCGTAGTCGTGGACGATGGCGTGATACCGGGACTCGATCTCGACGCGCTTCGTCATCAGGCGGTGGATGGCGTCAAGCTGTTGCTCGCGGATTGACGGGGCATCGCGATGCAAGCGAAACGGCTCAGGATCGGCATTCTCACGCCCTCTTCCAACACGGCGCTCGAACCGCTCACGTCGGCCATGCTGAGCGCGCTGTCGAATGTCAGCGCGCATTTCGCGCGCTTCACGGTGACGAAGATCAGCCTCACGCAACAGGCGCTCGGCCAGTTCGATGTCGCCCGCATTCTGGACGCCGCGCGGCAACTGGCCGATGCGCGCGTGGACGTGATCGGCTGGAGCGGCACGTCGGCGGGCTGGCTCGGCTTCGACCGCGACGAAGCGCTATGCCGTCATTTGACGGAGGCGACCGGCATTCCCGCGACCACATCGGTACTCGCATTGAACGAGATACTCGCGACGACCGGCGTACGGCGTCTGGGCCTCGTGTCGCCGTATATCGACGCGGTGCAGGAGCGCATCATCCGCAACTACGAGGCACGCGGCATCGAATGCGTGGCGGAGCGGCATCTGGGCTTGCGCGAAAATTTCAGCTTCGCCGATGTGCCCGACACACTGCTCGCGCAGATGATGCACGAGACGGCGTTCGCCCGCCCCGATGCGGTCACCACGTTCTGCACGAATCTGCACGCCGCCCATCTCGCGCGCTCGTTCGAAGCGTCCACGGGCATTCCAGCGTATGACACGGTGACGACCGTCGTATGGAAGGCGTTGCGGATGCTCGGCGTGGATACGTCGATGCTTGGCGCTTGGGGAAGGATATTTTCGCTGCGATGAAACGTATGGGTTTATCGACTCGCTACGAAGCGCGCCGCTTGCCCTCGAACAACTCCCGCTCCTTGGCCAGCGCTTCCCCGACCAGATCGAAGAAAGCGCGCACCCTCGCGGTCTTGCGCAAGTCGGCGTGCGTGACGATCCACAGTTCGCCTTCGAGCTCCGCGACCGGCTTGCTGCCGACGCGCGTCACGTCGCGATCGCCGTCGCCAAGATAACAAGGCAGCAGCGCGATGCCGATTCCCGCACGCGCCGCGATCAACTGATTCACGAGGCTGTTGCTCCGATACACCACCGACGAAGACTGCACCGACCGCGCGAGCCATTCCGCCGCGCCGATGCCCGACGCCGCTTCGTCCCAACCGATCAGCGCGTGTCCATCGAGTTTGCCGCCGCGCACGCCGCCATGTTCCGCGAGATACGAAGGCGCGGCATACAGGCCCCACGCGACGCCTGCGAGCTTGCGTCCCCACAGGTCGCCTTCTTTCGGACGAACCGGACGCAGCGCGATATCGGCTTCGCGCCGCGACAGATTGAGCACGCGGTTATCGATCGACAATTCGACGACGATGCCCGGATGCGCCCGCCGAAACGCGGCGAGATGCGTGGTGAGCCGGCTATAGGCCAGCGTCTCCGACGAGGTGACGCGCAATCGCCCGCTCAGCCGATGATCGCCGCCGACGACATCGCGGCCGAGCGCAAGAAACTCGTCTTCCATTCGCTCGGCGCCCGCGGCGATGCGTGCGCCCGCCTCGGTTGCCTGATAGACACCGCCCGGCAACCGCTCGAACAGGCGCACGCCGAGTTGCGCCTCCAGCGCCTTGAGACGGCGAAAGGCAGTCGAATGATCGATCGCGAGCGCCTCGGACGCAGCCGCGAGACCGCCCGCGCGATACACCGCGAGCACGAGGCGAAGTTCGTTCCAGTCTTTCATGCGTGAAGACTAGATCGGCGCTTGCGTTTCTGCAAACTCGGTTTTCCTCTTGACAATGGACTTGCAGAAACGCAATCGCTAATCTGAGCGCGTCAACACGTCGAACGGAGGTTCGCATGACGCTCAATTCGCTCACGCTCGTCAGTCATCCGCTGTGCCCTTATGTGCAGCGGGCCGCCATCGTGCTCGCCGAAAAGGGCGCGAACTTCGAACGGCGCTACATCGACCTGGCGGACAAACCGGCATGGTTCGATGCGATTTCGCCGCTCGGCAAGGTCCCGCTTTTGATCATCGGTCGCGCCCCGAACCATGCGTACGACGACGCCGTGCTCTTCGAAAGCGCGGTGATTTGCGAGTATCTCGACGAAACGCAGCCCGGCCGGCGGATGCATCCCGCCGATCCGCTTGAACGCGCGCGGCATCGCGGCTGGATCGAGTTCGGCTCGTCGCTTCTGAATGAAATCTGGAAGCTGGAAACGGCCACGGACGCAGCAACGCATCACGCGCAACGAAAGACCATCGCGGAGCGGTTCAAGGTTGTCGAGCGCGCGTTGGAAACGGGGCCGTGGTTCGCGGGCCGCGCGTTCAGCATGGTCGATGCGGTGTTCGCGCCGGTCTTCCGCTACTTCGACGTGTTCGACGAAATCACCGATCTGCAAGTCTTCGACGACACGCCGAAGGTCCGCGCATGGCGACGCGCGCTCGCGCAAAGGCCGAGCGTCATCGATGCCGTTTCCGCCGACTATCCCCAACAGCTGCGCGCCTTCTTGAGCGTGCATAACGCCTGGCTGCTTCGCGAAGGCGCGGAGACGCGCGCGTGAGTCAGAGCGTCGCGTGGTTGCTACTGATTGTGTCGGGATTGCTCGATGTCGCGTGGGCGGTGTCGATGAAGTTCACGCACGGCTACACGCGTCCGGGATGGACCGTGCTCTCGCTGCTTCTGCTCGCGGCGTTCGTCTTTCTGCTCGGAAAAGTGCTGGCCGTGTTGCCGGTTGGAAGCGCGTATGCGGTATGGACAGGCATCGGCGCATTGGGGACCGTGCTGCTCGGCGTCGCGCTGTTCGGCGAGCCGTTGAGCGGCTGGCGCGTAATCGGTGCCGGACTGATCGTCGCGGGCATCGTCGCGCTCAAACAAGCGCCTGCGTAAAAAGGCGTCGTGCCAAAAGCCAAAATGACACGACGCCCTACAACCCAACCGTCACCGTCGCATGAGGCCCATGACGAGCGTGACGAGGAAGATCACGAGGAAGATAAAGAACAATATCTTCGCGATGCTGGCGGCGCCCGCCGCGATGCCGCCGAAACCGAGCGCCGCGGCGATCAGCGCGATGACAAAAAAGACCAGCGCGTAATAGAGCATGACGTTATCTCCTGAGGAATAAAAGGTTCATGCGGACCCTTGCGCACGGACCGTGCCCGTACAGAAGCAAGCAGTATTCCTTACCGGATGGAGCAGACAGTTTTGCCGTGATATCCTTGCCTCGCCCCTGTGTACGCCATCGAACCTGCATCGAACTGCGAGCGCGCGTCACCCCGTTTCGTGAACGGCCGTTAAAAATTACGCGCCGTGTGCCGTTAATAAAAACAAGGACGTTAAAACAACACGGCGATCCACACGGCGCGGGCTGACTTCCGTTCGCGCACCGTTCCGCGTGAATGAATGGTCATGCAATACGGGCACCATTCCAGCGGAGCTATTCCCGAAAAAGGGCCATGCTCGCATGGTTGACGATCTGCGGTTCAAGGTCGATCGCTTCGCCATTCAGAGCGTCACATCGCGCACGGCAAGCATCCCGCCACCGACAGCCAGAATCCGGCACGCCCGGATTGCCTCTTGTCCCGAGACAGATTTGAGTGCGGCGCCGTTGCGGCCCCATTAGGAAAGAATTGATGAAACCGGCAAGAACTTCGCTTCGGTCGCGCGTCGGCCGCTATCTCGCGTACGGTGCGATCGCGGTGGCGCTCGTTGCAACCGTGGGCTTTTTGCACTGGCGCCATGAGCATCGTGCCGCGCAATCCGAACCGGCGGCGCTCACAGGCCTGGCCAGTCAGATGCGTGTCGATGCATCCGCGTGGGCGCATCACGAAAAGGACGCCTCGGAAATGCTGCGCGACATCCGCGAGCACAACGTTGCGGCGATCGGCGTGAGCCGCGATGCGATTCTCGTCTCGACGCTCGGCGGCGAAAAATATTACGTGGCCGATCACAACGGCGCGTTCTCGAATTCCCTCTTGCTCGGCGATCTGAAGCCGGGCAGCAATTCGCCTTATCAACTGGTCTGGCTGCCCGACGCCGACGTGCGCACCGGCACCGCACGCTTAGGCGAAATGTTCGACCGTTCGCGCGACATTCTGAGCCTCTTGCTGCCCGTGCTGATGATCGGCGGCCTGCTCTGGTTCATGCGCCGCGAGATGAAGGGCGGCGCACAGCTTCTCGCCAAATCGCCCACGCTGCGTTTCGACGATGTGATCGGCGCAGGCGAAGCCAAAGCCGCCCTCGCCGATGTCCGCGCATGGCTCACCGAGCCCGCGCAATTTACCGGCATGGGCGTGCGCGCGCCGTGCGGCATTCTGATGACGGGCGGCCCGGGCGTCGGCAAGACGCGTCTCGCGCAGGCGCTCGCGGGCGAATGCGGCGCGAACTTCATCGCGATCACGGGCAGTTATTTCAGCGCGAAGTATTACGGCGTCGGTATCCAGAAGGTCAAGCATCTGTTCGAGCTCGCGCGCAAGAACGCGCCGACCGTGATCTTTATCGACGAAGCGGACGGCCTCGGCAAACGCACCGATACCGGCGGCGGCCCGGTCGAAGCGGAGAGCAACCGCATCATCAACCAGCTGCTCGCGGAAATGGACGGCTTCTCGTCGAACGAAGGCGTGATCATCGTCGCGGCGACCAATCATCCGGACAATCTCGACGAGGCGCTGCGCCGTCCCGGCCGCTTCGACCGCACGGTGCAAGTGCGTCTGCCGAGCCTCGACGACCGCGCGGAAATCCTGCGCTTCTACGCGGCAAATCTGAAGACGAAACACGACAACATCGATTTCGATCAGCTCGCGCGTCTGACCACGGGCCTGTCGCCGGCGACGTTGGCGATGATCGTCAATCAGGCGGGACTCGTCGCGCGCAAGGCGGGCGAGCAGGAAGTCGGCGCGAAGCATTTTCTCGAAGCGATCAAGATTGCCCGCATCGGCGACATCAACGGCGCCGAGCGCGCGCTGTCGGACGACGAACGCACGCGCATCGCGGTGCATGAAGCGGGACACGGGCTCGTCGCGGCGCTGCTCGGCACGGGCGTGCTCGAAGAAGTCACGATCCTGCCGCGCGGCGGCGCGCTGGGCGTCGCGCTCATCACCAAGATGCAGGACAAGCATCTGTATCGCGAGACGGAGTTGCGCAACGAAATTCAGGTGCTGCTTGGCGGACGCAATGCCGAACTGCTGATGTTCGACGAAGCATCGAGCGGCGCGGCGCACGATCTGCAGGAAGCATCGCGCATCGGGCTCGACATGGTGTCGAAGCACGGCTTCAATTCGGACGGCAACCTGTTCAGCCTCGCCGCCCTGCCGCAGCAGTACGCCGGTCTGCAACTGAAGAATTCGATCGAGCATGCAAACGCGCTGCTCAGCGATCTGAGCGACGCATGCTATGCGCTGTTGCAGGCAAACGAGCCGGTGCTGCGCGCGATTGCCGAACAGTTGCTGGAAGCGGAGACGGTGCCGGGCGAGACCGTGTACCGGCTCATCAGGGAACACGCGGCCGCCGTCGCGCAAACGCAGGCCATCACCGAGGTGATGGCTGCCTGAGCGGTTTAGACCCGCGCTGCATTGCGTTCGACGTGTGGCGCGACGTCCTTAAGCCGGACTTGCCTGCATCACGCGGTTGCGGCCGCGCGCTTTCGCGTCGTAGAGCGCTTCGTCGGCGGCGCGGATGAGCGCGCTCACTTCCACGTCGCCTTCAGGCCGCCAGCTCGCCAGGCCAATGCTCGCCGTCACGCGGCCGTATTCGCTGCCCGCATGCTCGATCGACAGATCGCTGATAGCCACGCGAATTTTCTCCGCGATGCACGCGGCGCCCTCGGCGGGCGTATCGGGCAGCACGACCACGAATTCCTCGCCGCCATAACGCGCGGCGGTATCGGCGGGCCGCCGGATGTTGTCGCCGATGCAGCGCGCCACGGCCGCGAGCGCATCGTCGCCGGCCTGATGCCCGTAGGCGTCGTTGAACGCCTTGAAGCGGTCGATATCGACGAACAGCAGCGAAAAAAGACCGCGCGTGCGTCGCGCGCGCCGCCATTCCTGATCGAGAATCTCGCCGAGCGTGCGGCGATTATGCAGCCCGGTCAGGCCGTCGGTGCGGGCGAGCAGCTTCAGTTCCGATTCCGCGCGGATACGCCGCCGGAATTGCGCGGCCAGCACGAACGACAGCACGACGAAGCCTGCGGCGAGCACGCCCATCGACGAGCCGATAATGATCGCGCGACGCCGCCACGCCGCGTAGATATCGCCCTCCGCCTCGGCCACCATGATGATGAGCGGCAGCGTCGGAAAGTTGCGGTAGTAGTAGAGGCGGCGCGTGCCGTCGATCGACGAGGTTTCGCTGAAGCTGCCCTCCGCGGCCATGCGAAAGCGCCGGAAGGTGTCGGCCTGGCTGATGTCGCGGCCGATCACATGCGAGTCGAACGGCTGCCGCATGATCATCACGCCGTCCTGGCTGATCAGCGACACCGCGCCATGTTTCCCGAGCGAAAGCCCCGCGAAAAGATTGCGAAAGTATTCGAGGTTCACGGCGATCATCGCGACGCCCGCGAACGAGCCGTCGGCATTCGAGAGGCGCCGGCTGAGCGCGATGCTGGGCGAGCCGCCGCGCAGCCGCGACGTATACGGATTGCTGATGTAAAGCCCGGTGTCGGGATGTTCGCGCTGAACCGAGAAGTAGCGCCGGTCCGCGAAGTTGCCCGGCCGTGGCGTCAGACTGCCGGAGTCGATGACGATGTCGCCCTTTGCATTGAGCACAAGCAGCGAGCCGAGATCGCGGGCGGACGCGGCGCGATCGAAGAGCACATCGTTGCGCAGTTGCGGCGAAAGCGCCTGCACGTCGGGCCGTTGCATGCCTTCGACGACAGCCTGAAGCGATAGCTCGTACAGTTCGAAATTGCGCTCGATATCGCGTTCGGCGAGCAGCGCGAGATTGCGTGAGGTGTCGCGCGCCCGGTCGAGCGCATCGACACGAGCCTGATACAGCACCAGCGCGCACAGTCCGACCATCACGAGCGCGATCAGCGTCCCGCACAGCACGATGACATGCGGCGCCGATAATTTCAGCCGATGCGGCGCCTGCTCGTTCAGGCTCGATACATGGAAATGGTCGGTTGCCACTATGTAGGAAATCCCCGTATGCTGGCGCGCGAGTCCCGCTTCGCTCCGCACGGTACCAGGTTGGCGAGCCTGGCTATTCTCTCCTATTTGTCTGATTCAAGTGTGAAGAGTGACGAGTGGTCACGCCTGGTGACGGGTGGCGGGGTGGTGGGCTTAAGTCAAGCGGGAGGGCTGCGTCTTCTACGCCCGCTTACGGCTCAGACAATCGTCGATGACGATTTTCGCCGTCGCCACGGCGGCGATGGCTTCGGTCAGATCCGCGAAGCCGTCCGCGGGAAAGCGCCGGTCGATGTCGGGCAGACGCGTGAGCCCACAGGCTTCCGATCCCTGCGGATCTTCGATGCACAGCGCATACAGCCCCAGGCTATTGGCGCTTACGCGCAGCAAAAAGCCGCGATGCGATTCCCGATATTCGATCGACGACGGTCCGGTGACGGGCTGCGCGATGGCGGCGTCGGCGAAAGCGGCGCCGCTTCGCCGCCGCAACAATGAACTAAGACGCATAGTCTGCTGATTTCCGGTGGGCGACGCCTGTGCGTCCCGGCCGCCATGATCGCCGCCACGCGAGCGCGCCGCCGGACACGGTGTCCGCGAATCCTTCCCGAATCGTCCGGTGCGCGCGACGGGCGATGCGCGTCGCGACATTCAAGCCGCGCGCCGAAAGCGCCGTAAACCCGGCAAACACCCTGCGTTTTTCTCATGCCGAAAGCCCTCCACTTCGACAGTGCCTCCATCGACGGCGACGCCGCCGAAGAAATCTGGCGCGAGAGCTTAAGGCCGATGTACGAAATCGACCGTCCTACGGGCGCGGCGTTCCGGGCGGCGATGCGAACCTGGGACATGGGCGGCGCGATGTTGCTGACGCAGCACACCGCAAGCGACGAGGTGCGGTTCCGGCGCACGCGCGGACGCATCGCGACGAGCGGCGTCGATCACTATCTGTTGCATTGCCTGCTGGGCGGCACGCTCAGGTCCGAATCGGCGCAGGGCGAGCAGCGCGTGCCGGTCAACAGCGTAACGATCCGCGATATGGCGGTGGAAAACGTGGGCATCGCCCGCGACGCGCCCATGCTCACGCTCAGCATTCCGCGCGCGGCGCTCGACCGGCGCATGCCCGCGGGCGCACGGCTGCATGGCGCGTGCTGGGACGCGAGCGATCCGGTCGGCGGAATGATCGCCGCGCATCTCTGCTCGCTCGCGCGACTCGCCACGGACATGAGCGACGAGCAGGCCGCGCTCGCCGCCGACGCGACGCTCGAACTGCTCGGCGCGTGCCTCGTCCCGAAGCTCAGATTCGACACGAAGGCCGACGATCCGCGTCTCGCGCCGATGCTGCGTGCACGCGCGCTGTCGCATATCGAACAGAATCTGCGGGATCCGGATCTCGGCGCGGAATCGTTGCGCCGCGCGCTGGGCATTTCGCGCACGGCGTTGTACGCACTTTTCGACGAGACCGGCGGCGTCGCGCGTCATATCCGCGATCGCCGGCTGGATGAAGCGATGCGCCGGCTGACCGCGCCGCGTCATGGCCGCGAACGCATCGCCGAGATTGCGTATGCGCTGGGGTTCGGTAGTGAGAAAACCTTCAACCGGGCGTTTCGCGAACGCTTCGACTGCGCGCCGGGGGAGGCGCGCGAGCAGGGCGCGGCGCGTGTGTTGAAGGCCCCTTCCGACGATGATGACGGCGACGTACACACGATCGCCGCGCAGTATCAGGCGAAGCTGCTCGGGCTTCGTTGATGTACGGGATGGTGCGTAAACACTTGCTCGGTCGATGCTGACGAAGTTGCCCTTCCGGATTACGTCCGTGCGACCGCCGGAACTCGCGGGAGCGTCGTTCGCGTCTTCGGTTTCGGCTTCGGCTTGATCAGCCGGTATGCGATTAGGCGGAAAACGTTGTGCGGCGCGCTTGTCCGACTCATCGCTCGGTTGCGGCCAAGACCGTTAGTTGCGAACATCACATCGCAAATTCGCTCGAACGCGTCCGCCGCTGACATACCGATCGACAAACTCCGCCGCTTCGCTTCGAACGCTATGGCGAGACATCGCCACAAAGACTCGCCTTGCCCAGCTCGATGTACCGAGCGAGATGATGGTCCTCATCGCCGAGTTGATGATCGATCATCACGAGACGCTTCGCGTAATGCGAAAGCGGCAGTTCCCACGTCATGCCGATCCCGCCGTGCAACTGGATCGACTCTTCCGCGACCCGCGCGCCAATGCGTCCGATCGAATACTTAGCCGCCGACAGCGCCCGCTCGCGTTCGATGCCCGCGCCACCGACCGCCGCAGCCGCGTTGATCGCCGCCGAGCGCGCCTGCTCGATGTCGAGCAGCACGTCGGCCATGCGGTGCTGCAACGCCTGAAACGTGCCGATGGCCACGCCAAACTGCTTACGCGTGCGCAGATAGTCGAGCGTGTATTCCTTCGCGACGTCCATCGCGCCCACCGCTTCCGCCGCCAGCGCGACGAGTCCGTAACCGACCGCCTGCGCGAGCGTTTCGAAGCCCTCGCCTTCGCGGCCGACGAGCGCATCGGCATCGAGCGCGACATCTTGCAGCGATATTTCGGCGACGCGTCCGCCATCGATCTTGCGATATCCGCGCACCGTCACGCCTTCGGCATCGCGCGGCACGGCGAAGAGCGAGATGCCGGCTTCGTCGTAATCGTCGTGCGATGTGCGCGCCGAGACGAGCAGGACATCCGCATGCTCGCCCTGCTGCACGACGCCCTTCACACCGTTCAGCACCCAGCCGCCGCCGTGCCGCGTGGCACGCGTCGTGACGCGTGCGAGTTCGTAGTGCGAGCCGGGTTCGTCGTGCGCGAACGCGGCGATTGCGCTGCCTTCGATCATCTGCGTAACGATCGGGCGCTGTCCTTCATTGCCCGCGCAAGAGAGCGCGCGCCCGACGATCAGCGCATCGAGAAACGGCTCCACGACGAGCCCGCGCCCGAGCGCCTCGAACACGATGGCGATATCGAAACCGTCGCCGCCGAAGCCGCCGGACGCTTCATCGAACAATGCGCCGACAATGCCGAGTTCGCAAAAGCGCCGCCACATGTCGCGGCTGAAGCCCTCCGGCGAACGCGCGGTCTTGTCGCGAGACTCGAACGTGTACTGCTCGGCGATGAAGCGGTTGAGCGAGTCCGCAAGCATGCGGCGGTCGTCGGTGTGCTGAAAATTCATGACGCCAGTCCTTTAGAGTTCGAAAAACATCTATCCGTCAAAGCCCGAGAATCATCTTCGAGATGATGTTCTTCTGAATCTCGTTGGAGCCGCCGAAGATCGACAGCTTGCGATTGTTGAAGTATTGCGCGGCTGCCGTCGATGCTTCGCCGTCGAAATCATCGCCTTCATGTTCCTCGATGATCGGTTGCGCGTACGGTCCCATCGCGCGGCGCATGAGCGACGCGATCTCCTGGCGAATCTCCGTGCCACGAATCTTCAGCATCGAACTTTCCGCGCCCGGCGCGCCGCCGCCCGCCACCGCCGCGAGCACGCGCAGATTGGTCGTCTTCATGTTCTCGAGATCGATCTCGACACGTGCGAGCCGCGCCGCAAACAAAGGATCGTCGATAAGCGCGCGGCCGTTGCACCGCGCCTTGCTCGCCGCCGCCTTCAGCCGCGCGAGCGCCGCAACCGAAAAGCCCACGCCTGCAATGTTGGTGCGCTCGTAGGTCAGCAGGTATTTGGCGTAGGTCCAGCCCTTGTTCTCTTCGCCGACGAGATTCTCGGCAGGCACACGCACATCGGTGAAGAAGACTTCGTTCACTTCGTGCTCGCCATCCAGCGTGATGATCGGACGCACTTCGACGCCGGGCGTGTTCATGTCGATCAGCAAAAAGCTGATGCCTTCTTGCTTGCGAACATCGCTTGCCGTGCGCACGAGGCAGAAGATCATGTTCGCGTAGTGACCGAGCGTGGTCCACGTCTTCTGTCCATTGACGATGTAATAGTCCTCACCGTTTTCGGTCGCGCGCACGGCCGTGGTGCGCACCGCTGCGAGATCGGAGCCCGCGCCCGGTTCCGAATAGCCCTGACACCACCAGTCGGCGCCATCGAGAATGCGCGGCAGCCAGTGGCGCTTTTGCGTCTCGCTGCCGTACTTGATGAGCACAGGCCCCAACATGTTCACGCCAAACGGCACGATGCGCGGCGCGCCCGCAATCGCGCATTCGTTCTCGAAGATGAACCGCTGCACGGCGCTCCAGCCGGGGCCGCCGTATTCCTTCGGCCAATGATTCGCGAGCCATCCGCGCGCGTTGAGAATGCCGTGCCATTGCGCCATGTCGTCGCGCGTCACATGTGCGCCCGTGCGCACTTTATGCGCGACGGCCTCCGGCAACGACGTGCGCAGAAAGTCGAGCACGTCGGCGCGAAACGCTTCTTCCGCTGCGGTGAATTTCAGATCCATGATGGCTCCATGTGTCGATTGAAGAAGCGCCGCGCTCAAGCCGCCTGATTCAGACTCGCGAAGTTCTTGCCGCTTGCAACGAGACGCTCGATCAAAGGCGAAGCGCGCCAGAAGAGCGGGTCCTCTTGCGCGAACTCGCGAATGTCGGCGAGCACGCGGTCGAGGCCGACGCTGTCCGCATAATGCATCGGTCCGCCGCGATGGCGCGGGAAACCGAAGCCGTGCATCAGCGTGGCGTCGACATCGAGCGGACGCAGCGCAATGCCTTCATGCACGATGTTCGCGCCTTCGTTGATCATCGCGGCCAGATAGCGGCGCACGATCTGCGCGTCGTCGAATGTGCGCAGCGTGATGCCTGCGCGCGCGCGCTCGGCGTCGATGATCGCTTCGACCTCGGAATCCGGCTTGCCGATGCGTGCGCCGTCTTCATAACGATAAAAACCGCGTCCCGTCTTCTGGCCGAACCAGCCGCGTTCGCACAACTCGTCACCGATACGCACGTAACGCGCATTCGGATCGCGCGATGCGGCGCGGCGCTTTCTCGCGGCCCAGCCGATGTCGCCGCCCGCGAGATCGATGACCTGATACGGTCCCATCGGAAAGCCGAAGTCGCGCACGGCGCGGTCGATCTGATAAGGCGATGCGCCGTCTTCCATCAGATGATCCGCCGCCGCGCGATACACCGCCAGCATGCGATTGCCGATGAAGCCGTCGCACACGCCCGCGCGCACCGCGACCTTCTTCAGCTTCTTCGCAAGCTCGAAGCCGGTCGCGACAACTTCAGCCGCCACGCGCGCAGGCACCACGATTTCCAGCAGCTTCATGATGTTCGCGGGCGAGAAGAAGTGCAGGCCCAGCACGTCTTGCGGACGCGAGATGCTTGCGGCGAGTTCATCGATGTCGAGATACGACGTGTTGGTCGCGAGCACCGCGCCCTGCTTGCATACGCGATCCAGCTCGGCAAACACGGCTTTCTTCACGGCCATGTCTTCGAATACGGCTTCGATCACGAGATCGGCATCGGCGAGTGCATCGTATGACGTGTCGCCGCTGAAGCGTTGCATCGCACGCGCCTTCGCTTCATCGTTCAGGCGGCCTTTTGCGATCAGCCCGTCATAGACTTTCTCGACATGCGCGCGGCCGCGCGCGAGCGATGCGTCGTCGCGCTCGATCATCGTGACGATGAAGCCGGCATCGAGCAACGCCACCGCGATGCCCGCGCCCATCGTGCCGCCGCCGATCACGCCGACTGCGTGCAACGCACGCGCGCGGGCATCGCGCGTTTCGGGCGCCTTCTGCGCTTCGCGCTCGGCGAAGAACGCATGCACGAGACCGGCGCGCTGCGGACTCTCGCGGCATTCGAGAAACTGCGCGCGCTCGAATTGCAGGCCTTCGTCGAACGGAAGGTTCAGCGCGGCTTCCACGCAATCGACGATCTTCAGCGGCGAGAGCAGCCCGCGCGCTTTTTTCTGCGTATCGGCGCGCGCCGCCGCGATGGCCGCCGTGCTCGCTTCCTTGTCGGCGAGGCCCGGCGCGCTGCGCGTGCGGCGCGGCGCGGCGCGCGTGGCGATCAGTTCGTGCGCGTAGGCGAGACCTTCGGTGAGTACGTCGTCGCTGTGGCCGACGCGATCGACGAGACCCGTGCGCAACGCTTCCTGCGCACCGACGTGGCGTCCGCTCAGCATCAGCGACAACGCAGCCTGCGCGCCGATGAGACGCGGCGTGCGTTGCGTGCCGCCCGCTCCGGGCAAGAGTCCCAGTTGCACTTCCGGCAGACCGAGCTTCGCGCCTTCGAACGCAATCCGATAATGCGACGCCAGCGCCACTTCAAGGCCGCCGCCGAGCGCCGCGCCGTGAATCGCCGCGACGACAGGCTTGCTGCACGCCTCGATGCGATTGCACACGTCCGGCAACGAAGGCGGCACGGCAGGCTTGCCGAACTCGCGGATATCCGCGCCCGCGATGAAGTTGCGACCCGCGCCGACAATCAGCACCGCACGCACCGATGCGTTGCCGTCGGCGGCCTCGATCGCGTCGATCAGGCCGCGCCGCACCGCTGCATTGAGCGCGTTGACGGGCGCGTGATCGATCGTCACGACAAGAACATTGCCACGCAGTTGGTGTTGGACCAACGCGGGGTCCGTCGCGCTCGATGGCGTCATGAATGCTGTCTCCAGTATTGAATGGATTTTTTCGGAATGGCTTGTCTGCATTCTCAGGGCGAAAAGCTTCCTTGACAATCACAGAGGCGATTGACAGACTGTCAAAATTATTTTGACAATCGCGCGCGGCGCGAGCAAATCCGACGTGGACGTCAACGAACTTACGCTTCTCGTCGAAATTCTCGATGCCGGCAATCTCAGCGAGGCGGCGCGGCGGCTCAAGATGAGCCGCGCGAACGTCAGCTATCACCTGAAGGCGCTGGAAAAATCGGTCGGCGTGCAGCTCGTGCGGCGCACCACGCGCCGCGTCGAGCCGACTGAAATCGGCATCAGGCTCTACGAACACGGCCGCTCGATCCGCAATGCGTTGCTGGCCGCGCAGGAATCGGTGTCGACGCTCGGTCAGCGTCTTCAGGGGCGCGTGCGTTTATCGGTACCGAGCGGCTATGGACAGCTTGTGATGTCGGAGTGGCTGATCGCGTTCAAGCGCGAGTATCCGGATATCGTGCTCGATGTGATGTTCGAGAACCGCGTCGAAGACCTGCTTCGCGATGAAGTCGATATTGCCGTGCGTGTGATGCCCGAGCCGCCGCCGAGTCTCGTCGCGCGCGATATGGGGCCGGTGCGTTATGTCGCGTGCGCATCGACCGCGTATGCGAAGGCGCACGGCATGCCGACGCAACTCGACGAGCTTCGCGTCGTGCCGCTCATCACGGCGAGCGTCATCGGCAAGCAGACGCGCGTCGCCGCCTATCTCGACGACGAACGTCACGAAGTGCTGCTCGAACCGAGCCTGATCTCCGAGAACTTCACCTTCCTGCGCGATGCGATTCTCGCGGGGCTCGGCGTCGGTATCGTGCCGGATTACGTCGTGATGGAAGACATGCGCGCAGGCGCGGTCGTGACGGCGCTCGATCAATGGCGGCTCAGCATCTTCGGCACGCACATGTACATGCTGTACATGCCGAATCGACATCAGACGCGCGCGGCGCTGGCGTTCATCGACTTCATGCTCGAACGGGCGCACAAGGCCGGGCGCGGTCATGCTTCGGCTTAATCACGCGGCATGCGTTCCGCAAAGCCGATTGCGACCGACATCAACGCGATGCCCGACAACTGCAGGCCGCTCAGGCGCTGATCGAAGAACAGCCAGTCGATGACGATGGCCACCGCCGGATAGACGAACTGCAACACGGCGATGCGGCCCGTGTTCAGGCGCGCCATTCCGGCATAGATGAGCGTGTAAGCGAGACCGGTGTGGATCACGCCGAGCCCGGCGAGCCATAACCACGACGCGCCCCACGCGGGCCAGCCGTGCTGCATCGGCCACATCCACAGCGTGAGCGTGCCGATTGCGCATTGCCACCACGCGAGAATGCCCGCGGGCATGTCGCGCAAACGTCGCGCGATGATCGTGACGCACGCCATACAGAACGCGCCGACGAGACACAACGCAACGCCCAGCCAGTAGCCCGGCGCGAGCGCATCGTTGGCCTTGTGCTCGGCGATGCCGGTCGCCAGCGCCAGCCCGAGCATGGCGGCGCACACCGCGCCGAAGCGCCGCTTGCCGACCGGTTCCTTCAGGCACCACGCGCCGAGCAACAGGACCCACATCGGCTGAACGTGGAACAGCACGATCGCCACGCCGGCCGATACACGCTCGATCGCGCTGAAAAACAATCCCCAGTTGAGGACCATCAGCGCGGCCGCGATCAGCACCCACGGCGCGGTGGCGCGGTTGAGGCGCAGCATGCGCGTCTGCCCGCGCAAGATCGCCCAGAGCGTGAGACCGATCAATCCGGATGCGCAGCGAAACCACGTTGCGGTGAGCGGATCGACATGCGCTTCATACACGAACACGCCGATGGTGCCGAGCAATGCCGAGCCGAGCAGAAACGGCGCAGTGCCGGTGCCCGGAACGCGCCTGTTGAAGACGGCGGCGCTGTCGTGAGTTTGCGGATTCGTATTCATGCGAGCAGTGTGTGCGCCATCGCCGCGCACGAAAAGCGCATAATTCGACGATCATCCATTCGAAAATCGAAAGTGGCGGAAACGATGAATCAGCGCGATCTGCAAACGGACTGGCTTAAGTGCTTCGTCGCCGTGGTCGATGCGGGCTCGCTATCGAGCGCGGCCGGGGAAGTGCATCGCTCGCAATCGGCGGTGAGCATGCAGCTCAAGAAGCTGGAAAGCGCGCTGGGACTGCGGCTCATCGAGCGGGGCGCGCGCACGCTGGAACTGACCGTCGATGGCCAGACGCTGCTCGGCTATGCACGCCGCATCCTCGATCTGCATGCCGAAGCGCACGTCGCGCTGCAAGGCGAGAAGCTCACCGGCCGCGTGCAACTCGGCGTGCCCGACGACTATGCCGCGAAGTATCTGACGCCCGTGCTCAAGCGTTTCGCGCCGCGTCATAGCGGCGTCGAGATCGAATTGATCTGCGAGCAATCCACCTCGCTCATTCCGCGCGTGGCAAGCGGTGCGCTCGATCTCGCGCTCGTCTCACGCGATCACGCGCGGCGCGGCACGCTTCTGTTTCATGAGCCGATGGTCTGGGTCGGCGCCGCGCAGTTCGAATTATGGCGACGCGACCCGATGCCGATTGCCGTCTACGAAAGCGCGAGCCTCGCGCGGCGCAGCGCCATCAATTCGCTGGCGCAGCAGGGCCGTCGCTACAAAGTGGTCTACAACAGTTCGAGTCTCGCGGGACAAATCGCGGCAGTCGAGAGCGGCCTCGCGGTCGCGGCGCTGACGCAATGCAGCGCGCCGGATCATCTGCGGATTCTGGGCAGCGACGAAGGCCTGGGCCCGCTCGAACCGATGGAAGTCGCCGTGTACCGAAGCCGCGATTCGCGCGGCTCCAAAGCCGTCGACAGCCTGCACAGCCTGCTTGTGAAGACGCTGCGGCAGTCGTCGTCGGTTTAGGGTCGATGCGTCGCGATGCCCTCGATCTCAACCAGCAGATCGGCGCGGCAAATATCGACATGGAGGAAGCGCACCTGCGCATCCGGATGAAAAGTGTCGCGCGCGAGTGCCTGCACCGCCGGCAAGTCCGCCGCGCGCCGGTAATAGACCTTGATCTGATCGAGATCGTGCAGCGCGAAGCCGTCCGCAACACCTTGCGCTTCGAGATTCTCCGCGCCGCACAGATACGCGATGTTGCCGGTCGCAACGTGCCATTGCTTCGCGAGCTGGCCTTCGTGCACGGTCTCGTGTCCGATGATGCTCGCCGTACCCGATACGTACAGCGTATCGCGCATGTAAGTGGCCCGCGCGAAGCTCGGCGAGCGCGGGCCGTAACGCTGGGGATAACGATACGCGGGCGTCTGCCGCGCATTCTCGATATGCGTGACCGCGCGCTCATGGCACGCCAGAAAATAGAAGCCGACGCCATCGCCCCATGTGCCGATGCCGGTCGCCGACGGCATGCCCGCCGTGCTCGCGTATTGCTCGTCGAACGCCATGGCGCGGCCGCGACAGAAGTCGCGATAGACTTCGAGCCCGTCCGGATTCTCCCCGTTGATATGCGGGATGAAGTTCCACATGCGGAAGATTTTCGGGAACTGCAAGTCGCTGACGAGCGCGAATGCATCGGCATACGTCTTGTACACGGCTTCCGTGTAGCGATCGGCGAGCGGAACGAAACCTGCGCAGAAAAGAAAAGCGTCGTCGTGGGCGAAGACGAGACCGTTAGTGATGCCCGAATGCGTGTCGCCCGATGCGTTCCAGACTTCGGCGAAGCCGTGGCGCGCATCGTCGTTCATGTTCAGGTGCAGCGTCGGCACGCCTTGTTCGATGCGCGGCGCGCCACTCGTCGCACCGAACACGATCCGGCCGATGACGCCGCCTCCTTCTTCCTGCCCCGCATTCATGCCGACTTCGACGAACCGGCTTCCGAATTCCTCGTCTTGCTTCGCCACTCGCCTCTCCCGTATATGCCCGTCAGTCGGCGACTTCGCCCCCGAACAGGTCTGCGGTCGCGGCGCTCTCCTTGAGCTGCGGCAACGCGCCGCTGCGCACCTGTTCCAGAATCCCGGCCGGCAGCCAGGTCTCCTCCATCGCGTTGATGCCGTTCTCGATCATCTGCTGAAGGAAGAACGACTGTTTGCGCCCCGTCACTTCCGCCAATAGCCGCAGCCGCTGTTCGAATTGTGGATCGACCCGTACTGCGACCACCTTCAGCTTGTTTTCGGCGGTCCTTCTCACTGCGTGCTCCTTGTAACGTTGATTTCGCGCGAACCGGAATTGGTGCAGCACGTTTCGCGCATTCGAGGCGCAAGTCTACCCTCTCGCGCGTGCCTTCACGCAGTGCACGATCGTGCGCGGCATCGGGCGGCGTGCGTGCTACCATCGAAAAGCCGGGAATCAGACGAAAACCTGGCGCATGGCCGGGCTCCTGTTCACATCCCGCAAACGAGAGAGACGTCGATGGAGGCTTCGCGCCGAAGCTCGCACGCGCCTGCACAAGCGTCATGAACGAATCAGAAGAACATCCCGGATTCGGCCCGGCCGAGCCCCTGCCCTCGCCGCCGCCGCTCGACTTTCGCGCCGCGCGCAAGCGCTTCTTCACTGCGCTCGTAGCGTCGGTCGTCATTCCGTTCGCTTTCTTCGGGCTTTATAGCTATTACACCTATGAGCGCGCGCTCACCGAATCGGGCGAATCGCTGCAACAGTTCGTGCGCGTGATCGGCGAAAAAGCGAACACGGTCTTCAGCATCAATCGCGAACTGATTTCGCGCATCGAAGACATGCTCGGCAATGGCGACGCGGATTTCATCGCGCGCGATCAGACTGCGCTGCACGAGGCGCTGCGTCATCTCGTCGAGAGTCATCCGCAGATCGCGGCGTTATCGGTGCTCGACAGCCGCGGGCATCTCATTCTCAGCAGCCGCTTCATGCCCGCGCCGGATGTGTCCGTGGGCGATCGCGCCGACTTCATCGCCACACGCGACGCGCGCGCCCGCTTCCACATCTCGCTGCCCGAGCGCGGGCGCGTGAAGAACACCGACATCGTCAACACGCTCACCGCGCGCGTCGCGAAAGACGGGCGTTTTCTCGGCGCGATCTCGATTGCATTGCGGCGCGACTATCTGATCGATTTCTATCGCCAACTTTCCGCCGATGATCCCGCGCTCACCCTCGCGCTGCATCGCGAGGACGGCGCCGTGCTGGCACGCTATCCCGCGCCGCCGCCTCATGCGCCCGAACGTCATTCGGTGCTCGCCGCCGCATTCGCGCAAGGCGAACCCGCCGGCCTGCTGCGCTACGTTTCTCCGCTCGACAACGACGAAAAGCTCACGGCGTTCCGGCGCGTCGGCGACTATCCGCTCTATGCTGCGGCGGGCTTCGCGATCCGCGACGTGCGTCTCGCGTGGTGGCGGCGCGATGTGTCGATCGCGGCCATCGCGCTGATTCCGTGCATCGCGCTATGGGTGCTGATCGGCTTTTCGCTGCGTCGCCTGAAAGCCGAAGAAGCCTCGTGGCACAACTGGCGCGGCGAACTCGCGCGACGCCGCTCCGCCGAGGCGGCCACGCGCCGCATGCAGCGCATGGGCGCGCTCGGCAATCTCGTCGCGAACGTCGCGCACGACTTCAACAATCTGCTGATGGTCGTCACGTCCAACATGGAGATTGCGCGGCGAAAAGGCTATAACGGTCTCGAGAAGGAAGTGACCGCGGTCGGGCGCGCGTCCGTCAGTGCTCAGGCGCTCGCGCGCCGCCTGATGAGCGTGGCGCGCCGCCAGCCGCTACAGATGCAGGTCATCCGGCTCGATCGCTGGATGATGGAGACGGAGCCGCTCATACGCGCATCGGTGGGCGACAAGGTCAAGCTGCACACGCAGGTCTCGGGCACGATGTGGCCCGTGCGCGTCGATGCGACCGAGCTGACTTCGGCGCTCATCAACATCGCCGTGAACGCGAAGGATGCGATGCCCGATGGCGGCGACCTCCATATCCAGTGCAACAACGCGCGCTATCAGGACGTGCCCGGTGGCCTCGTCGAGAACGAGTATGTCGTGATCGCGTGCAAGGACAGCGGCACCGGCATGCGGCCGGAAGTCGCCAAGCACGCGTTCGAGCCGCTGTTCACCACGAAGGCGCCGGGCGCCGGCACCGGCCTCGGACTCGCGCAAGTGCTCGCGATGGCCGAGCAGGCGGGCGGCATGGCGCGCGCAACCTCGGCGTGGGGCTACGGCACGACCATCTACATCTATCTGCCGCGCTGGACAGGCGAAGCCGATGCGCCGCAAGACACCGCGCCCGAGTCCGGCGTGCAGCGTCATGCGCCTACTTCCACGGTGCTGCTCGTCGAAGACAACGACGAAGTGGCCGCCGGGCTATGCGCGGTGCTCGAAGTGCTCGGCTGGCGGGCGCATCACGAGCCGTCGGGCGACGCCGCATTGCGCGTGCTCGAAGCGGGCCACGAGTTCGATCTCGTGCTCTCGGACATCCAGATGCCCGGCACTTATGACGGCATCCGCCTCGCCGAATGGATCAGGACGATGCGTCCGCAACAACCCGTCACGCTGATGACGGGCTACGCCGATCAACTCGAACAGGCGAGACGCACGGGCGTCGCGATTCTCGCCAAGCCGTTCAACATCGACGATCTGAAGGCCCTGCTCGACGGCCTGCCCGCGCGCCATCACATCTGAAAGCGGTCGCGCGTCGTCACGTAATCGCTCGCGCCGAAGCGCCCCACGGGAAAATAGTGCTGCAAACGCACGCGCCATGTATCGAGATCGATGAGTTCGTCGCGCGCATGTAGCATCAACACCCGTCCGATGAAGATATGCCGGCTCGTGGTTTCCAGCGTTTCCCACAGCGCGCATTCGAACGCGACGGGCGCTTCGGCGATGCGCGGCGGCTTCACACGCGTCGAAGCGAGCGCGGTGAAGCCGACCTCTTCAAGCTCGGAGACATCGGCGGCGAAGCGTTCTCCGCAGCGATGCATTTGCTGCGCGATGGCTTCATCGGCGAGATGCACGACGAACTCTTTCTCGCGCGGGATGTTCACCGCAGTGTCTTTCAGCGTGCCGTCCGCGAGGCGGTTGATGCTGATCATCACGATGGGCGGTTCTTCGCCCAGCATGTTGAACATCGAGAACGGCGCGGCGTTCACGGTGCCGTCCGCGCCGAGCGTCGTCACGAGCGCGATGGGACGCGGCACGATGAGGCTCGCCATCAGCTTGTAACGCTGGTACTCGGTGATCGCTTCGAAATCGATTTGCATGTCACTCCACTACGGTTCGTTGCGCGGGATCGAGGCCGAGCAGTTGCGCGAGCCCCTTCGCGCCCGGCATGCGCGATGTCTCGATGCGCGCCTCGAGGCTGCGCAGATGCGCCGTCATATGCGCGATCGCGCCTTCTGCATCGCGGGCTTCGAGGCAGTCGAGAATCGCGGTGTGCTCGTCGTGCTCGCACGGCGCGTTCCCCACCGGCTCATACGCACCAACGATCAGCGAGCAGCGCGAGATCAGTTCGGTCAGATAGTGTTCGAGAATCGCGTTGCCCGCAAGCGCCGCGATACGCAGATGAAACGCGCTCGCGAGCCGCGCCCATGATGGCTGATCGAAGCGATGCATCGCGTCGTGTTCCTTCGCCAGTTGCTCACGCAGCGCGGCGATATCGGCGGCGCTCGCGCGCTGTGCCGCGAGTTCGACGAGCGCGCGCTCGACCGAACGCCGCGCCTCGAAGATCGCGCGCGTCTCTTCCTGCGTCGGTTGCGCGATCACCGCGCCCTTGTTCGGCCGCAACACGACGATGCCATCGTATGCGAGCTTTTCCAGCGCACGCCGCACGACCGCACGGCCCACGCCGAACAGCGCGCAGAGTTCCGGCTCGGGCAGCTTGGTGCCGGGCGTGAGACGGCGATTCAGCACGCCCTCGAAGATCGACCGATAGATGCGCGCGTCCGCGCTCTCCTTCGCGCTCTTCATGCTCTTCATGCGGCCTGCGCCGGCACGGGCACGGCTGCATCGGCATGACGCGCGATCGCGCCGGGCGTCGTCAGCCAGATGTCCTTGCGCGCGGCCGCGATATGCGTAAGTGCGCGCCGCAAATGCCGCAACCGATACGGCTGCCCGACGATATACGGATGCAGCGCAATGCCCATCACGAGCGCCTGCGGCGTGCGCGCGCGCTGCGTCTGTTCGAGCATCTCGTCGAACTGGTCGATGATCATGTCCGCGAAATCGCGCATGTCCATGTGCCGCGCCATGATCATCGGCAGATCGTTGAGTTCCTGCGGATACGGGATCGACCAGAGCGGGCCATGGCGCGTATTCATGCGCACCGGGCGGTCGTCGTGACACCAGTTGAGCGTGTAGCGATAGCCGGTTTCGGCGAGCAGGTCCGGCGTGCGATGCGACTCTGAAATCCACGGCGAGAGCCAGCCTGACGGCGCCGCGCCGGAACGTTCGAGCATGCGCGCCCGGCAATGCGCGAGCAGCGCGCGTTCGCCCGCTTCGTCGAGATCGCTCTGACGTTGCGCGTTCGTGTGACCGTGCGCGATGAGTTCGTCGCCGCGCGCAGCGCACGCTTCGACGAGCGCGGGACAGTGATCGTACAGCGACGTATTGATGAGCGTGCCCGCAGGCAGATCGAGCGCATCGAACAGTTCGATGCAGCGCCACGCGCCCACGCGATTGCCGTATTCGCGCCAGCTGAAGTTGAGCACATCGGGTTGCGGCGAGAGCGGCCCGAGCGCCGCGCCCAGTCCTTCACCGAAGGCAAAGTGCTCCAGATTGAAGCCGAGATAGACGGCGAGTCCCGCGCCGTTTGGCCAGCGATAACCGTCGCTCTCGTGTATCGCGCGATAGTCGAAGCGCTCATGCGTCTTCAGCGGATCGAAGTCGTTCATGTCGAATATGGATGAACCGGTTTGGTTAAGTCATGCCCCAACGCGGACGTGATCCGCACCGCGATCGCACACGCCGCGCATGCGCAAGTGCTGACGATCGGGGTCCGCGATCGTGTGCAAGTTGCGCGCCAATTCGTCGACGACCTAACGTCCGCGCGTGTTGCAGTTCTACGCGACGTGCCGCGAGCGTGCGGCAGAACACGAATGGCATATGTCTTGCAATGGCTTGCCCGCTGTATTGCATCAGCGTCTTCATACAGGTCATCACACAGGACACGCCTTCATGGTCCAGCCGGCATCCACGGTGGTTCACACGAGCCCAGCCGATATCGAACTCGTGCATGTTTCGAAGCGTTATGGCGATTCGGTCGCCGTCGATTCGATCGACCTGCGCATTCCGGGCGGCGCGTATTGCTGCCTGCTCGGGCCGTCCGGCTGCGGCAAGACTTCGACGTTGCGCATGATCGCGGGCCACGAATGGGTCTCCGAAGGCGACGTGCTTATCGGCGGACGCAACGTCACGCGCGCGCAGCCCGTCGCGCGCGGCACGGCCATGGTCTTTCAGAGCTATGCGCTCTTTCCGCATCTCTCCGCGCTCGACAACGTCGCGTTCAGCCTCAAGGTGCGCGGCATCGCGAAGGAGGCGCGCAGAAAGCGTGCGGGCGAGTTGCTCGACCTCGTCGCGATGTCGGCTTATGCGAATCGCAAGCCCGCGCAACTCTCGGGCGGACAACAGCAGCGCGTGGCGCTCGCGCGCGCGCTCCTCAACGAGCCGCGTTGCCTGCTGCTCGACGAGCCGCTCTCCGCGCTCGATCCGTTCCTGCGCGTGCAGATGCGCGCCGAACTCAAGCGCTGGCAGAAGGAACTCGGCATCACCTTCGTGCACGTCACGCATTCACAGGAAGAAGCGATGGCGCTCGCGGATCTCGTCGTCGTGATGAGTCACGGACATATCGAGCAGAGCGGCACGCCCTTCGATGTCTTCAACCGCCCGCGCACGGAATTCGTCGCGCGCTTTCTCGGCGGACATAACGTGCTCGGTGCGAACGGGCGGCTCTTCACGGTGCGCGCGGATCATCTGCGCATCGCGCCGCACGGTGTGGCGGCGGGAACGAGTGCGGGCGACGGCGGGCTTCTGCGCATCGGCGGGCTGGCGTGCACGGTGCGCGAGGCCGAGTATCAGGGCACGCATCTGCGCATGACGCTCGATCCGCTCGACGGCTCGCCCGAACTCGTCTCCATGATCAGCGACGCCGACTACGACCCGCAACGCTTCAGTCCCGGCGCGCGCGTGACGGCGTGGTGGGACGAACAGAACGCGCATCCGCTCGCCGCGTGAACCCGGCATTCACAACTTCAAATTCGAGGAGAAACCCATGAACGACGATCAAGCCACGCCGCGCGAAGACGACACGGCAACCACGGGCATTTCACGCCGCACCTTCATCAAGGGCGCGGTGGCGGCGGCGGGCATCGCCGGGTTTCCGTATGTGCATGCGCAGGAGAAGATCACGCTGCGCTATCTCGGCACGGCGGTGAACCAGAGCGCGGACATCGCGAAGAAGTTCAAGGAAGACACGGGCATCGAGATTCAATATATTCCCGTCACGACAGACGACGTCACCAAGCGCATCATCACGCAGCCGAATTCTTTCGATATCGTCGATACCGAATACTTCTCGCTCAAGAAGCTGATTCCCGCCGGCACGCTCGCGGGCATGGATGCGAAGCGCATCAAGCTCGCCGACAAGATCACGCCCGTGCTGACCCGGGGCGAAGTGAACGGCAAGAAGATCGGCGATCAGGGCACCGCGCCGAAGAAGGTGATGTTCCTGAAGGGCGCGCGCTCGACCGAGTTCAGCGCAACGCCCACAGAGTGGATGACGCTCATTCCCACGACGTATAACGCCGACACGCTCGGCATTCGCCCCGATCTCATCGCGCGGCCCGTGACCACGTGGGCGGACCTGCTCAATCCGCAGTTCAAGGGCAAGGCGGCGCTGCTCAACATTCCGGCTATCGGCATCATGGATGCGGCGATGGCGATCGAGGCGATGGGCCAGGTCAAGTACGGCGACAAGGGCAACATGACGAAGGCCGAGATCGACCAGACCATCAAGGTGCTGATCGAGGCCAAGCGCGCCGGACAGTTCCGCGCTTTCTGGCGTGACTTCAACGAAAGTGTGAACCTGATGGCTTCCGGCGAAGTGGTGATTCAGTCGATGTGGTCGCCCGCCGTCACGAAGGTCCGCACGATGGGCATCGCCTGCAAGTTCCAGCCGCTCAAGGAAGGCTATCGTTCGTGGGCGTCGGGCTTCGGCTTTCCGCGTTCGTTGCAGGGCAAGAAGCTCGATGCCGCGTATGAATTCGTCAACTGGTTCCAGGACGGCTGGGCCGGCGCGTATCTGATGCGTCAGGGCTACTATCCCGGCGTGACGGACACGGCGAAGTCGCACATGCAGGCCTACGAGTGGGACTACTGGATGGAAGGCAAGCCCGCCGCGCAGGACATCAAGGCACCCGATGGCCAGTTGCTGGAAAAAGCCGGCAGTGTGCGCGACGGCGGTTCGTACACGCAGCGCATGAGCGCGATCGCGTGCTGGAACGCCGTGATGGACGAGAACATCTACATGGTCCAGAAGTGGAACGAGTTTATTGCTGCTTGATATAGACCAAGGGAGCGCGCCCGACGATGGCATCTGTCGAATATCTCCGGCAGGCGAAGGAAGCGCCGGTGCGTCATCGGCGTGTGAGCGCGTGGCTGCAAGCGACGCCGCTCACGCTGACCTTCGTGCTGTTCTTTATCGTGCCGCTTGTGATCACGTTGATCGTGAGCTTCTGGGACTTCAACGAATATCAGATCATCCCGGCGTTCACGCTGAAGAACTACACGGCGATCTTCGACGGTTGCAGTTCGTTGACGGACGTGTGCGTGACCTTCAAGACCTATTGGTCGACGCTCAGGTTCTGCGCAATCGTCTGGGCGGTGACGCTGTTGCTCGGCTTCACGATCGCTTACTTTCTGGCCTTTCACGTGCGCACGACCGCGATGCAGACCGTGCTGTTCCTCGTCTGCACGATTCCGTTCTGGACCTCGAACGTGATCCGCATGATCTCGTGGATTCCGCTTCTCGGCCGCAACGGCATCGTGAATCAGGCGCTGCTGTCGGCGCATCTCGTCGAGCGGCCGGTCGAGTGGCTGCTGTACTCGAACTTCTCGGTCGTGCTCGCGTTCGTGCATCTCTACACGTTCTTCATGATCGTGCCGATCTTCAACGCGATGATGCGCATCGACCGTGCGTTGCTCGAAGCCGCGCGCGACGCGGGCGCAAGCGGCTGCCAAGTGATCCGCGACGTGGTGCTGCCGTTGTCGAAGACGGGCATCGTGATTGGCTCGATCTTCGTCGTCACCATCGTGATGGGCGACTTTCTCACCGTCGGCGTGATGGGCGGACAACAAATCGCATCGGTGGGCAAGATCATTCAGGTGCAGACGGGCTATCTGCAGTTCCCCGCGGCCGCGGCCAACGCGATCATCCTGCTGGCCGTCGTGCTCATGATCGTGTGGGCGCTCACGCGTGTCGTCGATATCAGAAAGGAGCTGTGACATGGCGGGCGCAATCATGCATCGCGAGCATCGGCCCGCGAGTTTCTACTGGCTCGCGCTGGTCTTCGGGCTGTTCGTGTTGTTCCTGTATGGGCCCGTGATCACGATCTTCATTCTGTCGTTTCAGGGCCCCGAAGGCGGCCTCACGTTTCCGATGCGCGGCGTCTCGCTGCACTGGTTCGCGGCACTGCGCGGCGGTGTCGGCGACATCGACATCTGGGCTGCATTCGGGCGCTCGGTGAAGCTCGCGCTTGCAGTGACTGTGCTGACCGTGCTGTTCTCGTTATGCGCGGGGCTTGCGTTCCGCAGGCGTTTTCGTGGCGATACGGCCGTGTTCTATGTGTCCGTCGCGAGTCTGATCATGCCGTCGATCATCGTGTCGCTGGGCATCGGTCTCACGTTCCGGCTGCTCGATACGCTCATCAAGTATCTCGCGAATGAATGGGGCTTCCAGTCGTTCGGGGATGGCTGGGGCACGTCGATGGGCCTCTTCACGTCCGCGCTCGGCGCGCATCTCACGTGGACCTTGCCGTTCGGATTGCTCGTGATGTTCGCGGTGTTCAACCGCTTCAGCCCGGCTTACGAAGAGGCGGCGCGCGATCTCGGCGCATCGCCGTGGCAGTCGTTCAGGCATGTGGTGCTGCCGATCATCGGGCCTTCCGTCATCGGCGTGGGCATGTTCGGCTTCACGTTGTCGTGGGATGAGATCGCGCGAACGTCGCAAGCTATCGGCGATCAGAATACGTTGCCGCTCGAATTGCAGGGCTTGACGACATCGGTGACGACGCCTGTGATCTATGCGCTCGGCACCATGACCACGTTGATGTCGCTGGCGGTGATGGTGGGGGGGTTGTTGGTTGTGAGGGCGATTGGGAGGAGGAGGAAGGCCGGGGGCTGACGCAACTAGCCCACCTCCACAACCCTTTCCTCCGCCAAAAACGCCCGCACCAACTGATGCGCCTGCGCTTTATGCGCGACCTGCCACGACGCCGCGAGCATGTCCGTATCGAACATTCGCGAGATCGTATAAGCATTCGACTTGTGAAAATACGCAAGACTCACAAGCGTCACATACAGATGCAGCGGATCGATACCGCCGCGCAACGTACCCGCCGCCTCGCCCCGCCTGATCAACGTGCGCAGCTTATCGAGCACGGGCGACGACATCGCCTGAATGACCTTCGAGCGCTTCAGATAGCGCGCGCGATTCAGGTTCTCCCACGAGAGCAAACACAGCAGTTCCGGATGCGCCGCAAAATGCCCTTCGGTGAAGTCATAAAGCTGAAGGATGCCCGCCGCCGGATCGACGGTGCGCACATCGAGCGTCACGGCCAGTTCCGCTTCGCGCAGCCGCGCGAGCACACGTTCCAGCACTTCGACATACAGCGCTTCCTTGCCGCCGAAGTAGTGATAGATCATGCGGATATTCACCTTCGCGCGGCTCGCGATCGTTTCGACGCGCGCGCCGCTGAAACCCTTGTCGGCGAATTCGCGGATGGCGATCCTGAAGATGCGCTCACGCGTCTTGGCGGCAAGCTGCTGGCGGCGCGTGGGTTCTTCTTTCTTCTTCGCGGAAGCGGAAGCAGAGCCGGAAACGGAAACGACAGTGCGTGACATGAATTCCATCGATGAGTTGAACACGGCGCGACGAGACACGATGGTACTCCGTCGCGCCGTCGCCGTTAGCGTTTGAACGGCTGCGTGAGCGCGGGCGGCGCAGTCTGCCGGCCAATCAGGCCTGCCACGGCAACCAGCGCCAGCAAATACGGCACCATGCTGAGCAACGCCGTCGGCACGTGCAGGCCGAACATCGGCAATTGAAACTGCATCGCGGTGGCCGCGCCGAACAGCAGGCACGCAAGCGCCGTGCGGCCGATCTTCCAGTTGCCGAAGATAATCGCCGCAATCGCGAGATAGCCTGTGCCGTTGGTCATGCCTTCGGTGAACGTGTGGATGTCGCCGATGGAAATGAAACAGCCCGCCGCCGCCGACATCACGCCCGAGAACAGCACTGCGCCGTAACGAATGCGCGAAACAGGCAAGCCCGACTGATCGACCGCGCGCGGCGCGACGCCTGTCGCATGCAGTGCAATGCCGAGCGCCGTGCGACGCATGACAACCGATGTCGCGATCAGCACCGCGAGCCCCGCATACAGCAGCCACACTTGTCCGAACACGGGTTCGCCGATCACCGGCAACGCGCCCAGCACGGGCGGCGACCAATGCGCGAGCCCCGGAATGACGGCGCTCGAACGTTCGCCGAAAATCTCGCGATAAGCGAGCGTCGTGCCGCCGAGCGCGAGAATGTTGATGCCGATGCCCGTCACGATCTGATTGGCGCGCAACGTCACGCTCAGGAACGCCTGCAAGAGCGCAAGCGGAATCACGCCGAGCATGCCGCACAACAGGCCGATCGACGGACTGCCCGTCAGCCACGAGAATGTTGCGCCGAGAAACGCGCCGGTGAGCATCATGCCTTCGACGCTCATGTTGAGCACGCCCGCGCGCTCGCTCACGAGTTCGCCGGTGGCGGCGAGCATCATCGGCGCCGAAAGACGAATGGAGGCGCCCGCGAATACTGCGAGAAGTTCGAGATTCATCGCCGTGCCTCTCCTTTATCGAGCCACAACGCGCCGCCCGCCAGCGCAATCGTGACGATGCCCTGCACGATCAGCACGAGCGCCGACGGCACCTGCGCAACCATTTCCATGTTGATGCCGCCCGAGCGCAGAAAGCCGAACAGCAATGCAGCGGCAAACACGCCGGTAATCGATCCGCGCGCCAGCAAGCCGACGACGAGTCCATCGAAACCATAGCCCGACGAGAAGCCCGCCTTGAGCGAGTATTGATCGCCCTGCAGCATCAGCGCCCCGGCCAGGCCGCTGAACGCGCCCGCGAGCGCCAGCGCGCCGACCAGCGACGACGCGATCGGCAAGCCCGCGCGTTTCGCGGCGATCGCGTTGAGGCCTGCCGCGCGCAGTGCGAGACCGAAGCGCGTGCGTGTGAGCAGAATCGCCGATGCAACGGCAAGCACGATCGTCAACGGCAAGCCGATGTTGAGGTTCATGCCGCTCGCGGCGAAGATCGCGGGCAGCTTGGTCAGATCGGGGATTTCGAGCGATTCGGGCAACGTGGCGCCGGTCGTCATCGGCTGGCGCAGCAGCGCCTCGCTCTGCACGCACCAGTAAAGCAGCCACACCGCGACGAACGACAGCAGCAACGTGCTGATCACTTCGTTGGTGCCGGCCTTCGCCTTCAGCACGCCGGGCACGCCGCCCCAGATCGCGCCCGCTGCGGCGGCGCACAGCATCGGCACGATGAACGACAAACCGAACGGCAGATGCGCGCAGCCGCCATAAAGGCTCATCCCCGTCGCAACGATGCCGCCTATCGCGAGCTGCCCTTCCCCGCCCACATTCGTGAGCTTCGCGCGGTTCGCGATGACGAAGCCCGTGCCGACCAGCGCGAACGCAATGCTGCGATTGATCGACGCGCCGATTGCATACGGCGAGCCCCATGCGCCGTCGGCGAACGCGGCTAGCGCATCGGCGACGGAGACATGCATCAGCGCGATCAACGCGAGCGCGGCGCACATCGCGAACGCAACGGCCGCCGCGATCACGCACGCAACGCGCAACTGCGGCAAGCGCCTGCGCCGGCTTTGCGCGTCAGGCGCTTGCGCAAGCGTGGGTTGCAGCTTCAGATGCGGATTCATGCAGTCTCTCCCGCGCCCGCCATCCACGCGCCGATGCGCCCGCGATTGCCCGCATCGGGCGTACATGTGCCCATGATGCGGCCGCGATACAGCACGACGATGCGATCGGCGACGCTCATCAGTTCGTCGAGTTCGGAGGAAATCAGCAGCACGCCCACGCCGCGATCGCGCGCCGCGCGGATGTGCGAGTACACGGCGGCGACCGCGCCGACATCGAGACCGCGCGTCGGTTGCGCGGCGAGCAGAAAAACCAGCGGATCGAGCGTCAGTTCGCGCGCGAGCACGGCCTTTTGCTGATTGCCGCCGGACAGCCCGCCGAACAGCGCATCGGGGCCGCTCGCGCGCACGTCGAAGCGCTGCATCAGTTCGAGCGCCGCGCTACGCATCGCGCGGCGCTGCAAAAAACCTGCACGCGTGTAGCGGTCGAGATGATTGAGCAGCAGGTTATCGGCCAGACTCATGCCGGTGACGCAGCCGACCGCGTGACGATCTTCCGGCACGATGCCCACGCCCGCCTGCGTCAGTTCGCGCGGGCTCGCCTGCGTCATGTCGCGGCCCGCGATAAAGAAGCGCCCCGCCGATGCGCTCGCCATGCCCGCGAGCACCGCGCCCAGTTCGCTTTGTCCGTTGCCTTCGACGCCCGCAATGCCGACGATCTCGCCGCGATTCACGACGAGCGTGCAGTCCGCGAGCCGCGTCACGCCATCGGCATCGCGCGCGCTGAGGCCATCGACTTGCAGCACTTCATCTTGCAGCGGGCGCGAATACGGCGATGCGCTCTTGGCCAGCGAGAGCCGCGCGGAGAGATCGTCCGGCGTGTCGTCGCCTTCGCGATGAATCATCGCGTGAACGAGCCGGTCGATGTCCGTCGCGGGCGATGCCGAGCGCGCCACCACACGCCCCGATTGCAGCACGGTCGCATGCGTGGCGATGCGGCTGATCTCCTTCAGCTTGTGCGTGACGAGCACCACCGCGCAGCCGCGTTGCGCAACGCGTTCGCACGTATCGAGCAGCGCGTCGATCTCGGCGGGCAACAGCACGGCCGTAGGTTCGTCGAGCAGCAACAGACGCGGCTCGCGCATCAGGCACTTCACGATCTCCACGCGCTGCCGTTCGCCGACCGACAGATCCGCGATCTTCGCCTCCAGCGCCAGTTCGAGGCCGACGCCCGCGAGCACATCGCGCACGCGTTCGGCTTCGCGCTTCCGATGAAGCCATCCGCGCGCCTGGCCGAGCAGCAGATTGTCGAGCACGCTGGCATCGTCGACGAGACTGAAATGCTGATGCACCATCGCGATGCCGTTTGCGAGCGCCTCGCGCGGATCGCGCGGACGATACGGCGCACCGTTCACCCGCATCGCGCCCGAATCGGGTTGATGCACGCCGAAGATCACGTTGCACAGCGTCGACTTGCCCGCGCCGTTTTCGCCGAGCAGACAATGCACGTCGCCGGGCATCAGATCGAGCGAGACGCCGTCGAGCGCGGTGAACGTGCCAAAGCGCTTGCCGATGCCGTCGAGCGAAAGGATCGGCGCGGCATCGGGCCGTGGAGACGGGAGCGCGCTCATCCCTCGGACACCTTGATCTTGCCGCTCAGGATGTCGTCTTCGATTTGCTTGAGCTTCGCGTCCATCGCGGGCGTCGACTTGCAGACGACCATGCCCGACGCCTTCGGTCCCATCGCGAGGCCGAACGCCTTGTAGCCCGGCTGCCACTGGCCTTTTTCGAGTTGTTCGATTGCGTATTGCGCCTGATAACCGACGCCCGTGATGCTGTAAGCGATGTAGAGCGGATCGCTTCCGCAGCGGTCCGTATAGCTGCCGATCACGTGCGTGTTCTTTTCTTTCGCCGCCTGTTCGAGTCCGCGCAGGCCGAGGTTCAGGATGTGATAGTGAACGTCGGCGCCTTGCGCGATGGCCGCGGCGGTCGCTTCGCGCGACTTGGCGACGTTGTCGAAGTCGCCCGTATAGCTCTCGAAGTACTTGATCTTCGGGTTCACGTAGCGCGCGCCGTTGCCGAACTCCTTGCCCGCGTTCACGATCGACGGAATCTCCATGCCGCCGACATAACTCACCGCGCCGTTCTTCGACAACATCGCGGCCGCCGCGCCCGCAACGAAGGCGATCTCGGCCTGCTTCACGTCGTAGCCCGCGACGTTCGGCGGCATGTTCTCGCCCTTGTTGCCGCCGACGACGGAGAACTTCACGTTCGGAAAGCGCTTCGCGATCTTGAGCACGGCGGCCTGCGTCTGTCCGCCAATGCCGATCACGAGCTGGTTCTTGGTCGCGAGATTCGTGAGCGCCTGCTCCATGTCCGCATAGTTGATGTTCTCGATGATCTGCGTCTTGAGCTTCGGCCCGAACTCTTTCTGCGCGGCGACCACGCCTTCGTAGCCCGACTCCATCCAGCCTTTGTCCGTCTTCGAGCCCGGAATCAGCACGCCGACGCGCATTGCGTCATCGGCGGCGTAGGCATCGGAGAGAAAGAACGCGGGCACGGCAAGCGCGATGACACCTGCCGTCACGACGACGCGGTGCACGAGACGGCGGCGCAGTTTTTCGCGCGAAGCTTGTTGCAGGCTGAACATCACTGGCACTCCTTTTGCGTTGAGTTTCGGTAAGTAGGTTATTCATGACTGAAATGCTCATTGCAACTTCGATGCCAATGCGCATTGCGCTCGATGAACGGCCGCTTGCTCATGCGTCGAAGAACGCCTGCGTTTAATGTCGCCGCACCGCGCTTGTTGCGCGTTCTGCCGGCACCGATCCACCGCTTCGGAGAACCCGATGGACCATGCATCAAACCCAAGCCAGACGATGCCCGGCGGCCCGCTCGGCGCTTTCGCGCAGACCCGTTGGCATGCCACCGACGCACTCGTCGACATGGCCGTGCAGACGCCCGCGCCGCGTATCGCGATACTCGATTCGGAGCCGCAGAAAGTGCGCTTCGACATCGAAAAATCGGCGCTCGTGATCATCGACATGCAGAACGACTTCTGCACCAAAGGCGGGTGGGTGGACCATATCGGGGGCGATTACAGTGCGGACCGCGCGCCGATTGCACCATTGCAGCGCCTGCTGCCGCTCGCGCGCGAAAGCGGTGTGCCGGTGATCTGGGTGAACTGGGGCAACCGGCCCGATCTCGCCAACATGCCGCCGAACCAGTTGCATCTGTACAAACCGAAAGGCACGGGCATCGGGCTCGGCGAGGCGCTGCCGGAGCACGGCGCGCGCGTGCTCGAGAAAGATTCGTGGGCAGCGGCCGTCGTCGATGAACTGGAGATCGCGCCGCAAGATATCCGCGTGGACAAGTACCGCATCAGCGGCTTCTGGGACACGCCGCTCGACAGCATCCTGCGCAATCTCGGCGCGCGCACGCTGTTTTTCGCGGGCGTGAACACCGATCAGTGCGTGATGAATACGCTCACCGACGCCAACTTCCTGGGCTACGGCTGCGTGATGCTGACCGATTGCTGCGCGACATCGTCGCCCGCGTTCTGCACGGAAGCGAGCATCTGGAACGTGAAGAAGTGCTATGGCTTCGTCGCGGATTCGCTGCAATTCGCCGATGCGTTGAAGGGAGCCGCACGATGAGCGCCTTCGTTCCCGGTCCGCGTCTGCACGTCGAGGCGAGCGCGCACGGCCCGCTCGACGGCTTGCGCTTCGCCGTCAAGGATCTGATCGATGTAGCCGGCGTCACGACGGGCGGCGGCAATCCCGACTGGCTCGCCACGCACGCGCCCGCCGCGCGCCATGCGCCGTGTGTCGCGAAGCTGCTTGCTGCGGGCGCATCGGTGGACGGCAAGACCATCACCGATGAACTCGCCTACAGCCTCGAAGGCGTGAACGCGCATTACGGCACGCCGTTGAATCCGCGCTGGCCGTATGCGTTGCCGGGCGGATCGTCGAGCGGGTCGGCTTCGGCGGTTGCGAGCGGCGAAGTGGACTTCGCGCTCGGCACCGATACCGGCGGCTCGGTCCGCGTGCCCGCCGCGTTCTGCGGACTATGGGGCATTCGTACGACGCATGATGACGCCGCGCTCGAAGGCGTGCTGCCGTTCGCGCCGTGCTTCGATACGGTCGGCTGGTTCGCGCGCTCGGGCGCGTTGCTCGCGCGCGTGGCCGACGTGATGTTCGCGGACGCGCCCGCCGTCGATGTGCCCGCGTCGTTCGTGCGCTTCAAGGAAGCGTTCGATACGCGCGCGCTCACCGAACCGGACGATGCAGATCGTCTGCGCGAATGGTCGCCATCGACAGATGCGATCGAGATCTTCGCGGGCGATCGTGCAAGCTGGCTGAACGTGTATCAGCACTTGCAGGACGACGCGATCCGCGCGTCGCTCGGCGCATGGATCGATGCGAATGCGCCGCGCTTTGCTGCGGACATCGCCACGCGCTTCGCACGCATGAAATCGCTCGACGATGCCGAAGTCGAACGCTGCCGCGTCATGCGAACGGCGCTTGCCGCGCGTGTCGAAAACATCGTGAATCAGGCGCTTATCGTGTTGCCGACAACGCCTCGCGCGCTGCTCGCCATCGACGAATCGGCGGATGCCATCGGTACGTTTTATCGCGATGCGCTCACGATGAACGCCGTCGCCGCGTTCGCCGGTCTGCCGCAAGTCACGGTGCCGGTCGCGAACGAAACCGATGGGCCGCTCGCGCTTTCGTTCATCGGTCCGCGCGGCAGTGATCGCGCGTTGATTGCGCGCGTGCGTCAACTCTTCCCCACTCTTTCTTGAGCATGAACGCCATGTCCTCTTCTTCCGACGCCGCGCTCGACACTTACGCCGACGCCGCGCTCGCACTGCATTTCCCGGCACTTTCCGGCGAAGCCGCCGTGCGCGTGAAGGCGCAATTCGCACGCATCGCGCAGCTCGCCGCGCCCGTGCTCGCCTATCCCGTCGATGCGAGCGACGAACCCGCACCGGTGTATCGCCCATGACCGCACACGATCATTTCCCGCACGGCGCGCTTGCCATCGCACGCGCCTATGCCGATGGCGCATTCAGCGCGCGCGAGTTGATCGAAGCGACGCTCGCGCGCATCGATGCGCACGACGCGCAAGTCAACGCGTTCACGGCCATCACGCGCGAACGTGCGCTCAGCGAAGCAGATGCGCTCGATACGCGGCGCGCGCGTGGCGACGCATTGCCGCCGCTCGCGGGCGTGCCGTTCGCCGCGAAGAATCTCTTCGATATAGAAGGCATCGCGACAATCGCCGGTTCTCGCGTGCTCGCGAACGCGCCGCCCGCCACGCACGATGCAACGCTCGTGGCGCGCCTCGTTGCGCAGGGCGCGATTCTCGTCGGCGCACTCAACATGGATGAGTTCGCTTACGGCTTCACCACCGAGAATCATCACGCGGGGCCGTGCCGCAATCCGCACGATCTCACGCGTTCGGCGGGCGGTTCGTCGGGCGGCAGCGCGGCGGCGGTCGCGGCGGGCTTCGTGCCGGTCACGCTCGGTACCGACACGAACGGTTCCGTGCGCGTGCCCGCATCGCTGTGCGGCGTGTTCGGCGTGAAGCCGACGTATGGACGCCTGTCGCGGCACGGCACGTATCCGTTCGTCGCGAGCCTCGATCATATGGGCGCGTTCGCCCGCGATGTCGACGACCTCGCCGCCATCTACGATGCGTTGCAATGCACCGATGCGCTCGATCCCGCGTGTGCGCAGCGTGCGTTCGAACCGGCGCAAGGACAGCACGGCGCATTGCGCGTGGCGCGCCTGGGCGGCTACTTCGACGATCACGCGAACGACGATGCCCGCGAAGCCTCGCATGCGGCAGCCGATGCGCTGGGCGCATCGCAGACGGTGCACTATCCCGATGCCGATGCGGCGCGCGGCGCGGCCTTCCTCATCACCGCGGCAGAGGGCGGCCAGTTGCACATGGACAATCTGCGCGCGCGTTACGACGAACGCGAACCGCTGTCCCGCGACCGGCTGATTGCGGGCGCGCTTCTTCCTGCGGCGTGGATCGTGCAGGCGCAGCGCGTGCGCGCGGCCTTGCGCACGCGCGTGCTCGAACTGTTCGAACAATACGATGTGCTCATCGCGCCCGCCACGCCGATGGTCGCGCCGCGTATCGGCGACGAGTTCATGGACATCAACGGCGAGCGGCTCGCCGTGCGGCCCAATCTCGGCTTGCTGACGCAGCCGGTATCGTGTCTCGGGCTGCCGGTCGTCGCGGTGCCCATGCGCACGAAGAGCGGCCTGCCGATCGCGGTGCAACTGATCGCGCCGCCGTGGCGCGAGGATCTCGCGTTCGAGGCCGCGCGCAGACTCGAAGCGGCGCAGGTCGCGTATTGTCCGCCGCCGCCATCGTTCGATGAAGCCTTGCTTTCTTCGGGAGCGGACGCATGAACGGCATGAACGAGATGAACGAAATCAATCGGTCCGACGTGCTCGCCGAAGTCGATGCAGCCTTCGACGCCTACGAGCACGCGCTCGTCACCAACGACGTCGCCGTGCTCGATACGCTCTTCTTCGACTCGCCGCATACGCTGCGCTACGGCGCGACGGAAAACCTCTACGGCTACGATGCGATTCGCGCGTTTCGCGCCGCGCGGCCGGGTCAAGGCCTCGCGCGCACTATCACGGCGCGCGTCGTGACGACTTATGGCGATGCGTTCGCCGTCGCCAATATCGAGTTCAGGCGTGACGGCGAACCGCGCATCGGCAGACAAAGCCAGACGTGGGTGAAGATGCCCGAAGGCTGGCGCGTGGTGAGCGCGCATGTGAGCTGGATGGGCGCGTAAGGACATGTGCCCGGCGCAGCAGCGCCACGATCTTCGAGCGCCGCACCTCGCGCATCAACTCACGCCCAGCAACGACTTCGGTTCGAGAAACGCTTCGAGCCCGTACGTGCCGTACTCGCGCCCGATGCCCGATTGCTTGAAGCCGCCGAACGGCGCGGCCGGTTCGTGCGCGAGCGTGTTGACGAGCACGCGTCCCGCTTCGATGCGCGAGGCCACCGCCTCGGCACGCGCGGCATCGGCGGAACAGACGTAGGCTTGCAGCCCATAAGGCGTGTCGTTGGCGATGGCGATCGCGTCCTCGGTATCCTCATACGCAATGATCGACAGCACCGGACCGAAGATCTCCTCACGCGCAATGGTCATGTCGTTGCGCACGTCGCTGAAGATAGTTGGACGCACAAACCATCCGGCGTTCACGCCTTCGGGCCGCCCTTCGCCGCCCGCGATCAGACGCGCGCCCTCGTCGATGCCGATGCGGATATAACGCTGCACGCGCTCCCATTGCTTGCGGCTCACCATCGGTCCGATGCGCGTTCGTGGATCGCGCGGATCGCCCGAACGAAACTCCGCGACCGCGCGCGTGATCTTTTCCTCGAACTCGCGCAAACGCGTCTGCGGCACGAGAATGCGCGTGCCCGCGATGCACGCCTGACCGCTGTTCATGAAGCCCGCATCGAGTGCGAGCAGCACGGCTTCGTCGACATTCGCATCGTCGAGCACGATCATCGGCGACTTGCCGCCCAGTTCCAGCGTCACGCGCTTGAGCGTGTCGGCGGCGGTGCGCAGGATCGTCTTGCCGACCGCCGTCGAACCGGTGAACGACAACTTCGCGACATCGGGATGCGCGCTGATTTCCGCGCCGACCGTCTCGCCGCGCCCCGTGACGATGTTGAACACGCCCGGCGGCAAACCGGCCGCATGCAGCGCCTCGGTGACGACGCGCGTTTGCATCGCGCTCATCTCGCTCGGCTTGATCACGGCCGTGCAGCCCGCCGCGAGCGCCGCCGCGAGCTTGCCGCAGATGAAGCCCGCATCGCTGTTCCATGGCGTGATCAGGCCCGCGACGCCGAGCGGCTGCATCACGACGCGAGCCGTGCCCGCGCGACGTTCGAACGCATAGCTCTCGAGCACGTTGGCCGCATCGAGCAGGACGCTGCTTGCATGCCGCGCCATCCAGCGAGCGCGCGACACGGGCGCGCCGTATTCGTCGACGATAGCGTCGAAGAGCGCGTCTTCCTTCGCGGCCACCGCTTCGTACATGCGCTTCAGCATATCGATGCGTTCATGCTTGCCGGTGCGCGAAAACGCGGGAAATGCGCGCTTCGCAGCGGCGATGGCGGCGCGTGCATCGTGCGCATCGGCTAAGCGCACGCGTCCGATCACGGTCTCGGTGGAAGGATCGAAGAGCTCGAAGAACTCGTCGCCGTGCGGCGTGACGAACGCGCCGTCGATATAAATCTGATCGATGATCTGCATGGTCGATTCCGGTGAATGGCTGCTATCGAAGACAAGATAGGCCCATTCTATTGATTCGACTAGCCGTACAATCCTGAAAGACCTGTTGAGCGATTTAGGACAATGAAGACATCCGGACTGAGCGAACTCGAAGCGGTGCTGGCCGTGGCGCGCCACCGCAGTTTTCGGGCGGCGGCCCGCGAAATGAGCGTGTCGACTTCCGCGCTGAGTCATGCGGTGGCAGCGCTGGAGGCGCGCATCGGCGTGCGGCTGTTCAACCGGACGACGCGCAGCGTGTCGCTGTCCGAAGCGGGCGCGCAGTTCGTGCAAAGCGTCGCGCCCGCGCTCTCGACTATCCGCGATGCGCTCGAACAGGCCGGCAGCTTTCGCGACACGCCGTCGGGCACGCTGCGCATCAACACGTCGACGGGTGCGGCGAATCAGGTGATGCCGCTCTTCATCGCGTTTCTCGAACGCTATCCCGACATGAAGCTCGATATCGTCACCGAGGGACGAATGATCGATATCGTGGTCGAAGGCTTCGACGCGGGCATTCGCCTGCTGGAAACCGTGCCGCAGGACATGATCGCCGTGCCGTTCGGCGACCGGCAGCGCTTCGCGGTCGTCGGCAGTCCGGCGTACTTCGCGCAGCACGCGCCGCCGCGTGTGCCTGCGGATCTCGCGGCGCATCGCTGCATACGCAGCCGCATGCCGAGCGGGTCCATCTATCAATGGGAGTTCGAGAAACACGGGCAGGCGCTGCGCATCGACGGCGAAAGCGCGCTCACGCTCGACGATCCCGGCCTCATGCTCGCGGCGGCGCGCGCCGGTCTCGGGCTCACTTACCTGACCGAATGGAACGTCGGCGCGGATCTCGAAGCAGGCACGCTCGTGCGCGTGCTCGAGGACTGGACGCCACCACTCGACGGACTGTGCCTCTACTATCCGGGCAGACGGCATGTGCCCGCAGGCCTGCGCATGCTGATTGAGCTGATTCGCGAACATGCCGATGCGAAGCGGGCGCGTGCGGCGCGCAAGTCGAAGCCCCGCGTGAAGCGGCGCTGATGCGTCGGTCGATCGGAGGCTGTATCTCTTTTCGTGATCGCGGCGTGCGTGTGCACCGCAGCGATTTTTCATCGACAGCGCGAACCGCCTTCGCATGTCAATGCGAAGCCTTTACGGCCCCATCAGTTTTGTTTATCGCGATTTTCATCGCTGCGTGAGGAAAGCGCGCAAGGATGCGCTGCGTTGAAACGCGCCCGAAGCCCGCGCGATAAGGCCTTGCCAAGGGTTGCAAGCGTGCCTTGCAATTCCCTGTCGAAACTCACCCGCTGGTTAACCCCTTCTTCTTGCGCCGCCGCGACGGAGTACGTTCGGAGCCGCAGGCGGTCGAGCTCGCTCGCGTCCTGCCTTCGCAACAGCTAATCAACGACAAACGGTGAGGGGAGTTCAAGAGTGAAACGTCAACTGAAGCAGTTGAGCGCGGGCGCGTTTGCGAGTGCGGCGGCCATCGCGACGCCGGCGTTCGCCCAGAGTAGCGTGACGTTGTACGGCATCGTCGACGATTCGATCGTCTATCAAAGCAGCCAGACCAATCTCGCCAAAACGAACGCGGGCCGCTCGAACGTCAAGATGGCCTCGGGCATCTGGGCGGGCAGCCGCTTCGGCCTGAAGGGCGCCGAAGACTTGGGCGGCGGTAATAAGGCTATCTTTCAGCTGGAATCGGGCTTCGATATCAACAGCGGCGGCCAGCAGTTCACCAACGCGATGTTCGGCCGCCAGGCATGGGTCGGCCTGACGAACCCCGCCTACGGTACCTTGACGCTGGGCCGTCAATACACGTCGTACTACACGCTGCTTTCGCCGTATAGCCCGACCAACTGGCTCACCGGTTACTTCGGCGCGCATCCGGGCGACCTCGACGGCATGGACACGATCTACCGTGCCAATAACTCGATCGTCTATACATCGCCGAAACTGTACGGCTTTACCGTCAGCGGTTCTTACTCGCTCGCGGGCGTGCCCGACAGCGTGTATCAAGGCTCGACGTGGTCGGCAGCACTTCAGTATCAGCAAGGTCCGATCGGCGGTACGGTCGCGTTCTCGCGCATCAACAACGCGGCGAATCATGGACAGATACTGGAAGCTCAACGCCGCGGCAACTCCCCCAGCCGTGCCTGAAAGCAACGCGGGCGGCTATCCGCAAGACGGCGTTCCGTCGGGCGACATCAAAGACACTGTTCCAGGCGCTTGGTGGTATCACAGCGTGACGGAAGAGATACGCGGCGCTATCGCGAAGTTAGGTGGCGTTCCTGACTGGACGAAGACTGATCAGCTCGCGACCGCCATTTCCAGCTCGATTCAATCGGCCACGAGCCGCGTCACGTCCGACCTCGCCGCACTAGACGGGGCATCGTTGATCGGCTTTATGAGCCCGCACACGCCACGGCTTGCGAACCCGTACTCAACGATCATCGCGAACAACGAAGCAAACTATAACGCCGATGAAGGCATCCAGTTTGGATTGCAGTGCGGCATCGTAATCGGGCAAAACGTCTTGATTGGCAACGGCGATCTCGGCATCGAGGGCGACACCGCTTTCGCGACCTCAGCGACATTCGACACGCTAGGATTCGAGGTCCCGTCTCAAGCAATCGTCATCGGTAACTACATTGATGGCCGCACGCTCGACGGCACACTGGGACGGGGCGGAATCACCTTCTCGGGTGGCAACGAGGGAGTCGCCCAGATCACGGGCAACATCGTTCGCAATGTTGCGGGCAAGATGGGCATTTCCGCGTTACAGCGCTCCGGCGGCTTCATCGTCGTCGAGGGGAACATGCTGGATCAGTGCGACCCCGGAGCGCTTCAGCATCAGATTCAAGCGAGCGCGATGTGGGTCAGGGTGAACAACAACACCATTACCCGACCCGGCGCGACGAACTCCCACGACGTCGTGTTCATCTACGGTTCGAATCAAGTCGCGCTTATCGAAGGCAACTATAGTGACGCGGTTACAGCAAATTGTGCGCGCATCGCCCCCGCGAATGCCTCGTTCAAGCTATTACGCGTCTCGCAGAATACCTTCCTTGGATCTGGAGCCGACGCCATCATTCTCGCGCCTTCGTCCGCATGCGCGATTCAGGCGGTAGACATCAGCTCGAACCAGCTATTGAACGTCAACTCGTCGGGCTGGACGGATAAGAGAGCCATTTCCGTGAGGCCGTCGAGCGCAGACCTGGCCGTAACGATCGGCCGGTTGTCCGTGCGAGGTAACAGTCTGACGTATGCAGCACCGACGCAATATCCGATCGGCCTTATCAACATGCAAGCGGGTTCGGTCAGCGAGGCCGATATAGGGGAAAACAGTTTCGGCGTTCCGTCGATGCCCAATGGGAATGGCTCGATCGACTTGGCTACGGCGGTAGTCCCGTACCAGCTATTCGAGCGCTCGAACATTTTACCGGGACAACGTTCGTTAAGAGGGGCAGCGCCGCCGACCTTGGGAACGTGGGCGATCGGTGACAACATGACGAACATCGACCCTTCTGCGAATCCCGTCGTCGGATGGGTCTGTACGCTCGCGGGCTCACCTGGAACATGGAAGCCGTACGGCGCGCTCACGTCGTGAAATTCCTCGTGTTATCGACGCTCGCGGTTGTTCTCTGCGCGCGCACCATCGCCTGAACGCGGCATCGTAGCCGGGCAGAGTCTTTCGCGAGATCGCGTTCGAGGTCTATGTCGCCGCGCGCGAGCGTGCCCGGCTTGAAGTTCGATGGGTACGCTCGCGCCTTCGAGCAATTGCCACGGCACGCCGCGCCACCCCCGACTGACCCCACTCGCAACCTGCAACACCATCTCGCGCACATGACACCGCATGCAAAGGTGGCCTTTGCGAACAACAGCAAGCACAACACCCATCAACACCCGCCGCAGCGCGGCGTCGCCTCCATCGCCTTTAGTAGAAACGCCTACGGCAACTGTGCCCGAACACAGTAGAGACCATTCGAAAACATGCCTGCGGCAAGATGTTTTTTCTGCTCTCCGGTTTACATCGACGTCGGAACGAAGTAACCTTTCCCCCGCAATGATGCTTAAAGGCAACGGTTTCCGGGGGCGGACAACATTCGCCCGATAGTCAGAAAATTTGACTTCATCACCGCATAACCGCTGCACATGTTACCGACACAACGAGCCCTGAGTTCGTTGGTCACCCTGGATGTCCGCGCATTGTTTCGCCGGCGTTCTGTCACCCGAGCGCGCGTGCAACATGCGCCGGGTTTGCACCAGCGAATCTGCACTGCCCTTGCCTTTTCCGGCGCGTACGCGTTGCCGCAAAATTTCTGCATGCTCGGGTAGTCATTCGGACAACTAACGACCGTTCGTTTCGACATCGGCCACGCACGCCTGTGCGGTCGATGCACGTATCGTCCTGTCCGCCATTTGACTGTTCCCGGCCGATTGCTTCGTTTTTTGCCGGGAACGCGCATTTTCTTTCGTACTCCTTATTGTTATGAACATTCGACATCAGGCTTCATCGCTATTCCCCCGCTTCATGTCCGCAAACAAGGCGAGTGCAATCGCCACGACGCTGATCGCGAGCGCCATGCTGGCCGCATGCGGCGGCGGTGGCGACAGCGCGGTCGACGCTGCCACTGGCAAGGCCGCCTTGCCCCAATCGACCGCGAAGGCCGCGAACAACGGCTCGATCTTCTACGGCATGAACGGCCACAACAGCAACGGCGGCGCGTACGACACGACAAGCGCGCAGAAGCAGCTCTCGCAGTTGCAGGACCTGGGCGCGAACATCTATCGCAACGACGTGTACAGCCAGGCATCGGCGAATCAGGTCGCAAACGTCGCCAGGACGATGGCAGACGGCGGCGTGACGGTCTATCCGGTCATGCTGCTGAGCCTCAACTACAACAACGAGGACGACGCCTATAACGCCGGCTTCGCAATGGGCAAGCAGACGGCGAGTTCTTATCGCTACCCGTATTACGAAGTCGGCAACGAACTGGAAGCGAACACGCTCAACGGCAACGTCGACGGCACACTGTGGAATCAGTACGACAACCGCTCCTACACCATCGCGCGCGGCGTGATTCGCGGCATGATCGCGGGCGTGAAGTCGGTGGACGGCTCGGCGAAAATCGTGCTCGGCGGCACGTGGCTGCATTACGCGTTCTATCAGATGCTCGCGGACGGCTCGCAGCCCGACGGTTCCTGGGGTCATCCGACCGTAAGCTGGGACATCACCGCATGGCACTGGTATTCGAACGAAGGCGACATCACGCATGCATGCGGCGGCACCGGTTGCCACGACGTGCTCCAGGTGCTGCACGACATGGGCAAGCCGATCTGGATCAACGAATTCGGCGTGCGTCCGGACTACGGCTCGTATAACCAGATCGCGTCGTACATCACGGGTAACGCGATGATGGCGCAATACGTGAGCGTCGCGTCGAAGTACAACATCCAGTCGATTCAGGCGTTCGAACTCTACGACGACAGCGAAGGCGCCTACGGGCTCTTCGAGTCGGACGGCACGACGAAAAAGCCCGCGTATTCCGCATACAAGGATTTCGTGCAAAGCCATCCGATGTAAATGCGGTCCGAACGCAGTCTCGTGACTGCGCGCGAATAGACTGCCGATCGATCCGTCTTGCGGCTCACTTTCGTTCTTCGAGTGAGCCGCTTTTCTTTTTAGGCGAGCACTTTCGCCTTCAGCATATTCACAGCCACGCGCGAGCGTTAATCAACGCTTTAAAGACGCATTCCCGATAATCGGGATCTCCCCATGCTGCAATGCATCAGCGCCGCGAGATGGTATGACTGTTTCTGCATGAAAAGCGGGTTAACGCCGATAAAAAGCGTTCGAATAGCTTCATATAGTCTATCTATCTCGACTTCGATCACTTCGCTGTACGGAAACCCAAATAGCGGAACGAAGCGAGATAAATAGCAATGCGAATTAAATATTTATTCCAAAACTATCCGAACGAAAATCGAATAAATCGCCAAGCGACGGAGGAACCACTGACATGAAACGCCGCAACGTGTTGGTTGCAATGGCCGCTGCGCCATTGGGCGCAATGCTCCCGCTCACAAGCTTCGCGCAGAAGCCCATCGTTCTCGGTTTCGCGCAGGTCGGCGCCGAAAGCGAATGGCGCACCGCGAACACCGAGTCGATCAAGTCCAGCGCAAAGGAGGCAGGCATCGACCTGAAATTCTCCGACGCACAGCAGAAGCAGGAAAACCAGATCAAGGCGATCCGCTCGTATATCGCGCAAAAAGTCGATGTGATCGCGTTCTCGCCGGTCGTCGAAACGGGTTGGGAGACCGTGCTCGTCGAGGCGAAAAACGCGAAGATTCCGGTCGTGCTCACCGACCGCGCGATCAGCAGCAAGGACGAAACGCTCTATGTGACGTTCATCGGCTCGGACTTCACGGAGGAAGGACGCAAGGCGGGCCGCTGGCTCGTCGAGAAGGAAAAGGGCAATGCGGGGCCGATCAATATCGTCGAGTTGCAGGGCACGGTCGGCTCGGCGCCTGCCATCGACCGGAAGAAAGGCTTCGAGGAAATCATCAAGGCCGATCCGAAGTTCAAGATCATCCGTTCGCAAACCGGCGACTTCACGCGCGCGAAGGGCAAGGAGGTGATGGAAGCGTTCCTCAAGGCCGAAGGCAAGAAGATCAACGTGCTCTACGCGCACAACGACGACATGGCGATCGGCGCGATCCAGGCCATCGAGGAAGCGGGCATGAAGCCGGGCAAGGACATCATCATCATTTCAGTCGACGGCGTGAAAGGCGCGTTCGAAGCCATGATGGCAGGCAAGCTCAATGTGTCCGTCGAATGCAGTCCGCTGCTCGGGCCGCAACTCATGTCGGTCGTGAAGGACATCAAGGCGGGCAAATCCGTGCCCAAGCGCATCGTGACGCAGGAGAGCATCTTCCCGATGGAGGTCGCGGCGAAGGAATTTCCCAATCGTAAATACTGACCGCCTATGACATCGCCCGTGCTGGAATTGCGCGGCATCGACAAGCGCTTTGCCGGCGTGCATGCGTTGCAGGACGTGAACCTCACCCTCTATCCGGGCGAGGTTCACGCACTGATGGGACAGAACGGCGCGGGCAAATCGACGCTCATCAAGGTGCTCACCGGCGTGGTGAGTCTCGATGCCGGCGACATCCTGCTCGAAGGCCGCGCGATCCGCCCCGGCTCGCCGCTGGACGCGCAGAAGCTCGGCATCAGCACCGTCTATCAGGAAGTGAATCTCTGCCCGAATCTGTCCGTGGCGGAGAACATCTTCGCAGGCTACTTTCCGCGACGCGGCGCGCTGCATGGCTTCGGCATCGACTGGCCCGCGACCCACCGGCAGTCGCGCGAACTGCTTGCGCGCATCGGGCTCGATATCGACGTCACGCGCACGCTGACGAGCTATTCCGTCGCGGTTCAGCAGATGGTCGCGATTGCGCGTGCGCTAAAACTTTCGTCGAAAGTGCTGATTCTCGACGAGCCGACCTCCAGCCTCGACGACGACGAAGTGCGCCGTCTCTTCGACGTGCTGCGCCGTCTGCGCGAGCAAGGCCTCGCGATTCTGTTCGTCACGCACTTTCTCAACCAGGTCTACGCAATTTCCGACCGCATCACCGTGCTGCGCAACAGCCGGCGTGTGGGCGAATGGCGCGCGAGCGAACTGGGCACGCCCGCGCTCATCGCGGCGATGCTCGGGCGCGAACTGGCCGCGGCGCAAGCCCGTCAGTCCCCGCCCGACGATGTCGATCCGAACGCCGCCGACCACGTTCTGCTCGACGCCGTGCGCCTCGGTCAGACGGGTCAGTTGCAGCCGATCGATTTGCGCGTGCGCGCGGGTGAAGTGGTCGGCATCGCGGGGCTGCTCGGCTCCGGGCGCACCGAACTCGCGAAGCTGTTGTTCGGGCTGGAAAAGCCGGACGAAGGCGAACTGCGCATCGACGGCGTACCGGTGTCGTTCGCGACGCCCGCGCAGGCGATTCGTCACGGCATCGCGTTTTGTCCCGAGGAGCGCAAGGCGGACGGCATCGTCGCGGAACTGTCGCTGCGCGAGAACATCGCGCTCGCGTTGCAGGCGCGGCTCGGCGCGCGGCGCTGTCTCACGCGCGCGGAACAGAACGCGCTCGCCGAGCGCTTCGTGCGCGCGCTCGGCATCAAGGCGGCGAATCTCGATATGCCCATCGGCCTGCTGTCGGGCGGCAATCAGCAGAAGGCGCTGATCGCGCGCTGGCTCGCCACCGAACCGCGTCTGCTGATTCTCGACGAACCGACGCGCGGCATCGACGTCGCGGCGAAGCAGGAAATCATGGACGAAATCATGCGGCTTGCATCGACGGGCATGGCCGTGCTGTTCATCTCGTCGGAGATCTCGGAAGTGGTGCGCATCGCCAATCGCATCGTCGTGCTGCGCGACCGGCGCAAGGTCGGCGAGTTGCCCGCCGGAACCAGCGAGGACACCGTCTGCGAAATGATCGGAGCGGAACATGGATGACACCGTGCGGCGTGGAACGCTGCGTTCGGCGATGGAACATCGGCTCGGCTGGCCGCTCGTCACGCTTGCGCTGCTGCTCGCGTTGAACGCCGCGTTCAATCCGGGCTTCCTGCATGTCGAATGGCGCGGCGGTCATCTGTACGGCAGTCTCGTCGATATCCTCAATCGCGCCGCGCCGCTCGCGGTCGTCGCGCTCGGCATGACCATCGTGATCGCGACGCGCGGCATCGACATCTCCGTGGGCGCGGTCGTCGCCATTGCGGGCGCGGTCGCGGCATGGGCGATCGGCGGCTCGGTCGCGGGCAACGTCACGCGCTTTCCGTTGCCCGTCGTGATCGTGGCGGCGCTCGGCATCGCACTGTTGTGCGGGCTGTGGAACGGCTTGCTCGTCGCACGCGCGGGCATGCAGCCGATCATCGCGACGCTCATCCTGATGGTCGCGGGACGCGGCATCGCGCAACTCATCACGAGCGGCCAGATCATCACGATCTACTATTCGCCCTACTTCTTCTTCGGCGGCGGCTATTTGCTCGGCGTGCCCGTGTCGATACTGATCGTCGCACTCGTGTTCGCGCTGCTCTATCTCGCGATCACGCGCACGGCGCTCGGCCTCTTTCTGCAAGCGATCGGCATCAATCCGACCGCCGCGCGCGTCGCGGGCGTGCAGGCGCGCAGACTCACGATCGGCGCGTATGCGTTCAGCGGTCTGTGCGCGGGCGTGGCGGGCATTCTCATCAGTTCCAACGTGAAGAGCGCCGACGGCAACAACGCGGGACTGCTGCTCGAACTCGATGCGATTCTCGCCGTCACGCTCGGCGGCACCGCGCTCACCGGCGGCCGTTTCACGCTCGCGGGCAGCGTGATCGGCGCGCTCATCATCCAGACGCTCACGTATCTCATCTATTCGCTCGGCGTGCCGCCGGAGGTCAATCTCGTGGTGAAGGCGATCGTCGTATTCGTGGTGATGATGTTGCAGTCGGGCGAATTCCGCGCGACGGTCGCGAAGTTCGCGCGCCGCCCGGCGCCGGCTCACGGCGAGGTGCGCCGATGAACTCGGGCCTGCCCACGCTCACACAGCCGCGCAAAAACGATACGCCGCCGCACAAGACCTCGCGCAGCCGCTATCTGCCGCTCGCCGCGACGGTGTCGCTGTTCGTCGTCGTATCCGTGCTCGGCTCGGTGATGTACACGGGCTTCTTCTCGCCGCAAGTGTTTCTCAACCTGCTGATCGACAACGCGTTCCTGATCGTGGTCGCGGTGGGCGAGACCTTCGTGATTCTCTCGGGCGGCATCGATCTTTCGGTGGGCTCGGTGATCGCGCTCACGACGATGGTCTCCGCCGCGCTCGTCGAGAAAGCGGGCTGGCATCCGCTCGTCGTCATTCCGCTCGTGCTCGCCATGGGCACCGCGTTCGGCACGCTCATGGGCTGGCTGATCGCGCGCTTCCGGTTGCAGCCGTTCATCGTCACGCTGGCCGGCATGTTTCTCGCGCGCGGGCTGTGCTATCTCATCAGCATCGATTCGATCAGCATCACGCATCCGTGGTACGCGGCCGTCTCGCAGATGCGTATACCGGTGATGAGCGGCGCATCGCTCTCGCCCGGCGCTGTGATCGCGCTCCTCGTGCTTGCGCTTGCCGTGTTCGTCGCGCATTACACGCCGTTCGGGCGGACCATCTACGCGGTCGGCGGCAATCCGCACTCCGCGCTTTTGATGGGCCTGCCCGTCAACGCGGCGACGATCGGCGCGTATGCGCTCTCGGGCTTCTGCTCGGCGCTCGGCGGCGTGCTGTTCACGTTCTACATGCTCTCGGGCTACGGCCTGCACGCGATGGGCCTCGAACTCGATGCCATCGCCTCGGTCGTCATCGGCGGGACGCTGCTCACGGGCGGCGTCGGCTATGTGATCGGCACGCTCTTCGGCGTGCTGTTGCTCGGCATCATCCAGACGCTGATTTCGTTCGACGGCTCGCTCAGTTCCTGGTGGACCAAGATCGCGGTGGGCGCGCTGCTGCTCGTGTTCTGTCTGTCGCAGCGAGCGTTCGGCCACCGTTCGACCGCGAAGCGCTGACATGGACTACCGTCATCCACAGCCGCGCAAGAGCATGCATGCGCGCATCGTGCAGGAGCTTGGCGTCGAGATCGTGAGCGGCAAGCTCAAACCCGGCGACCGTCTGCCCGCCGAGGCGAAGCTATGCGAAGCCTACGGCGTGAGCCGTCCCGTGCTGCGCGAAGCGACGCGCGTGCTGGTCGCCAAAGGTCTCGTGCTGTCGAAGCCGCGCCTGGGCAGCGTCGTGCGTCCGCGCGACGAATGGCACATGCTCGATCCCGACGTGCTGTTCTGGACCATCAACAGCGTGCACGAAGGCGAGTTCTTCCGCTCGCTGCTCGTGGTGCGCAGGATCATCGAGCCGGCGGCGGCAGCGCTGGCTGCGTCGAACGCGACGGAAAACGACCTCGCATGCATCCGCGCCGCCTTCGAGCACATGACGCGCGCGGCGTCGCCGGAAGCGTTGCTGGCGCCTGATCTGGAGTTTCATCGCGCGATCATGTCGGCCACGCACAACGACATGCTGATGTATATCGGACACATGCTCTCGCTCGCGTTGTCGGAATCGATCAAGCTGACGAGCCGTCATCCGGATACGCACGCGCTTTCGCTGCCGCGGCACAAGGCGATTCTCACGGCAATCGCCAACCGCGATCCGCTCGGCGCGCGGCACGCGAGTCTCGTGCAACTGGACCACGCACAGGAGGATGCGGAAAGCGTGCTGTCGGCGGTTTATCAGGAGTGAAGTTCAGGTGGCGCGCCGCCACGCGTGATCCTGCAATGCCCGGATGAACGTCTCGCCCGGCCAGTTTTCTTCGAGCGCCTGCCGCAGCAGCGCCTGCTGACTTTTCGGCGCCAGTCCGCCTAAGGGCGGATCGCGGTCGAGGTTCGCCGGGAACGCATAGCCTTCCGCGCACGATGCGATGACCGCGTCGATTTCCGCATCGCTCAGGCTTTTTGTCGATTTGTGATCGGCGAGCACCGGATAGACGGCCTCGCACATGCGCGAGCGATCGACCGTTTCCATCGCCCGGCCATATGCCGATGAAACCTGCAGCAGATTCGCCATGCGCTGCACATCACGCGTGCGATTCGCGCCCGCCGCGTGGAAGAGCGCGGGGCTGAAGAACAGCGCGTCGCCTTTTTCGAGCGGCAGTTGCACGTAATGCGTTTCGAAGTACGCGCGGAAGTCGTCGCGCCGCCACGCGAGATAACCCGGCGCGTAACGTTGCGAGAACGGCAACAGCTTCGTCGGGCCGCTTTCGACCGGCATGTCGCTGTGCGCGACCGCGCCCTGAAGCGTCAGGAACGGCGACATCGCGTGGACGTGCGCCGGATAGCGCTGCACTTCGTCCGCCGTCTGAAAACCGAGGTGATAGTCGCGATGCGCCTGCTGCGCTTCGCCACCCGGCCGCACGACATTGACCTGCGACGTCATCTGAAAGCCCGGCCCGAGCCACGCTTCGGCTGCGCTCGCGAGAAACGGATTCGCAAAGTAGCGCGCAAAGACGCGCGGCGCTTGCAGGCAGAGCTTTTCCTGCGCGTTCCAGATGCGGTCGTTGGCGCCGGCTTTCGCGAAGTGATCCGCGCCGCTCACGCCCTGCTCGCGCTCTTGTCGAATGATCGCGTCGAAGATGGCAGTGGCTTCGTCGACGGGGCCGGTGTCCGCGTACGCGTGCTTCAGCACGAACACGCCTGCGCCGTCGCGCAGCACCGCGGCCCATTCCGCCTGCCACGCCCGGCGTGCGGCGTCGTCTTTCGGGATGTCGGCGCAGTCGTACAGGGGAATGTTCTGGCGGACTTCCGCGGCGAACGCCGGCGCGCACGCCGCGCCCCGCTCGATCAGACTCGAAAACGCTCCGAGCGAACAACCGCTTTCGCTGTACCAGTTCGTGTCGTTCATGTCTCGCTCCACTTTCGCCCAAGCATAGCCCCTTCCGGGGCGCGGCGAACGCTTATCGATACATTCGCGTGCCCCGCCTTGTCGCGCCCGGGCGTCGTGCCGAACGTGCGGCGGAATACGTCGATGAATGCGCTGATGGTGACGGGGATATCGTCGGCGACGCGTTACAACGCCAGTTCCTGCAACACATCGGCAAGCACTCTCGCGCCATCGGCCAAATCCGCCGACGACGTGAATTCCGCCTCGCAATGCGTCAGTCCGCGATGCGACGGCACGAAGATCATGCCGGTCGGACACACGCCGTGCAGATAGCGTGCATCGTGTCCCGCGGTCGAAAGAATGTCGCGATGCGGCAGGTCGAGCCGCGCCGCCGCGTCGCGAATCCGCGTGCGCATCGGCGCGGGAAAGTCGAGCGACATCGCCGTGGACAGCTCCGTCACCTGCACCGCGCATACGCCCGCATGCGCCTCGCAAATCGGCCGCACCTTGTCGCCCAGCGCCTGCAGAAGCTGCGAATCCGGATGACGCAGGTCGATGGAAAAATCCACCGCGCTCGGCACGACCGAGGGCGCGCTCGGCTGCACGTCGAAGCGTCCGACGGTGAACTTCACGATATCTTCGGCGTCGTGCAAGGCGTCGGCGAGCGCCTGCACCATCGCGATGGCGGCCAGCAACGCGTCGCGTCGCTCGGCGCGCGTCGATGTGCCCGCGTGCGCCGCCTCGCCGTCCACGCGCACCTTGAACGTGCGCTTGCCCTGAATGCCGGTGACCACGCCGATCGTGAGCCCTTCCTTTTCCAGTTGCGGCCCCTGTTCGATGTGCGCCTCGACGAATGCGGCAGCACGTTCGCCCGCAGCACGGCCGGGCACGTCGCGCAGACGGCCGCGCACGTCGGCGAGCGCACTCGCGACGGTCGTGCCCTGCGCGTCCGCGACCGCGAGCACCGTGGAAAGCTCGCGCGCGCCCGCGAACACCGCCGAGCCCATCATGCCGGGCGCAAAGCGCGAGCCTTCTTCGTTCATCCACGCGACGATATCGATCGGCGCGCGCGGCCGCCTGCCCGACGCGATAATCGCCTCGACCGCCTCGAACGCGGCCAGCACGCCGTACACGCCATCGAACCGGCCGCCGGTCGGCTGCGTGTCGAGATGCGATCCCGACAACACCGGCGCGGCGTTCGCGTCCGCGCCTTCGAGCCGCAGAAACAGATTGCCGACTGCATCGACGGAAGGCGCAAGACCCAGCGCCTCGCCCCAGCCGACGAGCAGAAGCTGCGCCGCCGCGTCTTCCTGCGACAACGCCTGCCGGTTCACGCCGCCCTTCTCGGTGGCGCCGATACGCGCCATCGCCGCGAGCCGCTCGGCGAGGCGTTGTTCATCGACGAACGCGCTCGCACGGTTCAAGGTGCCCGCGCTCATGACGTCTTCATGATCTGTGCGGGCACTGCGCGCGGATCACGCGGCAACCAGCGGTTCTGCTCGACCATCGCGAGAAACTCCGCGACATGCTGATTGAAAAGCGCCGGCTCTTCGAGATTGAGCGTGTGCCCGGTCTTCGGCATCACCACAAGACCGCTCGCCGGCACCGTGCGCTTCAGGAAGATGCCCGGCTGCAGACAGTGATCGTCCTCGTCGCCCACGACGACGAGCGTCGGCACCGTCATGCCTTGCAAACGCGCTTCGAGATCGTAGATCGACGGACGGCGGGCCTGCACGCCGCGCATCGTCAATGCGGAGCCGCGCGCGGAATGTTCGCCGAGCGTCGTCGCGAATTCCTGCCAGCCGCGCGGGTCCTTCACCTGAAACGCGATGCGCGACGCCGCCAGCGAATACGTCTGCGCGAAGCGCGCTGCGCCCTGCGTCTCGAACTGCTTCGCGACTTCCAGCGACACCTCGCGGAAATAATCCTCGAACGCTTTTTCCGCGCCATACCCCGCGCCCGCGACGACGAGCGAACGCGCGCGATCCGCGAAATCGAGCCCGAAATGCAGCGTCGCGAAGCCGCCCATCGACAGGCCGACGATATGCGCGCGATCGATGTTCAGGCCGTCCAGCACGTCGCGGATATCGCGCGCGGCGATCGCCTGCGAATAGCGTTCGATGTCCTCGGGCACATCCGACGGCGCATAGCCGCGCGCCGCGAACGCAATGCATCGATAGCGCCGGCTGAAGTAGCGCATCTGCGGTTCCCAGCTGCGCAGATCGCCGCCGAATTCATGCACGAATACGATCGGCGTGCCCTCGCCCGCTTCCTCGTAGTACAGGTTCACATCGTCTGTCGTTTTCAGGTACGGCATGCTCGCCCTCTTCAGAATTGATTCGCGGGTTCCTTGATCGAACGCGCGCGCTCGACCATCGACGGCAGCAGCTCACAGAAACGATCGGCCCAATGTTCCGGCACCGTCAGGCTCACCTTGACGAAGCGATGCCCGAACTCCTTCGTGTGATACGAACCCTGACGGATCATCACACGTTCGGCCTGAAACGCCTCGACGAGCGCCTCGGGCGTGATGCCCGCGTTGATCGTCTCGACGACGAGCAGATTCGCCTGCGACGGATACACCGGCACGGCGAGGCCTTCGACGTTCTTCGCCGCTTCGACCACCGCCGCCTGATTGCGCCGCTGACGCCGCTGGATATCCGGAAACCATTCGCTCTTCGTGCGCAGCCCGGCGATGGCCGCGCGCTGCGACAGCACGTTGCTGCCCAGATTGTTCGGCGGCGCCGACGCGAAGCGCTCGATCAGATCCGGATGCGCGATCACCGCGCCCAGACGCATGCCCGCGAGACCGAGCCACTTCGAAAAGCTATACGTGACGATGGTCTTTTCCGGATAGAAACGGTACGCGGGCGAGAAGCTGTCGGCGAACTGGAAGTAGGTCGCGTCGTGAATGAAGTACGCGCCGACCGACCGCGCGATGTCCGCGAACTCGCGAATTTCGTCTTCCGTATGGCACGTGCCGAGCGGATTGTTCGGATCGACGAGATAGATGACACCCGTGTTCTCGTTCACCGCCGCGCGCAGTTGCGCGGGCGTGAGCTTGTAGTTCTGCTCGGCCGAATAGATCGGCAATTCGATTACGCGCGAGCCCGCGCGCGCGGCAAACTGCATCGGCCAGGCCCAGCTCGGATTGGTCGTGACGAAGTCCTTGCCCGGCTCGCAGATGTTGCGGCACACGTTGTACAGCGCTTCGACGGCGCCGTCCGCGAGCATCACGGAGGCGTCGGGCAAGCCGATATCCTCGCGAATCAGTTGGCGCAGTTCCTCGAAGCCGAGCGGCGGCGCGTAGGCGTGATACTCGCCGCCGTCGAGCGCGTCGATCACCGCCTGACGCACGGACGGATGCGGCTCGAAGTGGTTCGTGTTCTGGCCCAGCCACATCAGGCCTTCGCTGTTGCACAGGCGGTCGAAATAAGCGTTGCGTTCCTCGAATCGGCGCATGACGTCCCCCTCAGATGATGGAACGGCGCGACGCGATGCCGCCGTCGATGGTCACGATCGTGCCCGTGATATAGGCGGCGCGGTCGGATGCGAGCCACACGATCAGATCGGCCACTTCGCCCGCTTCCGCGGCGCGCTTGCCGGGATATTTGTCGAAGAGTTCTTCCCAGCGGGTTTCGTCGCCGTACCAGTCGAGCGCGCGGCGCTTCATCAGCTTGACCATGCGGTCGGTCGCGACCGGGCCGGGATTCACGCCGACCACGCGGATGCCGTCGTCGAGCGCCCAGCCGCCGATCGCGCGCGTGAAGGCCATCATCGCGGCGTTGCCCGTCGATCCGATGATGTAGTTGGCGTCCCAGTTCTCGCCCGAATTGCCGATGTCGTTGACGATCACGCCGCCGCCGCGCTGCTTCATCGACGCATACAGTTCGCGCGTGAGCGTCACGTAGGAAAAGATCTTCATGTCGAGACTCGCGCGCCAGTCGGCGTCCGTCATCTTGTCGAGCGGGCCGGGGCTCGAATCCGCCGCGTTGTTCACGAGGATGTCGGCGTTCGAACACGCGCGCGCCAGGTCGATGGCGTTCTGCGTTACCGAGAGATCCGTCGCGTGCACATGCACGCGCGTGCCGTGCTTCGTGGCGATCTCGTCCTGCGCGCGATGCAGCGCGTCGGCGGAACGCGCCGCGAGATGCAGTTCCTCGATGCCTTCGGCCGCGAAGCGCCAGGCCGTCGCCAGCCCGATTCCCTTCGATGCGCCCGTGATCAGCGCCGACTTGCCCTTGAAGTTCAGTTCCATGGTTCGCCTCTTTATGTATCTACAAACGACGTCAATGAATACATAAACTATCACAAAGAAATACAAACTGGAACCGGAAAATTGCTCCGACGAGCCGTACGGGCGAAAAAAAACGGCATGCGCGACGCATGCCGTTCTGGTCGGGAAATAAGAGCCTCAGCGGTTCACGAGCTTGGCGGGAATCAGAAGAATCATCGCCGCGCCGACGACGAGCACGCCGGCCGAGACGTACATCGCGATCACGGAAGTGTGCGTGAGATCGCGCAGCCAGCCGATCAGATAAGGGCTCACGAAGCCCGCCAGCCCGGCGAACGCGTTGATCGCGGCGATGCCCGCCGCCGCGCCCGTGCCGGCCAGGATCGCGGAAGGCAGCGCCCAGAACAGCGGCCCCGGCGTGAGCACGCCCGCCGCCGCGAGCGACAGACCCAGCAGCGCGAGCGGCACGTTCGCGCCCGCGCCCGCCGTGATGGCGTAGCCGAGCGCGCCGAGCAGCATCGGCACGATCAGATGCCAGCGGCGCTCGCCGGTGCGGTCCGAATTGCGGCCGAAAGAGACCATGGCGATGGCGCCGAACACGAACGGAATCGCCGACAGCACGCCGATGCGAAGCGCACCCGACACGCCCGACGCCTTGATGAGCGTCGGCATCCAGAAGGTCAGGCCGTACTGGCCCATGATCACGCAGAAGTAGATGAGCGCCATGAGCAGCATGCGCGGGTCGCGGAAAACCTGACCGACCGTCTCCGAGATGCGCGCGTGGCGGCTGCCGCCGGTGTCGAGCGCCTTCGTGATGATCGCGGCTTCCTCACGCGTGAGCCAGGGCGCATCGGCCGGGCGGTTCTTGAGATAGAAGAACGCGGCGATGCCGAGCACGAGCGACGGCGCCGCTTCGATCAGAAACAGCCAGCGCCAGCCCGGATGCCCGTGCGAGCCGTTGAACGCTTCGAGAATCCAGCCCGACAGCGGCCCGCCGATAATCCCCGCGAGCGGAATGCCGACCATGAAGATGGCGAGGACGTGGGAGCGGCGGCGCGCCGGATACCACTGCATCAGATACAGCACGATGCCCGGATAGAAGCCCGCTTCCGCCGAGCCGAGCAGAAAGCGCAGCACGTAAAACTGCGTGGGCGTCTGCACGAAGAAGAACGCGGCCGAGATGATCGCCCACGTCACCATGATGCGGGCGATCCACGCTTTCGCGCCGACGCGCTGCATCAGCAGGTTGCTCGGCACTTCGAACAGGAAATAGCCGATAAAAAACACGCCCGCGCCCAGCCCGTAGACGGTTTCGCTGAATTGCAGGTCGCTCAGCATCTGCAGCTTCGCAAAGCCGATATTGACGCGATCCAGATAGGCCGCGACGTAGCAGAGGATCAGGAACGGGATCAGCCGCAGCGTCACCTTCCGGTAGATCTGGTCCTCGATTTTTTGCGCGTGCCCTACGTCGCTTGCGGCATGCAGCGTGTCGCTCATTGCCTGCTCCTTGTCCTGGCGTGCATGGTTGAATGTCAGTGGAAACCGAGCCGTGTGTATCCTTGATCGGCCATCTTGTATCCAGATAATACTCAAACAAAATACATTGCAAGGATTTTTTCAGAAATGCGGCGGCGGGCCGTCGGCTAAAAGCGGACGGCCCTGCATTCGCAATTGACGACGGGAAAAGGCGGAGCTTACTCGGCGACTTCGGCCGGTTCGGGGAAAAGCGCGATGAAATCGAGCATCTGTTCGCCGAGCAGATTGACGTGAGCGGACATCGCTTTGGCGGCGGCGTCGCCGTCACCGCGTTCGATGGCGGCGATCACCTGTTCGTGTTCGTCGACGGTATCGAGCCGACGGCGCACCTTCTGCGTGACCATCTTGCGATAGATCGACACGCGGTTGCGCAGGCCGCGCGTCTGGTCCGCGAGGAATTCGTTCTGGCTCGATTCGTAGACGATTTCGTGAAAGCGCCGGTTGATCTCGTAGAACGCATCGACCTGATTGGCGTCGAGCGTGGCCTTGAGTTCGGCCTGCGTGTCGCGCAGGCGCTGAATCTGCTGCGGCGTCGCGCGGCGCGCGGCAAGACGCGCGCACAGGCCTTCGAGTTCGGCCATCACCTGGAACATTTCGAGCAGCTTGCGCGCGGACAGCGCCGCGACCATCGCGGGCTGGCGCGGACGCATCGTGATCAGCGCTTCCGATGCCAATTGGCGCAGCGCCTCGCGGATCGGCGTGCGCGAGCATTCGAAGCGCTCGGAAAGCTCGGTCTCTTCCAGCCGCGATCCGGGCGGCAGCCGCCCCGAGAGGATTTCGCTTTCAAGCGTCGTCAGGATCTCGTCCGCTCGCGTGGTCATGTGTATCTCCAAAGCCCTTTGCTTGTATTTCTTGCGGGCACGATTGTCGCATGAATCGATGCCTTCACCGCTCCGTGGTTCAGCCGGCGCGCGCGGCGCGGCGGGGCGCGAGATGCGTCGTCAGCACGGCGTGAAGGATCTCGACGAAGCGCCGCGCCGCGTTCGACATCGGCTCGATATGCGAATACAGGAGACTCGCCGTCAGCCGGTGAGCATCGTCCGCGCGCAGCGGCACGATATCGAGCGCGTCGCGCATGGCGTCGTCGATGCAGAACGGATCGACGATCGCCACGCCCACGCCTTCTCGCGCGAGCGTGCAGGCGCTGATCGCCGAGCGCACGCGCACGATCGGCTCGGGCCGCCGCTCGTTCCTGAACACCTTCCCGACGATGCGCCCGAGCGGCGTGTCGTGCTCGTAGTCGATCCACGGCATGCGCGCGATCTGCTTTGGTTCCAGCGCGCGCCGCCGTGCGAGCGTGCCCTTTCGCGCGACGCACAGCAACTGCCCGCTCTCCATCGGCACCGTGACGATGTTCGGATGCTCGACCTCGAACATCGACACGCCGATATAGCCCTTGCCGAACAGCACGCGCGGCACGAGATGATTGTGCGTGAGCGGTTCGAACTGAATCGGCAATTGCGCGAACTCCGCGTGAAATCGCGCGATGGCGAGCGGCACCAGATGCACGCCGAGACTCGGGCTGCACACGATATTGAGCTTGCCGCTCGAACCGTCCGACAACGAGCGCACCAGATTGTCCACGCGCTCGATGCCTTCATACGCGCGCATCACTTCCTCGAAGATGCGTTTCGCTTCCGGCGTCGGATACAGACGCCCGCGCATGCGCTCGAACAGCAGGAAGCCGAGGCGGCTTTCCGTCAGTTGCAGCACGCGGCTCACCGAAGGCTGCGCGACATAGAGCGAGCGCGCGGCTTCGCTGATCGAGCCCGTCATCATGATCGCGCGGAAGACTTCGATCTGCCGCAGGCTCATGGTGCGTGCGTGGGGAATTTCCTCGTCGTAGTTCATTGGATGTCGGCCCGGCGGGCGATGGGTTGCGCGTCGAAGGCAGTGTAGCGCGACAAAACACTCGCGCGGCGCATCCATGCATTGCGTCTATGGGATACGAAATTTGGACTATTTCACGGCGGAAATCGTCGTTGCTATCGTGCGGATACGGTCGATCCATTCACGTCGAGTCATGTCCGATCCCATCTACTTTCTGAACCCGAACGGTCTCGCGGAAGTCACGCGCGACATCGAAATTACCGTGCGCGCGCTGCGTGCCGAACACGATGCGCCTGTCGCGTTCGACACGCTTTTCGCCGTCGATGGCGGCATCGAAACGCAGCGCGATGCGGACCGCGCCGCCGTCGCCGTCGCGGAATTCGTCGCGCGTCACGAAGCGCGGGCGGCGGCGTTCGTCATCGCGTGCTACAGCGATCCGGGGCTGCACGCCGCCCGCGAAACGACGCGCAAGCCGGTGATCGGCATCGGCGCGGCCGCGATGGCGACGGCGCTTGCGCGCGGTTCGCGCGTCGGCGTGATCGCCGCGAGCTCGCGCGGCATGCCGCGTCACTGGCGCGCGTATCATGCGGCGCGCATCGGCGCGGCGGTGGCGGGCGAGCGCGCGGTGAATCTCGGCGTCGCGGAATCGGGCGATCGCGCGGCGGCGCTCGACAAGCTCATCGCGACGGGCCGCGCCCTGCGCGACGAAGACGGCGCCGATGCAATCGTGCTCGGCTGCGCCGGCATGACGCCCTTGCGCGCCGAGATCGAAGCGGCGCTTGAAATTCCGGTCATCGATCCGTGTTCGAGTGCGGCAACGCTCGCCTTCGCGATCTGCCGCGAGCGAGGCATCGCATGAACGCGCGACCGGCGGCACTCGCGCGTCTCGGCGTGCTCGGCGGCATGGGCCCGCTCGCCACCGCGGATTTTCTCGTGAAGCTGATTCAGGCGACGCCCGCCGCCTCCGATCAGGAACACATGCCCGTTATCGTGCATAACGTGCCGCAAGTGCCGGACCGCAGCGCGGCATTTCTCGCGGGTTCGGACGCGCCCTGGCCGCATCTGCTCGACGGCTTGCGCACGCTCGAAGCGGCCGGCTGCTCGGCTATCGCGATTCCGTGCAACACGGCGCACGTGTGGCATCGCAGGCTCGCGCAGGAAACGGCGCTGCCGGTGCTGCATATCGGCGAAGCGGCGCTTCGTGCGCTCGCGTATCGCTATCCGGAGGCGCGGCGCGTCGGCGTGCTTGCGACGGCCGCGACGCTCAAAGCGCGCATCTATCATGAGCAACTGAGCGCGCGCGGCATCGAAGCGATCGAACCCGGCGACGACTTGCAGACGACGCACGTCGCGGCGGGCATCGCGGCGGTGAAGGCCGGACGCATCGACGAAGCGCGCGCATGGTTGAGCCACGCGGCCACGCATCTGATTGCACGCGGCGCGGATGCGCTCTTGCTCGCGTGCACCGAAATCCCGGTTGCCTTGTCGGGCGTCGCGCTGAACGCCGTCGATCCGACCGAAGCCCTTGCGCGCGCCTGCGTCGACTGGTGGCTCGCCGCGCGCAGCGAATCCGCGCAACTCGAAACGCAAACCTGAATCTTCACGCGGAAACTCACACATGCAGCAGTTTGATCTCACGATCCGCCATGGCCTCGTCGCATCGGACGAAGCCGTGTTCGAAGCCGATGTCGGCATTGTCGGCGACCGCATTGTCGAAGTGGCGCGCGGTTTGCCCGCCGGCCGCCGCGATATCGACGCCACCGGCCGTTACGTGCTGCCCGGCGGCATCGACACGCATTGCCACGTCGAGCAGCGTTCCGGCATGGGCATCATGGGCGCGGACGACTGGTACTCCGCGAGCGTCGCCGCGGCCTATGGCGGCACGACGATGATCGTGCCCTTCGCCGCGCAGCATCGCGGGCATTCGCTCAAACAGGTCGCCGATGATTACGCGGCGCTCGCGGCGGCGAAATCCGTCATCGATTACAGCTATCACCTGATCGTCTCGGAGACGGACAGGCAAACGCTGCAGGAAGATCTCGTCGAGCAGATTCGGCGCGGCATTACGTCGTTCAAGGTCTACATGACGTACGACCAGTTGAAGATCGACGACTATCAGATGCTCGACGTCCTCGCGCTCGCCGCACGCGAACGCGCGCTCGTGATGGTGCATGCCGAGAACAACGACGTGATCCGCTGGGTCTCGCAGAAGCTTCTGGAGTCGGGCCGCACCGCGCCGAAGTATCACGCGACGAGTCACGTCGCGCTGGCCGAATCGGAGGCGACGAATCGCGTCATTCAGCTCTCGAAGCTGTTCGATGTGCCCGTGCTGATCGTGCATGTGTCCGCGCAGGACGCGCTCGCGACCATTGGCGCGGCGCAGCGCATGGGGGCGCAGGTGTACGGCGAGACGTGCCCGCATTATCTGCTGCTCACCGAAGACGCGATGGATCTTCCGGGCGTCGAAGGCGCGAAGTACTGCTGCAGCCCGCCGCTGCGCGATGCGAACGCGCAGGAGGCGCTCTGGACCGCATTGAAGGACGGCGTGCTGCAAACGGTCTCTTCGGATCACGCGCCGTATCGTTTCGACGAATCCGGCAAGCTGCCCCACGGCGACGCCACGACCTTCAAGCAGATGGCCAACGGCATGCCCGGACTCGAAACGCGCCTGCCGCTGCTGTTTTCCGAAGGCGTGAACAAGGGGCGCATGACGCTGCCCGAGTTCGTCGCGTTGAGCGCGACGAATCACGCGCGCATGTATGGCATCGCGCCGCGCAAGGGTCTCGTGACGGTTGGCGCGGATGCGGATATCGCCGTGTGGGATCCGCGTCACGAAGTCGTGCTGACGGCGTCCGGATTGCACGATCGCGTCGGCTATACGCCTTACGAGGGCACGAAGGTCACCGGATGGCCGCGCACCGTGATCAGCGCGGGCCGCGTGATCGTCGATGACGGCAGGTTCGACGCGCAGCCCGGCAGCGGCCGCTTCATCCCGCGCTCGACGCCCTTGCCGTTCCAGAACGAACGCGCGCTGTCCGCATCGAGCCGGTTCTTCCGCGGACTTGCCGAAGGCGCTTCGAGCGAAGCTCACGCCACGTTCGGCTACACGGATCGCAAGAATCAAAACTGAAACTGCAAACTGCAAACGAAAGAGGAAGTCATGAGCAAGTCACGCAAAATCGCGCTCGCGGTCGCGCAAATGGGACCCGTGCATCTCGCCGACGACCGCCGCGCCGTCGTCAGGCGGCTCGTCGACATGTTGCACGAGGCGAAGGCACGCAGCGCGAAGCTCGTCGTGTTTCCGGAACTCGCGCTCACCACGTTTTTTCCGCGCTACTGGATGAGCGAGGAAGCCGCCATCGAACGCTTCTTCGAACGCTCGATGCCGAACCCCGACGTGCAGCCGCTCTTCGACGCCGCGCGTGAAGCGGGCATCGGCTTCTATCTCGGCTATGCGGAACTGACCGCGAAGGGCGAGTGCTTCAACACGTCGATCATCGTCGATGAGAGCGGCAAGATCGTCGCAAAATATCGCAAGACGCACTTGCCGGGCCACGCGGATCACAAGCCCGATGCACCGTTCCAGCATCTGGAGAAGAAGTTCTTCGCGGTCGGCGATTCGGGCTTTCCGGTCGTCGAGACGATGGGCGCGAAACTCGGCATGTGCATCTGCAACGACCGCCGCTGGCCGGAAACCTGGCGCGCGATGTCGCTGCAGGGCGCGGAACTGGGCGTGCTCGGCTACAACACGCCGTCGCAGAATATTCACTGGCCGGAGCCCGTGCATCTGCGCATGCACACGCATCTCGTCTCGCTGCAGGCGAGCGCGTATCAGAACGCCATGTGGATCGCCGCCGCCGCGAAGTGCGGCCGCGAAGACGGCTTCCATATGATCGGCGGCTCGGTTATTGTCGCGCCTTCCGGCGAAATTGCGGCGCAGAGCGTGAGCGAAGAGGACGAAGTGATTTTCGCGAATGTCGATCTCGCGCTCGGCGACACCTTCCGCGAGCATGTCTTCAACTTCGCGAAGCATCGCCGGCCGGAGCATTACGGGCTGATCGTCGAGCGCACCGGCGCGGGCGAGCCGCTGCCGCACGACCCCGACGCGCTCAACTGACGCGTCCACGAGGAGACCATCATGAATCAACCTTTCGAGCCGAGCGCCGACGCCATGCGCGACGCATCGGGCAAATCGATCTTCGGCAAGCCGCACGTGCGCGCGCTGATCGCGTCGATCTCCGGCTACGCCATGGACGGCTTCGATCTGCTGATCCTCGGCTTCATGCTGAGCCTGATCTCGGCGGATCTCGGCCTCACCTCCGCGCAGGCCGGCTCGCTCGTGACGTGGACGCTCGTCGGCGGTGTCGCGGGCGGCATCGGCTTCGGCATTCTGAGCGACTATCTCGGCCGCGTGCGCGTGCTGACCTACACGATCCTGCTGTTCGCCGTGTTCACCGGCCTGTGTGCATTCGCGCAGGGGTATCACGACCTGCTCGCGTATCGCTTCGTCGCGGGACTCGGGCTCGGCGGCGAGTTCGGCATCGGCATGGCGCTCGCGATCGAAGCGTGGCCCGCCGAGAAGCGCGGACGCGTGTCGTCGTATGTCGGCATGGGCTGGCAGATCGGCGTGCTGATCGCCGCGCTGGTCACGCCGGTTTTGCTGCCGCACATTGGCTGGCGCGGCATGTTTTTGGTCGGTCTCGCGCCCGCGGTGCTGTCGTTCGTGATTCGCAAGGCGATCGGCGAGTCGGAGATTTTCATCGAAAAGGCGGTGAAGAAGCGCCACGAGTTTCCGCTCAAGACGCTCTTTCGCGATCGCGAAACCACGCGCCGCAGCATCGGCATGATCATCATGTGTTCGGTGCAGAACTTCGGCTACTACGGCCTCATCATCTGGATGCCGGGCTATCTGACGAAGGCGTTCGGCTTCACGCTCGCGAAGTCGGCGACGTGGACGGCGGCGTCGATCCTCGGCATGCTCGTCGGCATCTGGATCTTCGGGCAGCTCGCGGACAGGATCGGCCGCAAGCCCACGTTCGTCATGTATCAGTTGGGCGCGCTCGTGATGGTGTTCGTGTATTCGCGCATGACGACGCCCGAGGCGCTGCTCATTGGCGGCATGGTGGTCGGCGTGTTCGTCAACGGCATGATGGGCGGTTACGGCGCGCTGATGGCCGAGCTTTATCCGACGCATGCGCGCGGCACCGCGCAGAACGTGCTGTGGAGCATCGGGCGCGCGGTGGGCGGCTTCGGTCCGCTCGCCATCGGCGCGGTCGCGAGTTATTACTCGTTCGGCATCGCGATCGGGGCGCTGGCGTGTATCTATATCGTCGATGTCATCGCGACGCTCGCGCTCATTCCCGAACTGAAGGGCGTAGAGCTGGAGTAACGCTCGATCGTGCGCGCGGACGCCATTCAGCGCATGTCCGCGCGCATCTCCCTCACGCCACGGCCGAGCTTGCGGCGCAACAGCGTGCGCAAGGTCGCCGAATCGGCATAGCCGACCTCACTCGCGATGGTTTCCAGATCGCACCCCGCCGACACGAGATGCTGCGCACGCTCGATGCGCAGATCCTGAAAGAACGCCAGCGGCGACTTGCCCAGCACCGCCTCCGTGCGCCGCTGCAGCGTGCGCGGACCGACCGACAACGCCTGCGCCGCATCCTGAAGCGAGAAGCCGCGCGCGAGATTGTCGCGCGCCCAGCGGTCGAACCGCGCGATCAGCGGATCGGCATGCGCGAGATAGTCCGGCACGATGTAATGCGCCTGCGACGCGCGTTTGTCGATCAACAGAAAGCGCGCGACGAGCGTCGCCAGTTCGGGGCTTGCCTGGCGCAGCAGCCAGAGCGCGAGATCGAGATGGCCCATTGCCGCTCCGGCTGTCACGACGCGCTGCGACGCCACCACCATGCGTGAATCGTCCAGATCGACGGCCGGATAGCGCTGACGGAAAGCCGGCGCGAGCGACCAGGTCGTCGTGGCGTGGCCGTGGTCCAGCAAGCCCGCCTCCGCGAGCACGAACGTGCCGGTGCACGCCGCCGCGATGCCGATGCCCTCGCCGTGCCAGCCGCGCAGATGTTCGATCGCCTCGCGCACGTCGCGCCGCCCGAGCGCGGCGATCAGCGGCTCCGGCAACTTCGCGTTGAGCGCCGGCACGACCACCCAGTCCGGCTGACGCACCGCGCTGAGCGGCTTCACCATCGCGGAAAAGCCGAGCGCCGTGCGCACGCGCCGCCGCACGCCGACGAGATTCACTTCGACGGGCGCGGCATCGAAACCCTGAAGCGCCGCCAGTTCGTTCGCCGTGGCGAACGTGTCCAGCAGCGCTGTCAGGCCGGTGTCGAACACGCCGTCGAGTGCGAAGATGGAGAGGCGCATGTCGTTGATCGAAGGACGTTGAGCGAATGTCGTAAATGATGCCATTAATGTCATTTGCGACTATATCTCTCGTCCGGTGGTGCGTCTAGACTGCGAGGAATCCATCTCTTCATCTGACTGGAAAGTCAGAATTTGATCGGCAGCATGAAAGACCGCATGGCGCTCGCGATGATCGAAGCGGACGAGCGCGACGGCGGCTCGAGTCCGGCGGCGCGGTGGTCGAATATTGCTTGCCGCCGATCAGACATTTTGGCCTAAAGGTTTTCCCCGATTCACCCTGAAATGAAACCAGCTTACGTTTCCGCCCTTCGATCCACTTGCAGGAACGACCGTTCACAAGCGGGCGCATAGCTGGATGCCCCCGACTTGCCCGCACGAACGTTGCTCGCCATTCCTCGCTGATTCTTTTCCTTCGAGATCCCAACGATGAGAGACAACCTTTCCGGGCGTGACGTCGCACGCCTGGGCGACAAGACAGACCACGGCGGCGCGATCATCGAAGCCGCTTCCGACCTCTCGCACAGGGGCGTCGCTGTGGCGCTCGACAAGCATTTGACCGAGTGCCCCAAGTGCGGCGGGACGTATCCCATCATTGCCACTTCTGCGCGCAAGCATCGAGGCGTGAAAGTCGCGAGCATCGGCGATATGACCGCATGCGGCGCACGCATAATCGGAAGCGAGGCGTGAACGTATGGCTTGGAACGCAAAGAGTCGCACTATCACGTTTGCCTGTGACGCGTTGCCCGAACTGGTCAGCCGTGGACACAAAGGCAAGGAATACCGTGAGCAGTTGCTCACGGTTCGCAGCATTCAGGGACGCGAAGCGGTTGGGGAACTCTTCGAATATTCCGTTCTTGCCGAAGTCGAAGACATTGACCTTTTGCTCAATCCCGCCAATGCAGCACAGATCGATTTGGGAAAGCTCCTCAACAAAGAGGGCTCGGTAGAAATCCAAGTCGATGGGATCGGTACATTTCGCCCCGGCCAGCAAGGCGAAACGGGCTATGCAAACATCGGCGCAGACATCCGCTACCTGAGCGGCAACATCAGAGAGGCGAGAATCCTATGCCGCGAGGATCGCGCGCCCCTCTATGAATTCGTGTTGCGCCCCGCCGTCTGGCGTGCTTCGCAGAATCAAAATTCCCGCATTTTTAGGGGCGTCTCGGTAACGGAGGTGCTTAGTGAACTCCTGCGCGATTACGGATTGATCGAGTGGCGTATCGGGGGACCTTCGAACAGCAGCAAACGCTACTATCCGGCGCGCGATTTCATTCGACAGGCATGGGAAAGCGATTGGAATTTCGCGCTGCGCTTGATGGAAGAATGGGGCCTGTTTTTCTGGTTCGAGCATCAAAAGCGCTCGCATACGCTGGTGATTTCCGACTCGCTCAGCGGCTTTCATCCTCATGGTGTTGCCTATGAAACGCTGCGCTATCACACGGGCGCGCGCATCGACGAGGAGCGGCACTCTCGATGTTTGCGAGTGTGGCGAACACCATTGCGTTGTTCGTGCAAAAGGCGGGAATCGCGCTCACTGCGGCGGCGGGAAAAATTCGCATCGAGGCGCAGAGCGATAGCGTGCAAATCATCTCGCACAAAGACGGCGACATCATCAGCCAGGACGGCTGGCTCAATCTGACCGCCGCGAAGGGAATACGCCTGCACGGCGGCGGGACTTTGTTAGAAATCAGTCCGCAAGGCGTGCTCGGCTTTACGAACGGCGACTTCCTGATTCATGCGGCAAGTCACGCGACTGACGCGCCACAGGAAAAACCGGTCAAACTGCCGATGACGGATATCAAGGAGGCGAAGATTGCGGAGTCGTTCGTGCTGGTCGATAACCGCTCAGGTTGGCTGATTGCGAGTCAGCCCTATCGCATCACGCTGGAAGATGGGCAGGTCATTAAAGGCCGCACCAATGACGCGGGAGAGATGGCGCTGGTCTTGGCTGAATCGGTGCAAGCGGCAACGGTTGAGATTCTGCACGATGACGGGACGGAAAACCCGGTTGCCATTCTTCCGGCCATGCTGACGCGATCAGCGGACCAACAAGCACAAGCGCCGTCCATCGTTAGCCAGAAAAAGAGCGCCAGCACGATAATCGGGCGCGACCTTCAGCGAAACGAAGTAACCCAACCTGAATTAGATAAGCATGTCGCGCTGTGCCAGCCGTATAACTGGGGCATGCGTTACAGCACGAAGGACAAGAAAAACCCCAAACGCCTCGATTTTCCGGTTATGCGGCAATATGCGCTTGATATCGGGGAGGTGCTGATCGAACAAATTCAGTGGGGAGATAACTACTTTGGCAAGGGCACGCCGACGCTGACCATTACCCCAGTTTGGAGCAATGAAACGTTGACTATGCCGAACGGTGGAAAGACAGTGGCCAGGCGGCTTTCATTGAGCAATGGCGCAATCGGAGAGCTATCAAACCGAATTCAAAATGTAGTGTCGAAGGCGCTGACTTCCACCGATTCAGGCCCTTTCGCGCTTCCAAGCGAAGCGATGCCTGTCGTCATCGTCACCAATGATAAGCTGACCGGAGACGCGCAAGGGGTGTTCGACAACTCAATATGGGCGCTCTCAATAAACACAGCCACATTCAAGCCACTCTTTCAAGACTTCGAAAAAGAAGAAGCGTCACAACGTCAACGCAACGCACGAAATGAATTGAAAGATTTCGTGGATACGATTTACCACGAAACGCGCCACTGTCAACAATATTTCTGGATTTATGCAATGGTGCAGCAGCAGAAGGGAAATTTCCCGAAAACACCAAAGATTGACTTGTGGCCGGGCATTGTCTCGACTGCCGGTAAAGCTTCAGGCGTTGTTACACTTAACAAGCAGCAAGTTATCCCCGACGATATGCTTGCGCTTGCTGGCATCAAACAAATGGCGGTCGCAATGTATGTTTGGAACTTGGGTATATGGAAGCAACTTAACACGTCGAAAACGCCAAAATGGTATCCGGTCCCCATTGCGACAACAGACACGGAATTTTCGCAAGAGTATCAAGCAGCACTTGAGCAAGCCACAGAGGTTTTAAGCAATGTCGGAGCAGGAGGAACGCAAATTGATGTGGAAAGCATGGTGTATGGGACTAAAAATGACGGCTACACGGCAAGACCTTGGGAGAACGATGCTTTTTACTGCGGCGAAAATGCGGGAGAGTATTGGGAATCCGGCGAAGCACCTGCCGATATGTCTGATAATCGGTGTAGCCGCAATTACGCATTCGCCTATAACTCGCGCGCAAGCATCGCTGGCACCAGCACGGGCAACACTGGAAGCGGAGCCGTTCGACGTGGAGAATAACAAGCCGACCGCTCAAATCATTCAACACGACATGTTGCCCGAAAGTCGTACCCGATTGATCGCCCTTGCAACACTCGGGTTGCAATGGGTCGCGGGAAAAATCAACTTGGAAGACGTTGAGGCGCGTTACGGAAAACCCGAATTAATCGGCCCACTCAACGACGATGAAAAAACGTACCTCTTCGACATGCGTGACTATGGCGCTGTCTTTAAATGGAATCTGAAAAACGAGAAAGCAAAGCACGCGGATAGTAGGACGTTTAGAATCAACTTAGAGTTCAATGTCCGAGTCAATATCGATCGAGACGAACTTAAAGATGCGCTCGGTCTTAATCGAACAAAGATCGGCGAATTGATCGACGGCGTTCGGGTAGAACAAGTGCGCTATTTTGGCGCAATACCGGGATTGGGCGATCCTAATACCGTTCATTTAAATTATCTCTTGCCATTGCCGGATACTTCAGAATTTGACGTGCGCGCACGTTTCGATTACAAGCAACTTCCCGAGCAAGCAGGATCAACACTCGAAACCACCCAAAATATTCGGTATCTTGAAGTTTACCGAAGTTATCTTACGCCTCAAGAACTCCAGCAGCGCAACGACGCCAAGCGCCAGAAATTCGGCTATATGGGCCTATGCACAGGCATGACTTGCCCGGAAGCGGGCTACTGGGAAGCATGGGGGGCTAACGGCCCGCTCGACGTCGAACTGATGAAAGCAGGCGACCGCTACCCCACGGCCCGTAGCTCCCTGCAAACGGTCAAAGCAGGCGGCCCTTACGCGGTTGATGCGCGTTACTTCTGGCTCTGCTCCACAGAGCAGGAGGATTTAGCGGGAGCGCGCATGGTGCCGTTGCGTAGAGCGCAAAACGGTTAGATTACGAGCGCGATATGTGGACCCGTAACCGCTCTGTTGAGTGCTGCGGGTTAGTGTTGCGGTTGAATGAGACGCTGAACGGGATTGGTGTCGGTCGTGCGCTCAGGCAGTTGCACGCCGCCGCCATGCCCGCCTGTATCGCTGATTGAGTTGTGATCGCCTTCGATGTTCACGAAGGTGCAGGCGTTTAGCACGCACGAAAAGACGATCAATAGATAAGTACGCATCGCTACATCCCCGCTACAACTTATAAGCCAGCAAGTCATCGAACAACGCAACGCCTGAAAAGTTCAGCGCATAGGTTCGTAGAATTTAACGCGTCAAGAACGGCAAAATGGTATCCAGTCCCTATCGCGACAACAGACGCGGAATTGTCAGAAGAGTATCAAGCAGCGCTTGAGCAAGCCACAGAGGTTTTAAGCAATGTCGGAGCAGGAGGACGCAAATTGATGTGGAAAGCATGGTGTATGGGACTAGAATGACGGCTATACGGGAATGCCTCGGGAGAACGAAGCGTTCTACTGCGGCGAAAATGCGGGAGAGTATTGGATATCCGGCGAAGCACCTGCCGATATGTCTGATAATCGGTGTAGCCGCGCTCACGCATTCGCCTATCACTTGCGCGCAAGCATCGCCGCCACCAACGCGGGCAACACTGGAAGCGGAGCCGTTCAACGCGGAGAATAACAAGCCGACTTATCGAATCATTCAACACGACCTGTCACCCGAAAATCGCGACCGATTGATCAACCTTGCAAAGCTCGGGACGCTATGGGTCGCGGGAAAGATCACCTTGGAAGACGTTGAGGCGCGTTACGGTAACCCTGAGTTAATCGAACTACCTAATTACGATGAAAAAACGTACCTCTTTGACAAAGGTGATTATGGCGTTGCTTTTAAATGGAATTTAAAAAATGAAAATGCAAAAAATCAAAGAGATAGCAGGATGCTCGAGGTCAGACTAGAGGCCAATGTTCGAGTCAATATCGACCGAGACGAACTTAAAGATGCGCTCGGTCTTAATCGAACAAAGGTTGGCGAATTAATCGATGGCGTGCGAGTGGAGCAATTACGTTATTTTAATTTTAATATCCCTGGACTCGGTGATCCCGATGACGTGCTTTTAAATTACCGCTTACCCTTGCCGAACGATTCAGAATTCGACGTACTTGCAAGTTTCGATTACAGGCGACTTCCCGAGCAAGTAGGATCAGCACTGGAAACCACACAAAATATTAGGTCGCTTGAAGTTCATCGAAAATATCTTACGCCCGCAGAACTCCAGCAGCGCAACGACGCCAAGCGGCAGAAATACGGCTACATAGGCCTATGCACAGGCATGATTTGCCCGGAAGCGGGCTATTGGGAAGCATGGGGACCTAACGGCGCGCTCGACGTTGAACTGATGAAAACAGGCGAATGCTACCCCACGGCCCGTAAACAACGTGCAAACGGTCAAAGCAGACGGCCCTTACGCGGTTGATGCAAGCTACTTCTGGCTCTGCTCCACAGATCAGGAGGATTTAGCGGGAGCGCGCATGGTGCCATTGCGTAGCCTGCAAAACGGTTAGCTTGCTACCTGATACGCGGACCTCTAACCGCTCGGTTCAGTGCTGCAGGGCGATGAATCGCAGGGCGGCATTCCTTGTCTTTCTGCATCCAGCTATAGCCAACCGCCGCCCGAACCGTAAAGTCGGAAGTCAGATGCAACGTCACAGACGGGCGGTCTTTACATCGTCAATTGGCATGACGCGCCGGCACGACCACCCAGTCCGGCTGACGCACTGCGCTGAGCGGCTCCACCATCGCGGAAAAGCCGAGCGCCGTGCGCACGCGCCGCCGCACGCCGACGAGATTCACTTCGACGGGCGCGGCATCGAAACCCTGAAGCGCCGCCAGTTCGTTCGCCGTGGCGAACGTGTCCAGCAGCGCGGTCAGGCCGGTATCGAACACGCCGTCGAGTGCGAAGATGGAGAGGCGCATGTCGTTGATCGAAGGACGTTGAGTGAATGTCGTAAATGATGCCAATAATGTCATTTGCGACTATATCCCTCGTCCGGCGGCGCGTCTAGACTGCGAGCAATCCATCCACGAGCGCACGCACATGAACTCCAATCCGCAATCCGTACTCGACACCATCGGCAACACTTCGCTGCTGGCGTTGCGTCACGTCGTGCCGTCCAATGGCGCCCGCATCTTCATCAAACTGGAAAGTCAGAATCCGACCGGCAGCATGAAAGACCGCATGGCGCTCGCGATGATCGAAGCGCCCGAACGCGACGGGCGGCTCAAGCCCGGCGGCGCGGTGGTCGAATATACAGGCGGCAGCACCGGCGTCTCGCTGGCGCTCGTGTGCGCGGTGAAAAAGCATCCGCTGCACCTCGTCAGTTCGGATGCGTTCTCGAAGGAAAAGCTCGATCACATGCGCCTGCTCGGCGCGAAGCTGACGATCGTCCCGAGCGAAAACGGCAAGCAGACCGAGAAGCTGACGCGCGACATGATCCGCGAGGCGCACCGCATCGCCGATGAAACCGGCGCGTACATCACCGCGCAGATGGAGAACACGGATCAGCTCGACGCCTACACGAAAATGGCCGAGGAAATCTGGACGCAGACGGGCGGGCGCATCGACGGCTTCGTGCAGAGCGTCGGCACGGCGGCGTCGCTACGCGGCATTTCGGCGACGTTGCGCGAGCACGACGAACGCGTGCGCATCGTCGGCGTGGAACCGGCGGAATCGGCGGTGCTGTCGGGCGGACCGAGCGGCGCGCATAAGATCGACGGTATCGGCGCGGGCTATGTCGTGCCGCTCTGGCACGAGCGCATCGCCGATGAAATCGAGCGCGTATCGACCGACGAAGCCCGCGCGATGGCCTTCCGGCTCGCGGCCGAGGAAGGCCTGTTCTGCGGCACGTCGACCGGGGCGAACGTCACGGCGGCGCTGCGTCTCGCCGAACGGCTCGGACCGCGCGCAACCGTCGTCACCATCATGTGCGATACGGGCATGAAGTATCTGAAGTCGTTCTCGCAGACTCTGGATGCGGCGTCGTAAGTGATTCGTCCGGGCTCGCGCGCAAGCGTCATTCGAGAATCGGATGCGACTTGCCCGGAATCGGCCAGCCGCGATCGTCGGTCGGCACGAGTTGCGTCTGGAACGCGACGAACAGCGCCTGAAAGCGGCCATCCACTTCCACGATGACCGCGCCGTCCTGCGCGACGCCGTTTTCGTTCGAGTGGTCCCTCACCTTGCTGCCCTGCTCAGGCTTCGGGTTGCCCTGATTCATGTGCGTTTCGTGCAGGCCGTCGTGCGCCGGCTCGAACAGGAAACCGAAGCCGTACACCGTCACGTCCTTCGCGGGCTTCCAGCCGCGGCGGTGGTCGCTGTAGGCGGGCGTCGAGTAGACATAGGGCACGCCGTCGCCGGACATGTCGAGTTGCAGCATGCCGTTGAGCAGCGCGTTGATGTCGTTGTGTTCGCTTGCGATATCGAGCGGGATCGGACGCATGCTGCTCAGGTCGACGAGGCCGTCCTCGTGCACGTAATCGAGCCTCGGAAAATTCGATGTCGAGACGCCGGGTGCGAGCTTGCCGAGATCAGCGGTGAGCGGATGCGTGAAATCCTGATTCAACGCATACAGCACGAGATAGCCCGCCGGCCCCGTCAGCGAGCTATCCGACTTCACGTTCGTGACGATGCGAAACTCCCGGCCACTCGCGTCCTCGCTGACGATCACATAGTGCGGGTCGCCCTTGTAACCGTCGAGAAAAGGGACGCCGAGCGTGACCCGGCCTTTGAAGACGACATATTCGTTGCGTGCCATAACACTGCTCCGAAATTGCTACCAAATTGCTACGAATGGTGATCCTGGTTTGGATGCGTCGCGCCCGGCGGCGTTCCAGTTCTCTTCGCGCGTATGCCCGATGAAAGGCCACGCGAGGGTCTGAACGCGATCACGCGCATCCTGTCACGGCGGCGTCATAGACCGGCGCGGCAAATGCGGCGCGTTCTGCGCGATCTGATCCAGCTCGTCGCGCACGCAATCGAGTTCGCGCATGCTGCATGGGACACGCGCGGCGGTATCGTCGGCGTGGATCGCTTCGAGGCGCCTGCGCACCGCGCCATATTGCGCGCCCGCCCGCCGATGCAACTCGGCGCGCTCGCCATAGCGCAGGAACGTCTGCAGCGACGCGAGCACCGCAGCGCCGATACTCGTCAATCCGATAACGACGCGCATCTGCGGCGACACGGCCGTCGCCACGAGCGAGAGAAACGCCGAAGTGCCCGTCGCCGTCGTGATGGCGATGACGGCGAGCCCGAGCCGCCTGCCGTGCGCGGTCAGGCGGTCCGCCATCGAGTAATGCCGAAGCTGCGATTCGCGGGCGCGTCTGATCCAGTTCAGCATCAACGATCGCATGTCTTCGGGCGGCTCATACGTTTGCTGTAAAGAAACGGTCATGTCGTAAGCACTGTTTGATCAGGCCTCAGCATGCGTCCGGGTGCGGACAAAACATGTCTCGATTGCGCACGACGCCGAATTCACCGGACAGAATGACAAACTCGCCTTTCCTCGGCCAATTGAATCGGACGATGACGCCATACACTGTTTTCCATGGCGCAGATCAACGCGTCAGGCAAAGCGAACCGATACTCACTGAACGCTCCGGCTCACCTTCAAACCTTTAACCGGCAGCAGCACGTATCGAAGTAGCGGCGAGCAACAAGAAGTGGGTCTCTATCCGATGCAGGCTCAATGCAGTAACGGCAGTCGCAATAGCAACAGCAGCAGCAATAGCAAGAGCAATGACAAAAGTTGCACGGGCCGGCCCCGGCTGATTGTTTTCGGTCGGGGCTTCGTCTTTTCTACGCGACGTGCTCCACAACGAAATTCGCCTTCGGTACACTACTCGCCACTGATCGCGACATGTTCTGCGAACGATCGCACGAGAAAAAATATATCGGGAGCGAACTTGAGGAAACGAGCCACTGTCATCTGCCGGCGCGGCAAGCGCATTCTGCTGGTTGCGAGAAACGAATCGAAATGGGCATTGCCCGGCGGAATTCTCAAGCGTGGCGAAGACCTGTCGAATGCCGCGCTTCGCGAGCTCAAGGAAGAGACGCGCCTCTCGGGCAAGTCGGCGAAATACCTCTTTCACTATCGCGGCACGCAGAAACACCATCACGTATTTTTCTGCGATGTATCGAAACGCGCGAAAGCCCGCGCGAACAACGAGATTGCGCATTGCCGCTGGGTTCATGTCGATGAAATCGCTCGCCTCACGACCAGTTCGCCGACCAAAGTCATCATGAAAATTCTTGGCGAAAAGCGTAACGGCACGCGCGGCAAGTAATTCGCGAGGCGCGGCCGCCCGCGCCTAAAGTTTCCCGTCGAGACGCCGATATCCATACGGATACGCATGCGACCCGCGCCCGACAGCTTCGTGCTCGGGCCGTCGCGTTCAAAAAAATTTCGCGCGAACTCGACCGGCTTCTGCGCACAGAAGCAGAAGAATACAAATGAAAGCTTCTCTCGCTCTTTCCCTGACTTGCGCGATGCTGTCGGGCTGCGCGTCCATCATCGATGGCGGCGAGCAACAGGTGACCGTCGTGACCGCATCGCATGCGCAGCCGGCGCCCGGGCAGTCGTGCGTGCTGCGAAACACGCGCGGCATGTGGACGGTCGTCTCGCCCGGCACCACCAAAGTGCGCCGCGCCGACGACGCCCTGCGCGTGCGCTGCGAAGCGCCCGGCTACGCGCCGCGCGGCACGCAGGTCGAGTCCGGCGTGAACGGCATGGTGTTCGGCAATATTCTGATCGGCGGGCTGGTCGGCTATCTGATCGACAGAAGCAGCGGCGCGGCCTTCCAGTATCCGGAGCAGATCGCGATCGACATGGGCGAGCCGGTCGGCGGCGCGATGCCGGTTCAGTCGACGTGGGCCGCGACGGCGCCCGCGACGTATGCGACTTATGCGACTTATGCGACGAACGCACCCCGCGCGCCTGTCGCGACGCCTTCCTCGGCGGTCATCCAGAATCTCGACGGCAGTGCTTTCGTCGCGGGCACGCGCTATATCGCACCATGGTGATGCACGTTCGATGACGCCGTTTGCCCGCGCGCCGTTTCGGTTACTCTGAGACTTTTTTGCGTTTCAGGCGCGCGCCTGACGGCTTTCTTTCGAACGTTCATGAATACGCCTCAAGAAGACTACGCACTCAATCTCGACCTCATGTCCGCCGACGACGTCTCGGCAAGCCTGCCGCCCGCCGTGCTTGGCACCGTGACGGGCACGGATATCGTCGTGTTCCGCGTCCCCGACGACGCCTCCGACACCGCCGCATGCAGCGCGCGCTACGGCATCGACCTCGAAGACTGCGCGAACACCATCGTCGTGCGCTACAAGAAGGATGGCGGCGAGCAGTACGCCGCCATCGTCACGCTCGGCTCGAAGCGGCTCGACGTGAACGGCGCGGCCAAACGTCACCTCGGCGCGCAGCGCATCTCGTTCGCCTCGCGCGAGATCGCGACGGAACTGTCGGGCATGGAATACGGCGGCATCACCGCGTTCGGCGTGCCCGATTCGTGGAGCGTGATCGTCGAGGCTTCGGTCATGGAACGCGAGCGCATCGTGATGGGCGCGGGCATTCGCGAGGCGAAGTTGCTGCTGTCGCCGCAACGCTTGCTGGCCTTGCCGAACGTGAGCGTCGCCGCACTCGCGACGTGAAGCCGCGCGTCACCGGTCACTTGCCCGGCGTGAGCACGACCCTGAAGCGCGCACGGCCGCTCATCATGCGGTCGTAGGCTTCGGCGGCGCGCGACAGCGGATATTCCTCGATCATCGGCTTCACGCCCGACAGCGCGCTGAACGCGAGCGTTTCCTGCGAATCCGCTGCCGTGCCCGAGGGCCAGCCCTGCACCGAATTGCGGCGCATGATGAATTGCGTGATCGGCACCTCGACAGGCTCCTGCGAAATGCCGACCATGATCAGCTTGCCGTTCAGGCCGAGCCCGCCGATGGTCGCGTTCATCGCCCGGCCGCTCGTGGCCGTCGCCAGGATCACGCGCGCGCCGCCCAGCGCCTGCAATGTTTCGGCGACGTCCTGCGCTTCGCTGTCGATGTAATGATGCGCGCCGAGTTGCTTCGCGAGCGGCGCCTTGTCCTGTCCGCGCGCGATCGCCACGGTGACGAAACCCATCTTGCGCGCGAACTGCACGCCCAGATGCCCGAGTCCGCCGATACCGAGGATCGCCACCACGTCGCCCGCCCGCGCGCCGCTGTTGCGCAGCGCGTTGAACGTCGTGATGCCCGCGCAGAGCAGCGGCGCGGCGTCGACATCGGAGAGATCGTCGGGCATGCGCGCGAGCGCTTCCTGCGGCGCCACCATGTAGTCCGCGTAGCCGCCGTCATAGCTGATGCCGGGAATGAGGGCAGTCTTGCAAAGAACGAAGTCGCCGTGACGGCAATGCTCGCAGTGTCCGCAATGCCCGCCGTGCCAGCCCACGCCGACGCGCTGCCCCTGCTGCCATTCCTCCACGCCCGCGCCGAGCTTCTCGATCACGCCCGCGATCTCATGCCCCGGCACGCGCGGAAACTGCAATCCGGGCCACTGGCCTTCCTTCGTGAGCGAATCGCTATGACAGATGCCGCACGCCTGCACCTTGATCAGCACGTGACCTTCGGGCGGTTCCGGCACATCGCGCTCGACGAGTTCGAGCGGGCCGTTCGCTTCCGCCACCTGCACTGCCTTCATCTTTGCCATGTCGCTTGCTCCTGTCGAAGAGTTCCAGAATAGGATGCCGACGATGGGATTACAAAGCCGCGATGCCCACATCGATTCTTCTTAGGGTTGAGTCCGCCGCGCTCATCGTTCGTCGGACAGCAGCGACTCCAGCGGCACCGCGTGCTTGACGAACGGCGTGCGGATCACGATATAACTGAAGTACTTCTCGATGCCGATATTGCGATCGACGAGCTTCTCGATCACTTCCTGATAGTGCCCGATGTCCTTCACGATCGACTTGAGCAGATAGTCGTAGCCGCCGCTCACGAGATGGCACTCGGTGATTTCCTCGAAGTCGCGCAGATTCGCCTCGAAGCGCACGAAGTCTTCGCGCCGGTGATCGTGCAGCATGATCTCGGTGAATACCGTGACCGTGCTCGTCAGCCTGGCGAGATTGAGATGCGCGCCGTAGCCCGAGATAATGCCCGCCGCTTCGAGGCGCTTCACGCGTTGCAGACAAGGGCTCGCCGAAAGCCCGACGACACTCGCGAGATTCGCGTTCGTCATGTTGCCGTTCTTCTGCAGCTCGGCGAGGATCCTGATGTCGATGCGGTCCAGTTTCTGTCGGTTGCTCATGACATGGCGAGTTTCGCGCTATCCATGGGCCAGTTCGTCGTGATGCGCCTTGACGAGTTGCGCCATGCTCGTGAACTTGAAATCGACGGATGGCTCCGCGCGCGTCCCCACGGTCGCACCGAAGCCGCGCTGCTCGAAGCGCCGGAAAATCCAGCAGCAACGCAGGCCGAATTCCGCCGCAGGCTGGAGATCATGATAATTGCTGTCGGCGATATGCAGCGTCTCCTCCTTGCCGATGCCAAGCGATGACAGCACGTCGAACAGATACTCGAAGTTGCGGCGCGACGGTTTGTACGACCCCACATCTTCCGCCGTGACAATGGCATCGAACGCCACGCCCAGCTTTTCGTTGCTCGCGCGGAAGCTCGCGTTGTCGACATTGGAGACGATCACGAGCTTGAAATACTTCTTCAGATATTGCAGCGTGCTCGCGGAATCGGGGAACGCGGGCCAGTCGCCGACGGACTTCCCGTAGGCGAGCGCTTCGTCCCGCGTGCACGCCACGCCCCACTCTTGCGCCAGCCGCTCGTAGACGACCTGCAACAGCCGGTCATACGGCATGTCGGGCGTGAGCCTTTGCTGATCCGACTCGTGGCGCGCGTGCGCTTCGAGAATCTGGTCGCGCGTGAGCGGCGTGGGAAGACGCGCCGCCAGCGCCGACAACCCCGCAGCGATGCCCGCTTCCCAGTCGATCAACGTGCCGTAGCAATCGAAGGTCAGTGCCTTGAACTCGGTCAACCGCACGCTTGTCTCCTCGTGGCCTATTGCTTCGCGAGCGCGTCCCGATGCGCCTGCGCGAAGTCCGCCATGCTGTTGAAGCGGAAGTCGATGTTCGGCTGCGCGCCCGGATTCATCGTCGCGCCGAAACCTTCCTTGCCGTGACGCCGGAAAATCCAGCACGACGCGAGGCCGAATTCGTTCGCGGGCTTGTGATCGTGGAACAGGCTCTCGGCGGTATGCAGAATCTTATTCTTGCCGATGCCGCGCGCGCCCAGCTTCTCGATCATATAGTCGAAATTGCGCGGCGACGGCTTGTACGAGCCGACATCTTCTGCCGTGATGATCGCATCGAATTCGACTTCCAGTTTGGCATTGCTGTACGCAAAGCTCTCGTTATCGACATTCGACAGGATCACGAGTTTGAAGTGTTGCTTCAGATAGTGCAGCGCGTTCGCCGAATCCGCGAAGGCCGGCCAGTTGCGAATCGAGCGGCCATACGCAATGCACTCATCGAGCGTATGCGGCACGCCCCATTCCTCGGCAAGACGCTTGTACACGATCGGCAGCAGATCCTGATAACGCTTGCCCGGCGTGTAGATTTGCTGCGACGACTCGTGACGCGCATGCGCCTCCAGCACCTGATCGCGCGTGAGCGCCGGTTCGACGCGTTCGAGCAGCGGACGCAGCCCCTCGAAGATGCCGGTCTCCCAGTCGATCAGCGTGCCGTAGCAGTCGAAGGTCAGCGTGTTGAAGTCGGTGAGTTTCATGGTCGCTCCTGTCGGTTGGCGAGAAGGAGTTCCTAGTCTAGTGAGACGCCCCGGCATTCAGGACCGATGTTCACGTTCATATCGACAGCTTGTGCGGTTCGCGCGCGCGGCGGCAGCAGATTCTGCCGCCACGCAAAAGCGCCGTGCCCGCCTTAACGGACCGGACCACCCGCACGAGCGTCCTAATTTCTAATCTGCTTGTCGATGCCTCGCACATCAACTACATTGGTATTCCTTTGAACCACTTATACGAAACGGAGACCAGTCTATGCGTTATCTCGCCATTGCTTTGGCCGCGGCATCCGCGTTGAGCGCCGCCGCGTCCGTGGCCGCGCAGGAAGTCGTCGTGTTCGGACACTCCGCGCCGCTCACCGGCCCGCAGGCGCCGAACGGCAAGGACAACGAGAACGGCGCGAAACTGGCCATCGACGAACTCAACAAGCAGAACATCAGCATCGGCGGAAAGAGCGTCACCTTCAAGCTCGACTCGCAGGACGATCAGGCCGACCCGAAAGCCGGCGTGCAGGTCGCGCAGAATCTCGTCGACCGCAACGTGCTCGCCGTGCTCGGGCCGTACAACTCGGGCGTGGCCATTCCGGCGTCGCGCGTCTACAGCACGGCGGGCGTGCCGCTCCTGCCGGTCGCGTCGAACCCCGCGCTGACGAAGCAGGGCTTCAAGAACATCTTCCGCATCGGCGCGAGCGACGAGCAGCTCGGCGGCACGATGGGCGAATTCGCCGCCAAGACGCTCAAGGCGAAGACGGCCGCCATCATCGACGACCGCACCGCGTACGGTCAGGGCGTAGCCGAGCAGTTCGAGAAGGTCGCGAAGGCCAACGGCATCAAGATCGTCGATCAGCAGTTCACCAATTCGCAGGCAACCGACTTTCTCGGCATCCTCACGGCGATCAAGGCGAAGAATCCGGACGTGATCTTCTTCGGCGGCTACGCGTCGCAAGGCGCACCCATGGCGAAGCAAATGCGCCAGCGCGGCATTCGCGCGAAGCTGCTCGGCGGCGACGGCATCTGTTCGGCCGACATGGGCAAGGTGGCGGGCGATGCCGCGTCCATCGTGTATTGCGCTCAGGGCGGCGTCGCGCTCGACAAGACGCCGGAAGGCCGCGCGTTCCTGAAGAAGTATCAGGACGCGTATCACACCGACACGCAGGTCTACGGCGTCAATTACTACGACGGCGTCAAGATGCTCGCCGACGCGATGTCGAAGGCCGGCACCACGACCGACCGCGCGAAGCTGATCGCGCAGCTCGCGAAGGAGAAGTACAAGGGCGTCGCGGGCACGTATTCGTTCGACGCGAACGGCGACCTGCAAGGCGCGCCGACCACCGTGTACATGATCCGCAACGGCCTGCCCGTGCCCTACGCTCAATAAACGCCGCGCTTTCGATGAAACTCACCCGATCCATTTCGACCGTCGAAGTCCACACCGGCGGCGAGCCGTTTCGCATCGTGACAAGCGGCCTGCCGCGCCTGCCCGGCGACACCATCGTGCAGCGCCGCGCGTGGCTGAAGGAGCACGCCGACGACATTCGCCGCGCGCTGATGTTCGAGCCGCGCGGCCACGCCGACATGTACGGCGGCTATCTCACCGAGCCGGTTTCGCCGGACGCGGACTTCGGCATCATCTTTCTGCACAACGAGGGCTACAGCGATCATTGCGGACACGGCGTCATCGCGCTCGCGACGGCCGCAGTCGAACTCGGCTGGGTGCAACGCACATCGCCCGAGACGCGTGTCGGCATCGACGCGCCCTGCGGCTTCATCGAGGCATTCGTGAAGTGGGACGGCGATCACGCGGGTTCCGTGCGCTTCGTGAACGTGCCGTCGTTCATCTGGAAGCGCGACGTGAGCGTCGAGACGCCGAGCTTCGGCACGGTGACCGGCGACATCGCTTATGGCGGCGCGTTTTACTTTTACGTCGATGGCGCGCCCTTCGATCTTCCGGTGCGCGAGTCGTCGGTGGAGAAGCTGATCCGCTTCGGCGCGGAGGTGAAGCAGGCGGCCAACAAGGCGTATCCGCTGGCGCATCCGGACATCCCCGAGATCAATCATATCTACGGGACGATCATCGCGAATGCGCCGCGTCATCCCGGATCGACGCAGGCGAACTGCTGCGTGTTCGCCGATCGCGAAGTCGACCGCTCGCCGACCGGTTCGGGCACGGGCGGACGCGTCGCGCAGCTTTATCTGCGCGGCGAACTGAAGGCGGATGAAACGCTCGTCAACGAGTCGATCGTCGGGACTATCTTCAAGGGACGCGTGCTGAAGGAAACCACCGTGCACGACTTTCCCGCCGTGATTCCGGAGATCGAAGGCGAGGCGCATATTTGCGGCTTCGCGAACTGGATCATCGACGAGCGCGATCCGCTCACGTACGGCTTTCTCGTGCGCTGAACCGAAAGCGGAGACGCCCTAGCCGGGCGTCATGTCGCGCTTCACGCGATGAATATGCTGCTCGACATAGAACGCCGCCGCGTCTGCATCGCCGCACACGATGGCTTCGTAGATCAGCCGATGCTCCGCCACATACAGCCTGATGCGCGCCGGATCGTTGATGCCGTCGTCCTTCAGGCGCTTCCACAGCGACTGATCCATGGTCTGCGCGATTTCTTCGGCCAGCTTCGTGAGCAGGGCATCGCCTGTCATGACGGCGAGTTGCCGGTGAAAAAGGCGGTCGCTGTTGTTCCACAACGCGCGCTGCTCGGCATCGGCGACGTTGGTGAGCGTCTCCATTTGCGCGAGATAGTGCTCGGCGAGCTTGTCGCGTTTTTTGCGCGCCGCCGCGCGCCGCGCGATGGCGGGTTCGAGAATCAGGCGGACATCGAGCGTCGCCGACGGGCTGAAGTCCGCATGCGACTGCTTTTCGCCGTCGTCTTCGGCCTGGCCGCGCTTCGCCAGAATCTCGGGCGCATTCGGGCAAACATAGGTGCCGGAGTTGCGCTTCGTGACGACGAGACCTTCGTTCTGCAAGGCGCCGATCGCCTCGCGAACCGCCGGGCGGCCCACGCCGAACAGCGATGCGATCTCGCGCTCGGACGGCAGCCGCGCTTCCGGCAGAAACCGGCCCGACCGAATCTCGGCGCGAATCCTGTCCGACACCTGCTCGTAGATCTGGAGCGGTCGGAAATCGCGCGGGAAATCGGGTCGGGCGGATGACATGGGCGCCTGTTGTAGCGAAGGAAAAGTCAGGTCTTTCAATATAGCATCAGTGGTGTCCTATCGGTCCACATCTAATCGAAACTGGATCGCTTTTATTCCAGTTGTACCGCGATCGTTTGTTGATGGGAGGATGCGTGCATCTCGCCAGGCGACGAATGGGAGACTTCTACGGTGATCTCGCCGTGCTCGTTCTTTGGGCCGCGGCGCTGGTCCTTCTGCACGCCGTCACGAACGGCCGATACGGCTTTCATCGCGACGAACTCTCGACGCTCGAAGACGCGCGCTCGCTTGCGTGGGGCTATGTCGGCGTGCCGCCGGTCACGCCTTTTCTCGCGCGCGTCGCGACGGTTTTGTCCGGGCCGTCGCTCGTCGGACTGCGGCTGCTTTCTTCCGTCGCGATGGGCATCGCGCTCGTGCTCACGGGCCTGATGGCGCGCGACATGGGCGGCGGACGACACGCGCAGATCGCAGCCGCGCTGGCCGCCGCGATCAGCAGCGTCGCGCTGAGCGCAGGCTCCCTCTTCCAGTACGTAAGCCTCGACTATCTGTGCTGGGTCGCGGCCGCCTGTTGCACGATCCGCGTGCTGTCGTCGGGCGATGCCCGCTGGTGTCTCGGCATCGGCGTCGCCGTCGGGCTCGGCCTGCTGACCAAGTACACGATGTCGTTTCTTGCGCTGGGCATCGTCGTCGGCCTGGCTCTCACGCCGGCGCGCCGCTATGGGCGAAGTCCGTGGCTCTGGGCGGGCGTGGTCGTCGCATGCGTGATCGTTGCGCCGCATTTGATCTGGCAGATTCGCCACGACTTCATCTCGCTCGACTTCCTGCGAAGCATTCACGATCGCGACATCCGCCTCGGACGCACCAACGGATTTCTCACCGGCCAGTTCTGGATCGCGACGAATCCGTTCACGGTTCCGCTGTGGCTTGCCGGCCTGTACTTTCTCTTTTTCACCGATGACGGCAAGCGGTTTCGCCCGATCGGCTGGATGTATTTCGTCGCGCTCGCGCTGTTCGTGATCGCGCGCGGCCGCGACTATTACATGACGCCCGCCTATCCGATGCTGCTCGCCGCGGGCGCGGTCTGGGGCGAGCGGCGCGCGGCTGCGTGGACTGCACGGCGGGCGCGCATGGTTCGCGGCTGCGTGTGTTTGCTGCTCGCGACCGGCGGCGTGCTCGGCGCGGCGCCGGTCCTGCCGGTCGCGCCGTTGGGTTCCGCGTGGTGGCGTTTCGCCGATGCCATCAACGGCGGCAACTTCAACGAGGAACTCGGATGGCCGGAACTGGCGCAGGCCGTCGCGCGAGTCCGCGACGCGTTGCCCGCTGATCAACGCGCGGGCGTCGGCATTCTCGCGGCCGACTCGGCGCAGGCGGCGGCCATCGCGTTATACGGGGCGAGCTTTGGGCTGCCGCATGCGATTTCCGGCACGAACACCAACTGGTTTCGCGGTTATGGCGACGTACCGCCGAAGCCGTTGATCGTCGTCGGCTTTCCGCGTGGGTTCGTGGAGCGCGAGTTTGTGTCGTGCAGGATCGCAGGCCGTGCCGATAATCCGCTCGGCATCGAAAACAGCGCCATGCGCCAGCGCGATGTTTATCTTTGCGACGGCCCGCGTCTCCCTTGGCCGCAGTTCTGGCGGCAATTGCAGCACTTCGGCTGAAACCAGCACTTACGCCGATATGCCCGCAGCCAGGCTTTTTACGATCGCGATGAATTCGAGCGCGTTCGCCGAAAGCACCTCGCCTTTTCGTATCAGAATGCCGTGCGGAGGAAGTTGATTATCGAGTTGAATGGGAAGCCTGACGAAGTCACCGTTTTCGATTTCTCGCTTGACAAGCGTATGCGGCAAAACCGCGACCATGTTTGCGTGACGCACGAGTTGCAGCATCACCGATACGGACGTGGTTTCGACCACGTTATCGAATGCCGGAAGGCCGTGGCCGATGGCGACGCGGTTGATGAGCGCGCGCAAAGGACTGGGCTTCGGTTGAAGCACCCAGGTGAAGTCGTGTTGTGAGAAATAATCGACGTTCTCCCTGAATGCGAGCGGATGGCTCGCCGAAACAAACGCCCACAGTTGCTCGATGCCGATGGGCGTGAATTCGAATCGGGAGCCGTTGAAGTCGTCCGGGCTGCGTCCGAGAACGACATCCAGTTCGCCTCTCAACAAGGCGTCGGCGAGAATATCGCTTGTCGCGGCCTTAATCTGGATCGTCATTAGCGGTCGGCGGCGCTTTAATTCCGCCAGTGCTTGCGGAAGCAAATCCGTCGACGTCGCGAGGATTGCGCCGATTGACAGCGCACCGAATCCGCCGCGCCGGAGGTTATTCAGGCTGTCGGTGAAGCGATCCCCCTCCGCAAGCGTTCGCCGCGCATAGTCGACGACATGCTCTCCTATGTCGCTGATCGACATCGGCCGCGTCGAGCGGTCGAAAATCAGCAGTCCTAGAATATCCTCGACATCCTGAAGAATCTTCGTTGCCGCCGGCTGCGTGAGATTGAGTTCTTCCGCCGCGCGATGGAAATTGCCGGTCCGGGCAAGGATATCTATCAGCCGAAGGTGCTTGAACTTCAGACGCCAGAGTGTCTGGGGCGAGATAGTCATCTTTGCCTTTTTGCGGAGATTAGCCCTAGAACTGGACCTTCAGATTCTCGCGCCGCGAGGCAGGCATTCGGCTTATTGCCAAGGTCGACAAGAGAGCGCCGAATATCACATAGAACGAGACGGAAGACGGAGAGCCGGTCAGTTTGATGAGGTACGTTGCCACGAATGGCGCGAAGCCGCCGAAAGTCATCGAAGAAATATTGTAGGCAATGCCGAGGCCCGTGAGTCTTTTCTTCGTGGGGAAACAATCTACAAGCGCGGTTGGAAACGATCCTAAGAAGAGGCCTGTGAATATCGCCAATCCTATGTGAATCAATACGATTGTGGAATAAGGCGGCTGGCCAGCGGTGAGGAAACTCAAAATCGGATAAGTCATCAGCAAAAAGAAAACTGAGTGAAGAAGCATGAGACCTCTACTGCCGATGAAATCCGATAATGCACCCGCCAGAATTGTAGTCACCATGACGACCAGGTTTGCTACAGTTGTCGACCAAAGGGCTTGACTGGCATCAAGCCCCAGATGCGTTTGCATGAAGGTCGGGAAATACGAGAAGAAGGTGTACACCACCACCGACTGCACGGCGACAAGACAGAACGCGTGCGCGAGCGTTCGGAGGATTTTCGGTTCATCTATCGCATTGGATTTCGATGCATGCTCGAACGCCGGAGTTTCACCGACCATTCTGCGGACGAGTAATCCGAACGGACCCACCAATGCGCCGAGGATAAAAGGTATGCGCCACGCCCACGCTTCCAGCGTTTCCTGGCCGAGCGCACTCGCGAGAATGGCGGTCGTTCCCAGCCCCACGAGTTGCCCGAAAAAAATGCTTGCAGGATGCAGGCTGCCGTAAAGGCCGCGCCGGTTCGGCGGTGCCCACTCGACGAGAAAGGACGCCGAGCCGCCCCATTCTCCTCCCGCCGAAAATCCCTGCAGCACGCGCGCAAAAACAAGCAAAATCGGCGCGGCGATACCGATCGCATCGTAGCCGGGCAAAATACCGATGACGCCCGTTCCCATGGCCATTGCAACGATGGTGAATAGAAGTGCGGGCTTTCGGCCGAAACGGTCGCCGAACATGCCGATTAAAATCCCGCCCAGTGGCCGAGCCAGAAATCCGACGCCGAACACCGCGAAACTGGACAAGAGCGCGGCGCTTTTGTCCGACGTCGGAAAGAAATGTGATCCGATGATCGGCGCGAGAAAGGCATACACGGTGAAGTCATACCATTCCAAAGCGTTGCCTATCACCGAAGCCGAAATGGCTCTGACGCGATTCGAGTTTTCTTTGTGTTCCAGGCTCACCACGTTGTCTCCTTATTTTATTCAGAGTACTAATCAATTACGGCATGATTTGTCCGCCGTTGACTTCGATAACCTGCCCCGTGATGTAACTCGCGAGTTGCTCGCTCGCGAGAAACAGTGCCGCGCCCGCGCATTCCTTTGCCGTTCCGAGTCTGCGCATTGGAATTGCGGACTTGAGCGTTTCTATTGTTTTCTGATCGGTTATTCCGTCGTGAATCGGCGTGTCGATGACGCCGGGCGCTATCGCGTTGACGCGAATGCCGTCCATCACCAACTCTTTGGCGAGGGCACGCGTCATCGTGGTGATATAGCCTTTCGTCGACGCATATAGACCCGTTCCGAGGCTGCCTCCCGTTCGGGCCGCCTGAGAAGTGAGATTGATAATCGTGCAGCCGCCGCGTTTTTTCATGATGGGGACGACCGATCGCGTGACGGAAAGCATTGACCTTGCGTTGATGTCGAATACACGTTGAATCAGTTCGTCATCCGCTTCGGTCAGCGGCACGCGCGCTACGATGCTGCCTGCGTTGTTGATGAGGATATCGATATGCCCAAACTTTTGGACCACCTCTTCGACTAATCTTGTCGCTTGTCGAGAATCCGTAAGATCGGCTTTGAACATGACAACCTTGCCGCCCTTTTTTTCGATACCGGATGCGATTCGTCTTGCATCATCGACGCCGGAGTTGAAGTGAAGTGCGACGATCGCGCCTTTACTCGCGAACGCTTCCGCCATCGCCGCTCCAATGCCCGAACTGCCGCCGGTGATCAAAACGACCTTTCCGAATAAATCTTCCATTACCGCTTCCTTTTTTTAGCGTGGCCCACCCCAGGCGGACAGCGCATCGCCTTTTGCGCCGTCGAGCCGAACGGTTCTAAAGTAAGCGAACTTTTGATAACCGAGAAATGAAAATCTTTTAGCGATCGATTCCAAAATGGAATCGCGATCGTCCGTATGGGTAGCGAACGCCAGTGCCCGCATGCCGATGCGCAAGCGGCCATCCGGACTGGCCGCCGCATTGAATCGCGCTAGCGAAAGCGTCTGAAGAACACGCGTATCTCGGCGGCGAGGAGTTCGGGTTGCTCCATCGCCGCGAAATGGCCGCCGCGCGGCATGTCGCTCCATTGCACGACATTGAAGACGCGTTCGAGCCATTCGCGCGGCGGCCGATGGATTTCCTTCGGGAAGCGTGCAAAGCCCACCGGCGGCAAGACGCGTTCACCCGCCGCGAAGCGCATCGGCTGCAAGCGGTTCTCCCAATACATCTGCATGGCCGTGCCGATGCTTTGCGTATGCCAGTAAAGCGAGAGATTCGTCAGCAGATCGTCTTTCGAGAAGCAACGCTCGATATCGCCATCGCAGTCACTCCATGCGCGAAACTTTTCGCAGATCCATGCGGCAAGTCCCGCCGGTGAGTCGTTGAGCGCCGTGGCCACCGTCTGCGGTTTGGTGGCGTGCATGTGGGCATAGCCGCCTTCGAGCGCGGCCCATTCGCTTTTGGCGCGCAGGTAGTCCTCTTCGGCTGCCGTGAGCGGAGCACGCGCGGCATCGACGGCGGGTTCGTACGAACTCGGCAGAAAGTTGAGATGGATGCCATCCACCCGCGCCTGATGCCGCGCCGCCAGCGCCACCGAGACACCCGCGCCGAGATCGCCGCCCTGCGCGCCGAAGCGTTCATAGCCCAGACCTTGCATCAGCGCGGCCCATTGGTCGGCCACCTGAAACGCGGATGTACCCGCTGTTGCAGGCGCGTCCGAGAAAGCAAAGCCGGGCAGCGAAGGCACGACGACATCGAAGGCATCGTCGGGATCCGCGCCGAAGGATGCCGGATCGCACAGCATCTCCGTGAGCGCATGGAACTCAAAGAATGATCCCGGCCAGCCATGCGTGATGACAACCGGATAAGGCTTCGGCCCCGTCCCACGCCGATGCACGAAGTGCACGCGCCGGCCATCGACCTCGGCGATGAATTGCGGCTGCCGGTTCAGTTCACGTTCCGCCGCGCGCCAGTCGAAGGCGTCGGACCAATAGCGCGTCAGCTCATGCAACCACGTCGCATCCATGCCCTGACGCCACGGGTCCGATGGCGTCATCGGGGGCTGGCGGCTTGCGCGCAGGCGCCGGTGCAGATCGGCGATCTGGTCGTCGGGAACGGCAATCTGAAATGGCTCGATATGCATGGCAAGTCCCGCACGACATGATGATCGGGCGTTCAGTGTAACGCGGCCTTCCGTTGCGCACTTGCCGCACGTTCGAGCTTTGGATGACGCACGACTTCTTTATCGTCACATCGCGGCCATCATGGCGGGCGCGAAAAACGGGCGCGCGTGTGACGCAGGTCTGTGTCGGATCGATGATGTCAATATCGTGTCCCGCGCGTGAATCAGCCCATTCCCTCACGTTCGAGCCATGCGCGGAACAGCACGACGAGTTCATCGCCGAGCTTCGCATCCGGTATGTAAGTGCAATAACTCCGCGATGGCAGACGCGGAAGCGCAAAGGGCATCACGAGCCGGCCCGCGGCGAGATCGTCCGCGACGAGTGCTGTCGGTCCCATCGCGATGCCCATGCCATCGACGGCGGCCTGCAAGGTCAGATAGAAGTGATCGAAGGTCAGCACCGCCGCCGGGCGCAGCAGCGGGATGTTTGCCTGCGCGAGCCAGTCCGGCCAGACGCGCGGCAGGCTCGACGTGTGCAGCAACGTATGCCGCGCCAAATCTTCCGGCACGCGCAGCGGCATGCGCTCCAGCAGCGCGGGACTGCAAACCGGAACGCGCTCTTCCGCGAGGAAGCTTCGCATCGAATAGCCATAGAACGTGTCGGGGCCGCCGCGAATCACGATGTCGTAGCTGTCTTTCAGCGCCTCCACCGGCTCGTTCGATGTCTCCACCCGAACCTCGACATCGGGATGCGCGCTGCGGAAACGCCCCAGCCGCGGCACGAGCCAGCGCAAAACGAAGGTCGCGGGCGCATTCACGGCGAGTGTGCGGAACACGGCGGCGGACAGGCCATAACGCGCCGTCGATTGCGCGAGCTGCTCGAACAGCGGACCGATTTCCGCGAGATACGTCCTGGCCGCAGGCGTCAACACGACGCGCCGGTTATGCCGTTCGAACAGCGGCGCGCCGAGCCATTCTTCGAGCACGCGCACTTGCTGGCTCACGGCGCCGTGCGTCACATGCAATTCGGCGGCGGCTTCCTTGAAGCTGCCGAGCCGCCCCGCCGCCTCGAAGGCGCGCAGCGCGTTGAGTGGAGGCAAAATCCGGTTCATTCGAATTCGAAGTAGATTTTATAACGCGACATCCGAAGATAAGTGGTTTGTCGTCGTATCACAAGATAGATATTCTTTTAACTTCGATAACTAAAACGAAGAATCGCGCATGCTCAGCTATACCGGCGGTGTCGTCCTTCTGGCAGCCCTGCTCCACGCGAGCTGGAACGCAATGCTGCACGGCAATCGCGACCGCTTTTTCTCGATGGTCTGGATGAGCATCGCCATCGGCGTGGTCTCGACCGTTGCGGTGGTCTTTCTGCCGCTGCCGGCGCCGGCGGCGTGGCCGTATATCGTCGCGTCGGGGCTCGTGCATATCGTCTATAACGTGAGCCTCGTGCGTTCGTACCGGCGGGGCGATCTGGCGCAGGCATATCCGATCGCGCGCGGTTCGTCGCCGCTGCTCGTCACGCTCGGCGCGGCGCTGTTCGCGCACGAGGCGATCGGCGGATTGCACGCGTTCGGCATCGCGCTGATCTCGGGCGGCATCATGGCGCTCGCGTTGCAGGGACGGCACGTGTCGCGCGCGGGCGCACTCGCGGCGTTTCTGACCGGCGTGACCATCGCGATCTACACGGTGATCGACGGCATCGGCGTGCGTCTGTCCGACGGTCAGGCGTTCGCCTACACCGCGTGGATGTTCCTCTTCTACTGGATGATGCCGCTGATCTTCATCGTCCGGCGCGGCGCTCCGGCGCTCTGGAAACCGCTGCTGACCGCGCCGATGTCGGTTGGTTCGTCGATTGCGGGCGGACTCGTGTCGATCGCGGCCTACGGCATCGTCATCTGGGCGATGCAGGCGGGCGCGATGGGCGCGGTGTCCGCGCTGCGCGAGACCAGCGTCGTGTTCGCCGCGCTGATCGGGCGGATGTTCCTGCGCGAAAACGTCGATGCGCGGCGCTGGATCGCGTGCGTGGTCGTCGCGGCGGGCGCGGTGTGTCTCGGCCTTTAACGCGGGTCACGGGGCGAAGCGCGTGAACACGTAATCGCGATCTTTCACACGCGCGGCGTGACAGGCGAAGCACGTTTGATGCTGGGCCGCATCGACCGGCTGCCCGTTCACGAAACGCCCGAAGCCCCAGCCGCCCGTCGACGCATAGCGGCGCGAGTCCTTCACCATCACTTGTACGGTCGTCGGCGCGCCGGGCACCGTGGCCGGCTCGAAGTCGGCCGACTGGCGGCGCTTGTAGGCGAGCTTCACGAGGACGGTTCCGTCGGGATACGGCTGCGTCGCCTGCTCGATCGCCTTGATCGCGACGGGATTGCCGAGCACGACGCGCAACTCGTCGAGCGGCGCGGCCTCTTCCGCCGGCGCAACGAGTTCCCACTTGCGATAACCCTCGGGAATCGTCACGCCATAAATCGGCGATGCCGCCGCCTTCGACGGCTCCGCGAACGCGTGCTGCGTCATCGTCGAAAGCAGGAACGGCAGGCAAAGCGCGGCGCGCGCAATCATGTGGCGTGGCATCTCGTTCAAAAACGTGCGACGTCGATGATCGCGTCGGCGAACGCGCGCGGCGCTTCCTGCGGCAAGTTGTGCCCGGTGCCCCCGCCGATATTGCGATGCGCATATCGCCCCGTGAACTTCTTCGCATACGCCGACGGGTCCGGATGCGGCGCGCCGTTGGCATCGCCTTCGAGCGTGATCGTCGGCACGGCGATCGGCGGCGCCTTCGCGAGACGCGCTTCGAGTGCGTCGTATTGCGCCTCGCCCTGCGCGAGTCCCAGCCGCCAGCGATAGTTGTGAATCACGATCGCCACGTGATCCGGGTTGCCGAACGCCTGGGCGGATCGATCGTAGGTCGCATCGTCGAATTGCCATTGGGGCGACGCCGTGTGCCAGATCAGCTTGTTGAAGTCGTGACGATTCGCGTCGTAGCCGGCCTGGCCGCGCTCCGTCGCGAAGTAGAACTGATACCACCACGCCAGTTCCGCTTTCGGCGGCAGCGGCGCCCGGTTCGCTTCCTGACTGCCGATGAGATAGCCGCTCACCGAGACCATCGCCTTGACGCGCTCGGGCCACAGCGCCGCGACGATATTCACCGTGCGCCCGCCCCAATCGAAACCGCCGAGAATCGCGCGCTGGATCTTCAGCGCGTCCATCAACTCGATGACATCGCGTGCGAGCGCCGCCTGCTGGCCGTTGCGCGGCGTGTCGGCCGAGAGAAAGCGCGTCGCGCCGTAGCCGCGCAGATACGGCACGATCACGCGATAACCCTGTGCCGCGAGCATCGGCGCGACTTCGGCGTAGCTGTAGATGTCATACGGCCAGCCGTGCAGCAGGATCACGACGGGACCGTTCGCCGGCCCCGTTTCCGCATAAGCGATGCTGAGCGTCGGTGTCTCGACGTGCCGCAGGTCCGTGAATGCTTCCGGCCGCAGCGGCGCGGCCGCGTTGCGCGGCGTCGTGGTTTCGCTCGCGCGGGCGAGGCCGCTCAAGCCCAGCTCCAGCAAGCCGATGCCCGCGACGGTCGTGCCCAGCAGGCGGCGGCGCCGCGTATCGATTTGGTCCGGCATGGTCGATCTCCTTGTACGTGGGTGGTTGCGCTCGGGGACTATTTGAATCGATGAACGTATCTGGCTTGTGTCGCGGGCGGCGAGCGGTGCAACGCAATGTGTCGCCGGGTTGCGCGGACACAGTGCGATACAAACCGCGCGCGATTCGCCGCCGCCTCAGGGTTTCCCCTAGAAGTATCGCGACGATGCCCTGCTGTCGGTTAGCATCGACGGGCAGCGCCACGCAGGCACGGCAAAACCACGAAGCACGCCGCGCCTTCCGAACTTCCAAGGGTGTCATGTCCAAAATCGAACACGAATTGACGCGCGATTCCGCAAACGATCTCGCGCAGGTTCCCGCCCCTGATCCCGACACGACACAGGCAGCACCCAACGAGGAAGCCGGCCACGAAGGCGACGAAAGCGACCAAAGCGACGAAGGGCAAGAGCACGAATCGTCGGAAACGCCCGCCGTCGCGCGCACCGGTCCGCTCACCGAAGCGAAGCTGTTCGGCCGCCAGACGCCGCCCGCCGCCGCCACGCCGCCCGCCGCGCCGCCGCAACTCCAGGGCGGCGGTGCGAGCAGCTATCGGGCGCTCGCCGGGCTGCTGTGCGGCTACGCGCTGCTCATCACCGGAAACGGCCTCTTTCAGACGCTGATCCCGCTGCGCATCCTGCAAGCCGGCTATCCGACGATCGTCATCGGCCTCATTCAGTCGTGCTATTACGGCGGCTTCATTCTCGGCGCGGTGGTCAATCGCAGGCTCATCGACCGTATCGGGCAGCATCGGACCTTTGTCGCGTTTTCGGCAGCGGCATCCATTCTCGCCATGGCGTTCGGCGCCGCGCAATCGCCGTGGGCGCTCGGCGCCGTGCGCCTGCTCACCGGCGTCGCGTTCATGGGGCTGTATACGTCGATCGAAAGCTGGCTCAACGGCACGGTCGAGAACGAAAAGCGCGGACAGGTCTTCGGCTCGTATGCGGCCATCAACTATCTCGCGGTGGGAACGGGCCAGTTCCTGCTGAACGTGGGCGCGGGTTCGGGCGGACAACAGTTCTCGATCGCCGCCGCGCTTTTCGCCGCCGCCGTGCTGCCCGTGACGCTGCTCGAAGGCTGGCCGGTCAAGATCGCCGATGAATCGCTCAACCGCATGCCCGCGCGCACATGGCGCGAAAGCGTGCGCGAGATGATGGCCGCCGCGCCGCTCGCCGTGCCGGGCTGCGTGCTCGCGGGCCTCATCTACAGCAGCTTCTACGCGATGATGCCGGTCTATCTCGAACGCGCGGGCTTTTCGACGAGCGAGCTCGCAACCTTCATGGGCGTCGCGCTGATCGGCGCGCTCGTGCCGCAATGGCCGATGGGCCGCATCTCCGACCGCGTCGACCGACGCCGTCTCGTCTACTACACGGCATCGATCTCGGCGACGCTGAGTCTCGTGCTCTTCTGCTTCGACGTCCGCGCGATCACCTGGTGCGCGACGCTCGCCTACGTCGCGGTCACGTTCACGCAGTATGGGCTTATCGTGTCGCACGTTCAGGACCGCACGGAGGCGCATCACCGGGTCGCCATTTCGGCGACGCTGCTCGTGCTGTTCTCGTTCGGCGGCATGACCGGTCCCGCGCTCGCCTCGGCGATGATGACGATCGTCGGCCCGAGCGGCCTCTTTCTCTTCAACGCGGTGTCCTGCGTGCTGCTCGCGTTGAGCGCGCGCCATGCGCTCGGCCTGCACTTGCGAAAAACGCAGAACGAAGCGCAGACGTGAACGGCGCGGTCTGGATCTTTTTGCATCTTTATCGAAGATGAAAATCGTCGTTTCTTACGTTATGCGCACTTGTTTCTTTCGTTAGTGATACGGAGATAGTGACGCAGCAATCCCATTGACAGTATGTCGCGTGAAAAGCACTGACTGTTGGCCGGTAAGTCGTCGGCGTCGAATGTAATGTGATAGTCGGCATGACGGGTGGCGAAGCGCGAGCGCAGACGTTGGCCGCGGAGTCATGCGACGAGCAGCGCGCACCCGCGCGTCGCGTCACGGGGATCGCATGAGCGACGGTCAAATCCAGCTGGAAGTCATCACCGACGAGCCAGGCCTGCTTGCGCTCGAACAAGCGTGGAACGCGCTCTGGCTGAAGGCGCACGGACGCTATTTCCAGCGCTTCGACATAAACCTGCTCGCCTGGCGTCACGTCGCGCGGCCGCAGAACAAAAAGCTGCATTGCATCGTGCTGCGCGAGCGCGGCGAGCTGCGTCTCGTGTGGCCGCTCGTGTCGCGGCGACGCGTCCTCTGGACCTATCTCCTTCCGCTCAGTCCCGATGCCGCCGACTACACGAGCATCCTCGTCGAGGACGGCCCCAGCGCGATCACGCATATCGAATCCGCATGGCGCGCGGCGTGCGCGCATTGCAAGGCGGATTTCGTGCATCTGCCGTATCTGAACGAAGGGTCCGAACTGCATCGCGTCGCCTCGCGCGAACCGCGCGTGCTCGGTCTCTCGCGCCACGAAGCGTGGATCGCGAAACTGCGCGATGAAGCCGACTGGAACACGTACTGCCGCTCGCTCGGCACGATGCACGGCAAGAAGCCCGGGCAACTCGCGCGACGGCTCGCGAAGGAAGGCGAACTGAGCATCCGCCTGATCGATCCCGCGGATGCCGAGGGCATTACGCATTGCGTGCGCGCGCTGCTCGCGTGGAAACGCGAATGGGCCGAGCGCACCGGGAAGAAGGGCGTATGGCTCTTCTCGCAATACTACGAAGATTTCCTGATCTCGACGCTTACGCACCGCGGCGGCACGGCGTACGAGCCGCCTGCGCGCATGACCGTCGTGACGCTCGACGGCCGCCCGATTGCCGGCGCGATCATGAGCCACGGCAATCCGCTCGCGAATGCCGTGATCGGCAGTTTCGATCCGTCGCTGGCCAGGTTCGGCGCGGGCTCCATTGCGTGGGAGCACGCCGTCAAATGGGCGCTGGAGCAGCACTACGACATCGACTTCGGCGTCGGCTCCGAGCGCTTCAAGTCCTACTGGGGACGCGGCAACCGCAGCCATGCATGGACGATGCAGATCGCCAACTCGACCTGGGGCCTCGTCGGCTACCGGACGGTGCGCGCTTGCCGCGATATGTACGCGTGGCTGAAGGGCGCGCGGCATGCATCGCATCGAAGCGACGATACGCAGGAAGCGGTCGGATCGATAGAAACGCGCGGGAAGTAGCGTTCGGCGGTGCAGCTTTGATGCGCGGCGTAGAACTCGTCCGACCGCAAACGTCGGAGTAATTCATCGGAAAGCCTCGACGCGCTTATCGTGCCTGTCGTCACGCCGGCTGGACCTTCAGGCTGACAAGCGCGTAATCATCTGCGTATTGCGCCGGACTTCATCGGTAAGCAATACACATCAATCCGCAAAAGCGCCTTCGGCAAGCAAAAAAGAATTTCGCTTCGCACTTCCAATTTCCTAAACTCAACCTGTCGCGATTGGAACGCTAAAGGTCGAGCGATGGCGGCGAGCAATCAAGAAGAAACATCGCATGAACAAACCGGCCTGCGCAGTCCGGGCTGGATGTTCTTTTGGCGTTTGCTGTCGACCATTCTCATGGGCTGTCTCGTGGCGCTCGTGCTGCCGAGCCGCTTCACCGAGGAACTGGGCGCGCAGAAAATCGCCAAGCTGGCGGCGCCGCTCGAAGGCGCGTGGTACGGAACGAAGCATCGCGACGAGATCACCGTGCTGCTGATTGACGAAAAGTCGCTGGCCAGGGAAGCGGTGCCGTCGTGGCCCGCGCCGTTCGACTACTACGCGATGCTCCTGCGCGCGTTCGTCAATAATGATAGTTATCATCCGCGCGCCGTTTTCTTCGATATCGTCTTCGAACATAAACAGGCTCCGGATGCCCTGAAAAAATTCGAAACCGAGATCGACAAGATCGACAAGGAGGCCCGCGGCCCGCATCCGGTCGTCTTTCTGGCCGCGCGTCGCGACCGCGACGACAAACTCACCATCGGCAAGGAGCTCGACGATTTCCCCGGGGCGACGCGGGTCGCCATCGAGTATTCGCCGAATGAAGTCGATCACATCACGTGGACTTATCGGCTCTTTTTCGAGGAAGCGCCGCATCATTCCGATGACGCCCGCACATCGGGGATCAAGCGCGCGTCGGCCGCTGAAAGTACTCCGCACGCGCCGATACCGCGCAGCGCCGCGTTGTCGATTTACGAAGACGCGTTCGAGCTGTCGCAAGCCCTGCCCGAACGAGAGATCGGCAGCTCGATGGTCCTGACCTGGGGACTCGACACCGCGCAGGCCGGTCTGTTGTGGGAAGCCGAAGACGACGAAGAGAAGGAAGCGCGCAAGGATGCGCATCTCATCAGCTTCGACGATGGCGAGAAAGACGAAAAATCCTACTGCACTTCCGACGACAGCGACTGGACCCTCTTCAAACGCGCACAGGCACGCGCCGTCATGCGCAGCCTCAGCCGCCCGCTATGCGTATTTCATCGGACGATCCACGCAAGCGAGCTTTACGACATGACGACGGGCGAACTGAAAGAGGCCTTCGGCGACAAGGTCGTGATGATCGGAACGTCGCTTCGCTATTCGAACGACATTGTCGTGTCGCCGCTGCATGACCGCATTCCCGGTGTATTTCTGCACGCCATGGCGCTCGACAACTTGCTGACGTCACGAGGCAGATATCAGGAGCACTGGGAACCGCCTTCCAGACCGTCCGACAAGCGCTGGCTTCCATTTGCCGGGCTGTGCCTGATGGGACTGCTGCCGATCGTTCTCGTGCGTGCGGGCAAAGAGCTTGTGGAGCGCCAGCTCAAGGAGAGACGCAAGTCGCAGGAGCAGACGCCCGGGCCGAACGTGTCACCCGCGCCGCCCGTCAGGTCTTACGCGTACAGGAAGCTCAGGGACGTTGTCATCAAGATCGGGCGCTTTCTGATCAGCGGCGTCGCGCTGATCGTCTTCGCGGTCGTGTTCCTGGTCGTGGGGCAGCACGTGATGCATGTGCCGTTTCTCCCCGTTTCGCATCTGGTCGCCTGCGCGCTGGCTCTCGAATGGGTCGAGTGGGGACCCGACTTCGCCAACTGGATCTTGGACGTCAAAGAGGAAAAGTCATGAACAAGCACCTTTCCGGGTCATGCGTCAGGTTGCTGTCGATCGCGGCGCTGCTCGCGCTCTCGATCGCGCCAGTTGCCACTTCTCAAGCCGCCGACGCCGAGCCCAAGGAGACCCTGGTCGAACCGATGAAGGCGGGAGGGTCTCTCAAACTCTATGCCTCGCCGGATGACAAGGAAAGCGCCGGCCTCGCGCCGCCCGAAGCCATGCCGCTGCACGTAACCGGTACGCAAGAGAAGGGGTTTTATCCGGTCGCCGTCGGCAGCAAACGCTACTGGGTCGACGGCATGGACATCAAGATGCGCCGCGACAACCGTGCCAAATGCAACGCCTCGGCAAGCGTCCACGCCGCGGGCCAGCTCGGCGCCGCCACCAACAGGTGCCAATGATGACCACCATCAACCGGCGCTGCTTCTGCACCGCCTGCGCGAGCCTGCTGCTCGGCGCGTGCGCGGACACCAAACTGCCGCTCGATCTCGGCAGCATCACCGGAACCAACCGGAACGCGGGCGACATGGACGGCGTCGGCGTGCTGCCGCCCCCGCCGCAACGCACCTGGCCCGACGCGAAGCTCGACCTGAGCAAGGCGCGCGCCGACGGTTATGGCCTCGTGCCGATGCCGGACATGGAGGCCTATCTCAACAGCCTGCTCGTCACCATCAAGAAGACGGCGGGCACGCCGGGCTATCCGGGCTCCGTTCATGTCATCGCGGACACGGGCCTCAACGCCAATTCGAGCGGCGCGGGCAATATCTTCGTCTCGATGGGATGGATTCAGTCCGCCGAGTCGGAAGACGAAATATTCGCGATTCTTTCGCATGAGTTCGGGCACGTCTATCTGAATCATCATGCGATCTTCGATGTGCGCACGGCCGGTCAGACGTCCGCCGAAGTGGTCTCGCTCGCGTGGTCCATCGCGAACAAGCCGCCGACGGCCAACGCGTGGACGGGCATCGACAATGTCGGCGTCGTCGATACGCTCGGCACGCGCGTGCTGTTTCCGGCGTGGCAGCGCAGCGTCGAAGAGCAGGCCGACCGCTTCGGCGCGACCATCAGCCTGCGTTGCAATTACTCGTATATCGACGGCTTCAAGGCGTTCTTCGAGCGCGTCATCACCTACGATCAGGAGTCGAAGGAACGGCGCAAGAAACTGCGCGAGCAACAGGCGCAAATGGCCCGTGCAAAAGCGAGCCAGAGCGCGGCGACCAAGGCGCACGCGCAGCCGCTCGTGCCGGTGTCCGCCGGAACGAGCACGATGCGGCTCAATCAGATCGGCAGTCTCTCGGCGCTCAGCGACGTCGTTTCATCCTATACGTCGGTGCGTTCGGATGTCGAAGTCGGGGCGGCGCAAAACGCGTTCGACCTGCAACAGTTGATCGAGAATCAGATCGACGAACAGATGGAATCCCTGCATGACGATCACGGCGATCCGGCCGCGCGCGAAGAAAGCCTGACCAAACTCGTGCGCCCCGTGATGGGCGACAAGCGGCCGGACCCGCGCAAGGACGCGTGGGAAGCCGCCAGGAAGCGCGGCTCGACGCCCACGATCCTCACGCATTACGCATCCACCGCCGACGTGCAGAACCTGCAGGCGGCGGGACAGTACAGCCAGGCGCTCGATCTCGCGCAGAAGGCGGCCTCCGGCGTCACCGCGAACGATGCGTATCCGGTCTTCCTGCTCTCGAATCTGATGGCGCTCGCGCATAGCGGTTCGCCCGATGCGCAGGCGCAGGTTCTGCGCCGCAACCAGAACTCGCGCGATCCGTCGTGGCTGATACAAACCAATCTCGCGCGGCGCGTTGCCGTCAAGGACCCGCGCCAGGGCGAGTCGTTCCTGTTGCAGCAATTCGATTATTTCGATCGCGCGTCGATCACCTGGCCATCGGTGATTTCATACTATCGCGAGCACGGCAACGTGCAGCATGCCAACGAACTCGCGCAGACCTGCAGCATCAAGTATCCGGACATGAAGGCCGCTTGCCTCGCCGCCGCAAAAGCGCCCACGCAACAGGCCAAAGCGGACGGCACGAACACGAACGAGTTCGACAAGGCGCGCAGCAAGGTGGTCGACTGGGCGAAGAGCATTCTGCCGAAGTAGGCCACGCGTGCTTGCGCCGGTCTTTAGCGCGTGGCGTTCGACGCCATCTGCGCATGATTCTGCCTGCGCCGATAAACCGTATCGCGCGATGCAAGCCAGTAATACAGCGGCGACGTCAGCAGCAGGCCGACGACCCACGAGAGGTCCGCGCCGTCGAGATACTTCGGCACGGGGCCTGCGTACATCGGCGTATTCATGAACGGAATCTGCACGACGATGCCGATGGCATACGCGATCAACGCCTGCGGATTGAAGCGCCCGTAAATGCCGCCGTCCACCTGAAAGATCGATTGAATATCGTACTTGCCCTTGTGGATCACATAGAAGTCGATCAGATTGATGGCCGTCCACGGTACCAGCACGACGAGCAGCGCGAGCACGAGATCTACGAGATTCGCGACGAAGTTCGTCGACGCACCGATCGCGCCATAACAGCATGCAAGCAGAATCACGACCGACAACACCGCGCGCGACTTGGCCGTAGGAATCCAGCGATACGCGAACGTCTGCAACGAAGTGATCGTCGCGAGCACCGCGCCGTACAGGTTCAGCGCGTTATGGCTGATCACGCTCAAGAGGAACAGCACGAGCATCGGCAGGCCGAGCGGACCGGTGGCCTGCTTCACTGCGTCCATCGCGTCGGCACCGGGCGGCACGGCCAGCACCGCAACCGCGCCGAAGACGAACGCGAGCGTCGAACCGATGGTGCAGCCCAGATACGTCGCCCAGAATGTCGATGCAACGCGCACGTTCTCCGGCAGATAGCGCGAATAGTCGGACACATACGGCGCGAACGCGATCTGCCAGAGCGCCGAGAGCGACACGGTTGCCAGCCACCCGGCAATATTGAAGCCGCCGCGCGTGAGGAAATCGTCCGTGGCGATATGCGTGAGGATGTACCCGAAGCCGACGAAGATGCCAATGCCAAGCACCCACGTGCCGATGCGGTTCAGGATATGAATGAACCGGTATCCGATGATGCCGATCAGCCCCGACCCGAGCGCCCCGACGATAATGCCCGCCGGCACCGACACCGCGCTTTCGATACCGTGCAGCGACTTCCCCGCCAGCACGATGTTGGACGCGAAGAAGCCTACATACATCACGCCGGCGATCACCGTGACGAGCAGCGCGCCCCACGAGCCGAACTGCGCGCGGCTCTGGATCATCTGCGGAATGCCCATCTGCGGTCCCTGCGCCGAATGCAGTGCCATCAACACGCCGCCGACCGCCTGCCCCACGACGATCGCAACGATGCCCCACAGCAGATTCAGATGGAACATCTGCACGCCGAGCGCGCCGGTCACGATCGGCAGAGGCGCAATGTTCCCGCCGAACCACAGCGTAAAGAGATCGCGCACCTTGCCGTGACGATCCTCGGGCGGCACATAGCCGATCGTGTGCTTCTCGATCAGCGGCGAAGCGTTCTGTTGCGCTGTGTTCAAAGTCGTCTCCTGTGATTCGATAGCAATAAGTCGACGGCAAAGCGATGCCCTCACGCTCGAAGCGTGTGCTGTCGCTTTGACGGAGGTACCGCGTGAAGTCAGGCGCTGGCCGAGAGATGGTCCGCGAGACGCATCATCATCGTGTCGCAGTCGCGCAGTTGTTCGACCGTCACGAATTCGTCGGGCTTGTGGCCCTGATCCATGCTTCCCGGTCCGCAGACCACCGAGGGAATGCCCGCCCGATTGAACAGGCCGCCTTCGGAACCGAAGGCCACCGTGCCGAAATCCGTCGAGCCGCTCAGCATGGCGACGAGACGCGCCGCTTCGCTTTCCGGCGATGTCGCGAGTCCCGGATACGCCGACAGCGGCTCGAGGCGAATATCCGTGTCCGGCTTCACCGCGCGCATCTTCGGCAATAGCTCGGCGTTCGCGTAAGTCTGCAATTCATCGGCGACGCGATTCGCATCGAAGCCCGGCAGCGCGCGCACTTCGAAATCGAATTCGCATTCGGCCGGCACAATGTTGAGCGCGCGGCCACCCTTGATGACGCCGGTCTGCACCGTCGAGTAAGGCGGATCGAAACGCGTGTCGTGATGCTCGGGCTGCGCAAGTTGCTCGCCGATCTCGTCCAGACGATTGATGAGACGCGCCGCATATTGAATCGCGTTGACGCCATACGGCGCGTAGGCCGAATGGCACGCCGCGCCCTTCACCTGACAACGCATCGCGAGCTTGCCCTTGTGACCCAGAACCGGCTTGAGCGCGGTCGGCTCGCCGATGACACACAGCACCGGCCTGTGCGCGCGCTTTTCCAGTTCCGCGAGCATCGGCCGCACGCCGAGGCAGCCGACCTCTTCGTCATACGAGAACGCAAGATGCACCGGCAGCTTCAGATCGCGTTCGATGAAACGCGGCACCGCCGCCAGCACCGAGGCGAGAAAGCCCTTCATGTCGGCGGTGCCGCGGCCATACAGGCGGCCGTCTTTTTCGGTGAGGCGAAAAGCATCGACGGTCCACGCCTGACCATCGACGGGCACGACATCCGTATGTCCCGACAGCACGATGCCGCCGCGATTGCGCGGACCGATCGTCGCGAACAGATTTGCCTTGGTGCGGGCGTTGTTGTAGAAAAGCTCGCTCTCGACGCCGTAACCGGCCAGATACGTCCGCACGAACTCGATCAGTTCCAGATTGGAATCGCGGCTGACGGTTGCGAAGCCGATCAGCTTTTCCAGCAGCGCGCGGCTCGTCATGTCACTCATCGCCCGGCACTCCGTAGCTGGGCGCGGCGGTCGGGTTCAGCGCGCGCGTCACGTAGTCCTGCATCTGCAGCCTGTAGGCCTGCCACAGCGTATCGAGCTTGCCGATGGGATCGTCGTCGGCCCAATCGACTCGCAGATCGACGAGCGGCCAGCTCATCTCGCCCGCTATCTTCAGCGCCGCCGAATGCACCGGCCCTGCTTCGCCGCCTGCGGCCATCGCGGCATGCATCGCGGCAAGCAAGCGGTCCGCGAGTGCGCCCGTGGCGTTCTCGAATGCGGGAATCATCGCTTCGATGACGTGGATGCCCGCCAGCATGTTGCCCGCAGCGACGCATTGATTTCCCGCCACCGCGTGATAGGTGCCGAGCGCTTCCCTGCCGCTGAAAAATGCGGTGCGGCCTTGCGCGTCGATCACCGTCACCTGCCGGTACTCGCTCCATTCGTTCGCGGCAAGCGCGCGTTCGAGCGCCGCGGCCGGATCGAGCCGTGCCTGTTGCAGTTGATCGAGAATCTGCGAGCCGAGCGCGGGCAGCGTGACGTTTTGCGTCGCCACCGCGCCGACGCCCGCGCGCACCCACGGACACCGCGCGCCGACCGCGATGCTCGATGAACTGATCGCGATGCCAAGCTGCCCCGTCTTATCGCAACGTCCGACGATAGAAAATGTCATGTGCCCTCCATCAGGCCTGAGGCGGCGTCCAGCCTTCCGGAATGACCGCGATCACGTCGATTTCCATCAGCCATTCCGGCTGGCCGAGCGCGACGACGGTCAGTCCCGTCGAAATCGGAAACACGCCCTTCAGCCACTTGCCGACTTCGCGATACACCGGTTCGCGAAAGCGCACATCGGTGAGATACGTCGTCGTCTTGACGATATGAGAGAGATCGCTTCCCGCTTCTTCCAGCAATTGCTTGACGTTCTTCATCGCCTGCTCGGCCTGCGCGCGCGGATCGCCGAGCCCGACGAGATTGCCCGAAAAATCCGTGCCGATCTGGCCGCGCACATACACGGTGTTGCCCGCGCGCACGGCCTGGCAGAGATCGTTGTCGAGCGTCTGGTTCGGGTACGTATCCTTCGTGTTGAACATGCGGATACGGGTATGCGTTGGTTGGCTCATCGATGCACCTTGGTACTGAAGAATGACTGAGGAAAGTTTGAAATCAGTTGACGCCTACTTCGCTCGTCGTGTGTACGGACGATTCGGCAGACGAGCGTTCGGTGCGAGCTTGCGGCGCATCGTAATAAGCGAGGTATTTGCGCTGCGTGACGATGTGATCGGCAATGTGCTTCGCGTCATGCCACACGCCCCAGATGAACGCGGAGCCGCGCCGCGAGAGCCACGGCAAGCCGAGAAAATAGATGCCCGGCTCCTTCGCGACGCCGCGCTGATGCCGGGGCTTGCCTTTGTCGTCGAATGCATCGACTTGCAGCCAGCCGAAATCGACGGCATAGCCCGTCGCCCAAATGATCGAGGTCACGCCTGCCTGCGCCAGATCGAGTTCGGCGAGCGGATGCGTCATGCAGTCCGGATCGGCGGGAATGATGCGGGCTTCGGGCTCCTCGGGAAGATCGAGGCCGTTGCGCGCGGCGTAGGCATCGGCTGCATCGAGCAGCGACAGATAGTTCTCGTCGCCGCGCCGGATGTTATCCGCGAGATCGGCTTCGAACGTCACGATGTCGCCATCGAACGATTTCGTCAGGCCGACGAGCGTGATGCCCTGATGCGCGAGACGCCTGAAATCCACCGTCTGGCCGCCACGCGCGCCGCTCACGGCAATCGTCACGTGTTCGCGGCCGGGCTTCATGACTTCCGCGTCCCATTCGCCGAGCACGCCGAGCCACCAGCAGAAATCGCGGCCGCGATAACCGCGCGGCGGACGATCATGCGCACCCACTGAAAGATAAACGCGTCTGCCCGCGCGCTGCAATTCATCGGCGATCTGCACGCCCGACGATCCCGCGCCGACCACCAGCACGCCGCCTTCGGGCAACTGCGCAGGATTGCGATAGTCGGCCGAGTGAATCTGCGTGAGATGCGTAGCGTTAGGCGCGATCGGCGGAATGACCGGCCGCTGAAACGGCCCCGTCGCGACGACAACGCGATTCGCCTCGATCGTTCCGTCCGATGTTTCGACCGTAAAGCCCGGGCGTCCCGCATTGCGCACGACCTTCTTCACGTCGACGCCGGTGCGGATAGGCGCATCGAACTTTCTCGCGTAAGCGACGAAATAATCCGCGACCTGTTCCTTCGATGCAAACGCGTTCGGATCGAAGTCGGCGAATTCGAGGTTGGGAAAACGGTCGTGCCATGCGGGGCCGTTGGCGACCAGCGAATCCCATCGTCCGGTGCGCCAGCGTTCGGCAATGCGGTCGCGTTCCAGCACGAGATGCGGCACGCCGAGCTTGCTCAGATGCTCGCTCATCGCGACGCCCGCCTGCCCTGCGCCGACCACGAGCGTATCGATTGACGTTGTTTCCACTGTCATGGCTATGTCCTTCCGAAAGACCGTTTATCTGCGTGATGTCTTCGTGAAAATCTACGCGCCCCGACAGAATCCGAAAAATATATTTAAAAAATGCATAGCATCGGATTTGGCTATGCAGTCATTTTTGACGGCTTCACAATGCCGCCGAACGAAAGAACGAAAGAACGAACGCCGGTCATGGAGCATCGTCGATGGAAAACCTTCCCTTGCGCTATTCGTTGCGCCAGTTGCGCTACTTTGTCGTCACGGCGGAAGCGTTGTCGTTCACTGCGGCGGCGCGGCGTCTGCATATTTCGCAGCCTTCGATCTCGACGGCACTCGCAGACCTCGAAGAGTCATTCGGCGTGCAACTCTTCATACGACATCACGCGAGCGGTCTGTCCCTCACGCAAGCGGGCCGCGACCTGCTCGGCCAGGCGCGCAATCTCCTGAAGATCGCCGAAGAATTGCAGATGGCCGCGAAAGAGATGGACGGCGGCATGACCGGATCGATCGCGCTCGGCTGTCTCGTCTCACTCGCGCCGCCTTTGATGCCGGGGCTCATCAGCCGCTTCACGGCGGGACACGCGGGCATTTCGTTTCGCACGGTCGAGGCGCATCAGGACGGTCTCCTGCGTGGCTTGCACGACGGTTCGCTCGACATCGCGCTGACCTATAGCCTCGATCTCACCGAGAATATCGCGTTCACGCCGCTGCTGTCCCTGCCGCCTTACGCGATCCTGCCGAAGACGCATCGCCTCGCACGCGCGCGCCGCGTATCGCTTGCCGATCTGCTGCCGGAGCCTTACGTGATGCTCGATCTGCCGCACAGCCGCGAGTATTTCGCCGCGCTCTTCGACGCTGTCGGGAGCCGTCCGGTGCCTGCGTTTCGCTCGTCGCAGCCGGAGGTCGTGCGCGGCATGGTGGCCAACGGTCTGGGCTACAGCATCCTCAACTTTCCGCTTAAATCGAATCGCACGGTAGACGGCGAAGACTTCGTGATTAAGCGCTTCAAGGACAACGTGAACGCAACGACGCTCGGCATCGCGCAATCGCGCACGATGCGGCCGCGTCAGGTGGTGCATCGCTTCTCGTCGTTTTGCGAGACGTATATCCGTCGCCTGCGTATCGATAACTAGCGGGATAACTAGCGGACCCGCTGCATAGCCAAAAGCTTTGCTTTGTATCCGAAAACAATATTTTGGCTGGCAATTTGGCTTGATAGATTGATGTTCAGGTTGAGCGCAACATCTTGAAGCCCGGCGTCGGCGCGCGCTCGCGGGGAACGGACTCGGAGGACTTCATGGCAGATCCGGCAAGCACGATTGCAGTACACACGCTCGTCGATGCGTTGCGGTCGAATTGCGAACGACCATTCAGCGACGCGCATGCCATGCCGCCCGGCGTCTATACATCGGCCGAGTTTCTGTCGCTCGAAGAACGCGCGATCTTTGCGCGCGAATGGCAATGCGTCGGGCGCGCGAGTGCGTTGCAGGCGCCCGGCGACTATCTGACGGCGCAGATCGGCGCGCAGCCGATTGTCGTGTTGCGCGACGAGCAGATGCAACTCAAGGCGATGTCGAACGTGTGCCTGCATCGCATGTCGGTGCTGCTGGAAGGGCGCGGCAACGTGCGCCGCATCGTGTGTCCTTATCACGCGTGGAATTATTCGCTGGACGGCGCATTGAAGGGCGCACCGCTGATGGAGCGGCAAGCGGGCTTCTGCAAGGAAAGCTACATGCTGCCCGCGGTGCGCTGCGAAGAATGGCAAGGCTGGATCTATGTGACGCTCGACGATAACGCGCCGCCCGTGCAGCAGCAGCTTGCGGAGTTGAGCGAGCTGATCGGCGCGTACGGCATGGCGGACTACATCGAAACGTTCTATGAAGAACACGTGTGGGACACGAACTGGAAGATCCTCGCGGAAAACTTCATGGAGAGCTATCACTTGCCGATGCTGCATCGCGCGACCGTCGGTCCGCATTCGAAGCTCGAAGAGATGGAATGTCCGCCGGGTTATCCCGCGTTCAACTATCACTGGATTACGAAGGAAGCGAGCTTGCCTATCGGCAATGCGCATCCGGATAACACGCGATTGACGGGCCACTGGCGCAAGACGACCGCTTTGCTCGCGATCTATCCGACGCATCTCGTCACGCTCACGCCCGGCTATTTCTGGTATCTCGCGTTGCAGCCGCGCGGCGTGGGGCACGTGCATATCCGCTTCGGCGGCGGGCTTGCGCCTGAGTTCATCTCGGACCCGGAAGCGAACGCGCACATGACCACGCTCAAGAAGCTGCTCGACGAAGTGAACGCGGAAGACAAGCGCGGCGTGCAAGCCGTGTTTCGCGGCGTGCATGCGCCGCTCGCGAAGCCGGGACACCTGAGTCATCTCGAACGGCCCAATTACGACTTCGCGCGCTATCTCGCGGCGAAGGTCGCACAGCACTGAAGACAGGACGCGATCACGATGTCAAACCCTTCCTTCATTTCCTTCGCCGGGGTGAGCAAATCGTACGACGGTGTGCATTCCGTCGTGGAGGATCTGAATCTCGACGTGCGCCGCGGAGAATTCCTGTCGCTGCTCGGGCCATCGGGTTCGGGCAAGACCACCACGCTGATGATGCTCGCGGGCTTTGAAACGCCGACGCAAGGCGAGATTCGCCTCGATGGCAAGCGTCTGGACGACAAGCCGCCGCATCAGCGCGACATCGGCATGGTGTTTCAGAACTACGCGCTGTTTCCGCATCTGACGATTGCGGAGAACGTCGCGTTTCCGCTCTCCGTGCGGCGCGTGAGCCGCGCCGAGCAGAAGGTGCGTGTGAAGCGCGCGCTGGAAATGATCGAGTTGCCGCATCTGGCGAACCGGCGTCCGGCGCAACTGTCGGGCGGCCAGCAGCAGCGCGTCGCGCTCGCGCGGGCGCTCGTGTTCGAGCCTTCCGTCGTGCTGATGGACGAGCCGCTCGGCGCGCTCGACAAACGTCTGCGCGAAACGATGCAATACGAAATCATGCGGCTGCATCGCGAGTTGTCGCTCACGGTCGTGTATGTCACGCACGATCAGGCCGAAGCCCTCACCATGTCCGACCGCGTTGCCGTGTTTTCCGATGGCCGCATCCAGCAGGCCGCCACGCCGAGCGAGCTGTACGAGAACGCGCAGAACGCGTTCGTCGCGAACTTCGTCGGCGAGAACAACGGGCTCACGGGGCGCGTGGTCAGTGCGAACGGCGAATGGGCGACGCTCGCGCTCTCCGATGGCAGCGTCATTCGCGGCCGCTGCGAGCAAGGCCTGCGCGCCGGCGACGATGCGATGCTCGCGTTGCGCCCCGAGCGCGCGCACATTGCCGGCGCGGACAGCACGCATGCCGACGAGCACAGCAATGTGGTGCAGGCGCGCGTCGAAGAACTCGTGTATTGCGGCGATCATCATCGCGTGCATCTGAAGCTCGGCTCGCGCGATTCGCTCGTCGTGAAAGTGCCCAACACCCAGCGTCACGCGCTGCCTGCGGCCGGCAGCACGATCGAAATTGCATGGCGTCACGACGACTGCAAGATTCTCGCGATGATGGCGCCGAAAAGCGCGCCCGCGATTGCCCCGACCACCCCGCCGTCACCTTCCCTCATCTCGACCGCACCCGCAGGAGCCAACTGACATGCGCACCCACATCAAAGCACAATGCGCCGCACTCGCTGTTATCGCGTTCGGCAGCGCCGCCGCCCACGCGGCCACGACGCTGTCCGTCGTGACCTTCGGCGGCGCGTATGAAGCCGCTGCAAAAAAGGCTTATTTCGAGCCATTTACGCAGGCGACCGGCATCGGCTTCTCGACCGAATCGTATGACGGCGGCCTCGCCAAACTCTCCGCGATGGAGCAGGCCAAGAACACGACGTGGGATCTGATCGACCTCGAAACCAACGACGCGATCACCGCCTGCGACGAAGGCCTGCTCAAGAAGTTTGACAAGAAGACACTCGGCAAGACGAGCGACTTCATTCCCGGTTCGATCAGCGATTGCGCGGTCGCGAGCATGGTCTGGTCCACCGTCTATGCGTACGATGCGAGCAAGCTGAAGACCGCGCCGACCACGGTCAACGACTTCTTCGACCTGCAGAAATTCCCCGGCAAGCGCGGCCTGCGCAAGTCGCCGAAAGTATCGATGGAATGGGCGCTGATCGCCGACGGCGTCGATCCGAAAGATGTCTACAAGGTGCTCGGCACGCCCGCGGGCGTCGATCGCGCGTTCAAGAAGCTCGACACGATCAAGAAGAACATCGTGTGGTGGGAGTCGGGCGCGCAGGCGCCGCAGTTGCTCGCGGACGGCGCGGTCGCGATGACGCAGGTGTACAACGGCCGCATCGACGATGCCGCGAAGAAGGACAACAAGCCGTTCAAGGCCGTGTGGGACGCGCAGGTCTACGACTTCGAATGGTGGGGCATTCCGGCGGGCGCGAAGCACGCCGACGACGCCGCGAAGTTCATCGTCTCGGCGTCGCAGCCGAAGTCGTATGCGGATCTGTCGAAGTACATCGCGTATGCGCCGCCGCGCAAGGACGCGATCGCGCTCATCGACAAGCAGCGTCTCGCCGACCTGCCGACCGCGCCGGACAACTTCAAGCGCGCGGTGCAGATCAACGCGAACTTCTGGGCCGACAACGCGGACCAGATCAACAAGCGTTTCCAGGTCTGGCTGACGCAGTAACGGCAGCGCACGATCAGAGGACAGACACGATATGCCCGCATCGATTCACGCCGCCGCATCCGGTTCTCCGACGAGAGCCGACGGCCGCGCGTCCTTTCAGAAGGCGCGCCGCCGCGCATCGGTGCAGGCGTTGCTGCTTGCGCTTCCGCTGATCGTGTTTCTTCTTTCGACGTTCATCGCGCCAATTGCGCTGTTGCTCGCGCGCAGCGTGGAGAACAAGGAAGTGCCCGCGAGCATGCCCGCCCTGTCCCGCGCGCTCGATGCCTGGGACGGGCGCGGCGTGCCCGATGAATACATCTTCGCACTGCTTGCGACAGGGCTTCGTGACGCGCAGCAGAGCGGGCAGCTCGGCACCGTCGCGCGCAGGCTCAACTTCGCGCAGCCCGAGTTTCGCAGCCTGCTGATGCGCACCGCGCGCAGCGTCCGCGACGAGACGCCGCCCGCGTGGAAGCCCGCGCTGATCGAGCTTGACGAACGCTGGAATGCCCCGGAAACGTGGCGGCTGTTGAAGCGCGCCGCCGCATCGCCGACGCCCGACTATCTGCTCGCCGCCGTCGATGCGCAGGTGACGCCGCAAGGCAATGTCGCTTTCGTCGCCGATAACGCGTCGATCTATCGACAAGCCTTTCTGCGCACGATAGCGATCAGCGCATCCGTCACGCTGCTGTGTCTCGTGCTCGGTTATCCGGTCGCGTGGCTGCTCGCCAATCTGCCCGCAACGAGCAGTAACCGTCTGATGCTCTTCGTGATCGTGCCGTTCTGGACCTCGCTGCTCGTGCGCACGACCGCGTGGTACGTGCTGCTGCAACCGGGCGGCGTGATCAACGGCGTGTTGATGGGACTCGGCCTCGCTTCGCATCCGCTGCCGCTCATCTTCAACCGCACGGGCGTGTTGATCGGCATGACACACGTGCTTCTGCCGTACATGATCCTCGCCATCTTTTCGGTGATGAAGGGCGTGTCGCCCGTGTATGTGCGCGCGGCGCAATCGCTCGGCGCGCATCCGTTCACCGCGTTCGTGCGCATCTATATTCCGCAGACGCTGCCGGGCGTCGGCGCGGGATGCTTTCTCGTCTTCGTGCTTGCGCTCGGCTACTACATCACGCCCGCGCTGCTCGGCGGCGCAGGCGACGAGATGATCAGCCAATTGATCGCGTTGCAGACGAACACGCAGCTCAACTGGGGGCTGGCGGGCGCGCTCTCGGCGTACCTCGTGATCTTCACGGCGATCTTTTATTTTCTGTTCAACCGGATCGTCGGCATCGACCGGCTGCGTTTCGGTTGATTCGTCCGCACGCGAGGAACCTTCATGCCGGAACAACGCAACAGAGTGCTGACGGAACGCATCGCATCGCGATGGGTGCGGCTGCATACCGCGCTCGTCCTCTTCTTTCTCATCGCACCGATTCTCGCGATCATCCCGCTCTCGTTCAACTCGGGATCGTACTTTTCGTACCCGCTGCAAGGCTTCTCGCTGCGCTGGTATCAACAGGCGCTGACGAGCCCGGACTGGCAGCGCTCGCTGTTGAACAGCATCGGCATTGGCGCGGCATCGACGCTGATCGCCACCTGTCTCGGCACGCTCGCGGCGCTCGGCCTTTCGCGCGCGCAGTTTCCGTGGCGCTCGGTGATCATGCCGATCATCATCTCGCCGATGATCGTGCCGATCGTTGTCGTTGCGGCGGGCTTTTATCTGATCTTCGCGCCGCTCGGGCTCGTGAACTCGTACCCCGGCGTGATTCTCGCGCACGCGGCGCTCGGCACGCCGTTCGTCGTGATCACCGTGACGGCGTCGTTGCTGTCGTTCGATCAGAGTCTGTTGCGCGCCGCGTCCGGCCTCGGCGCCGCGCCCTGGATCGCGTTTCGCCGCGTGACCTTGCCGCTCATCATGCCCGCCGTCGCGACCGGCAGCGTGTTCGCGTTCGCGACTTCGTTCGATGAAGTGATCGTGATTCTGTTCATCGGCGGGCCGGATCAGCGCACGGTACCGCGGCAGATGTGGAGCGGTATCCGCGATTCGATCGATCCGTCGATTCTCGCCGTGGCGACGATGCTTATCGTCTTCGCCGTCCTGCTCTTCGCCAGCATCAACTGGTTGCGCGGGCGGGCGGCTGCAGCCAGCCGCGCCCTCGTCTGAACACGCTTATACGACGGCTTCGACCTGACGGCGCGGCAACATGCGGTCGAACTCGCGCTTGACGATGCCGTAGCACTCGCAGGCGCGCTCTTCCAGACCCGCGCGATCCAGCACCTTGATGCAGCCGCGGCTGTGATGAATCAGGCCCGCGTCGTGCAACTTGCCGGCGGCTTCGGTCACACCTTCGCGACGTACACCGAGCATGTCGGCGATCATCTGTTGCGTGACACGCAGTTGATCCGACGGCGTGCGGTCCGTCTGAATCAGCAGCCAGCGGCACAGTTGCTTCGAGAGCGAATGATGCCGATTGCAAGCGGCCGTCTGCGCGACCTGCGTGAGGAGGGCTTGCATGTACAGCAGCATGATGCGGCGCAGGAAGTCCGAGCGGCCGAAGTGCTCGCGCAGCGCGCCCGCGCTCATCCGATAAGCGAAGCCCGCGCACTGGACCTGTACGCGCGTCGGCATGGTGTCGCCGCCCGTCAGCACAGGCACGCCCGACATGCCTTCGCGACCGACCGCCGCGACCTCGACCGAGCCGCCGTCTTCCATCGTATGCAGCAGCGAGATGATTGCCGTGGTCGGGAAATACACGTGATGGATGCGTTGGCCGGAATCGCAGAGCAGTTGCTCGGTGCGCAGTTGGACCAGTTCGAGATGCGGCGCGATGGCCTGCCATTCTTGCGCCGGAAGCGCGCCCAACAGATGGTTGCCGTGCAGGTCGGATTGGAGAGTCAACATGTTCTTATGCTCTTGTCTGTGCGCTTGGCGCTGTGCTTTTTTCTGGCTCGCAACGGGTTTCGTGCACGCTCGAATGGCGTTCATCGAACCCGTTGCGACCAGCCCCGTAGCACGAAGTGGCCGCAGTTTTTATCGTTGAGGATCGCGGTGGTCTTCGTGCTTGGTCATACATAAGCGAGAGGTGTGCCAGCACACGCTAATCCTTGTACCTGTGTGGCTTTGCGCTCCGACGCCGCGCGCCGCGCCGTGTCCTCGATCAAAATTGATTCAACCGTGAAAAGCGGTCTTCATACGGTATGCGGACTGAGCGCCCATGGCCGCCAAACGTTTTCGTCTGCTGAATAGCCCGCACAGCGGTGATCGGGCGGCGCGGCCCAGGCGCGCAACGCGCCCGCAACTTCGCCTGAAGGCCTGTCGCAAGGGAAGCGAGCGGCATTCGAAAAATGTTGCAATCGTGGTCATGCTTCGGGGCTATCGGACGCGGAGCCGGCAGGACGGCTGCGCCGGAAGCCTTATGCGGCGGGACGCGTGCGGATTTCGTCATGACTTTGATGCCGTGCTGAAAGACTTCGGCGGGGAATGCAGCCAGCGCGAAAAAACGTTGCATTGCGTACACCTTGCCGATTTTCTGGTCTGACAAGGGACGCGTACCGTCTGTAGATGATGGTGGCTCGTGATGGCTTGAGGGCCGTCTTCGTGCTGCATGCGTCGATACATGCGCCATGCGCTTACCGTCATGCGCAGCGATCTTATGTGCGCTAACGAACGCATCGAACATTCAGCAGACATCAACGCAAAACCCGCCCCCAAGCGCCGCAAAAACCGTTAGTGTCTCAAGTTGCGATCGAGTCGATTCACGCTGGCGGCGGCCACTCATTTCATTGCAAGCGCCCCGCATCGAGCAGCACATATACCGACAGCCAGAGCGCGTCCCGTATCTTCTTTCGACCATGAAAAACCTGGCGTTGCGCAAGACTCCCGGCTCATTCGACCTGAGCCGCCCGCAAAGCGTTGACCGCCCTTTCTTCGCGACGCCCGCGGGGTGGGCGTTCGTGCTGCTCGCCTCATACATCCTATGGTTTCTCGCGACTTCCGAACGATCGATCTACCGTCTGCCCGATCAGGAAGCGTATATCGCCTACTTCCGCTATACCGACTGGAACTGGCTCGAACGCTATTTCCAGCGGCGCGGATTTAGCCCGAGCCTCATTCCGCGCATCGTCACCGACGAAATCGGCTGGCGAATCTGGATTCTCTTCGTCAATGCTTTCGGGTTCACGCCCGACACGGCCATCCGCATTACGGTCGTGCTCGCCAACGGTCTCGTGTTCCTGGCGCTCACACGCCTGCGCCGTCCGCTGACCGGCTTGCTGTTGTGGATCGTGATTCCGTCGGCGCTGTGCGTGACCGGGCTGTTCCAGATTCGTCAGGGCTTCGCGTTCGCCATTGCGGTGCTCTTTGCCATCGTGTTCAGGCGCCCGGTGCTCGGCTTGCTGATCGCCAGCACCATCCACACGACGGTGGCATTTCCCGCCCTGCTGCTGATCGCCGCGCGACTGAGCGGACCGAACAATCGGACGGCCATTACGCTGGTGAGCATCGCCGGCGCGATGTTGTCGATGAGCGCGCAGATGCTCTTCGATACCTTCGGCGGCCGGCGTCTCGGCGATTACGCGGGCTATCAGGCGGAGTTCTCGGTCAATCTGCTCGTGCTGATGCTGTCCTATTCGATCGGCTCGATGCTCCTGATGACATCGCTTCCGTATATCCGCGCGTTGCGCCTGCGCTCGTCGATGCGCGAGCTTGCGCTCATGCACTTCGGTCTCGTCGTGTATCTCGTGTTTGCGTTCACGCTCTTTCCATTCGGCAAGGACCGCGTGTTCTATTACATTTCGCTGATGCTGCCATTCTTCGTTCAGGAGATACGGGTCAAGGACGGCCTCACGCTCTGGATGCTGGTCGTGCTGTACTTCATGATTTTCGCGGAGGCTTTTCTCGCGTATCAGAAAGGCGTGTACGCCTACTTCCTGAAATGACGCCAGTCCGACGGCCTGTATGATGACGGGCTCGCGCGCCAGCGCCTGCGCGCGAGTTCGCATTCACTCTCGTCGATCTCAAGGAAGACCGCCATGACGGCCGCAACGCAATTCGATCAGGTTTCCGTTATCAAACGCGCCAACGTCTATTTCGACGGCAAGTGCGTGTCGCACACCGTGCTCTTCGCCGACGGCTCGCGCAAGACGCTCGGCGTGATCCTGCCGGGCACGCTCAACTTCGGCACCGATGCACCCGAACTCATGGAAGTGCAGGCCGGGCAATGCCGCATCCGGCTCGCGGGCAGCGACGAATGGAAAACGTATAGCGCGGGCGAATCGTTTTCGGTGCCGGGCAAGAGCCGCTTCGATATCGATGTGATCGAAACGCTCGACTACGTTTGCAGTTATCTTTGAGCGAAAACGGAGTCTGTCCAATTTTTAGCGATGTCCACGTTTCGTGTACAATCCGAAAAATTGGACAAACGACTCCGCCATGCCGCCCGCCGATCACCATATCGAGCAAATGGTCGAAACCGCCGCCGCTGCCTTCAGCGACGCGACCGGCCTCACCGCGCGCCGCACGAAGGCGCCCGCGCGCAGCGTCTATGACGCCGCCATCGAATTTCGCTTCGGCACCGCGCGCGTCAAGCGGCCCGTGATCGTGCGGGACATCGTCGACAGAGTCGGCGCGCTGTCGGCCATTGCGTCGGCGTCGCACGAGCACAGCGTCAAGCCTGCGCTCGTCACCACTTATCTGTCGCCCAACATGATCCGCGCTTGCCGCGAGATGAACGTCGATGCGCTCGATCTGGCGGGCAACGCGAGTCTCGTCGAGGGCACTAGCATCGTGATCGTCTCGGGGCGTCCGCGCGTGGCCGCCAGCAAGGCGCCGCGTTCGCGAACGTGGACCAAATCGACATTACGCGTCACGCTCGCGCTGCTCGTCACGCCGGCGCTGCTGGAGCGCGGCTATCGCGACATCGCACAGATTGCGGGCGTGAGTCACGGCACCGTGCAGAACGCCGTGCGCGCGCTCATCGATCACCGCGACGTCTTCGAGCGTCCCGACGGCCGCGGCCTTCAGTTCGCCGACCGCGAACGGCTGATCGACGAATGGGTCACGCTGTATCCGCGGCAATTGCGCGAATCGCTCGTGCTGGGACGCTATCGCGCCGATTCGAACGACTGGTGGCGCGACGTTTCCGCCCTTCCCGGTCAGTGCCAGTTCGGCGGCGAACCGGCTGCTGCAATCCTCACGGAATATCTCAAGCCGGCCACGGTCACCGCCTATTGCGCCGACGCCGTGCCGCGCGAATGGATCATGCAGGCACGGCTGCGGCCCGACCCTGCGGGCAACGTCGAGTTCCTGCGCGCGCCGGTGAAACTCATGCCTGTCGATGGCCTGCCGCCGAACGTCGTCGCGCCGCTGCTCGTTTATGCCGATCTCGTCGCAAGCGGCGACCCGCGCAATCTCGAAACCGCCAGGATGCTGCGTGAACGCTACCTCGCCGCTTGAACTGCTGCCGCATCGGCCGCTCGCCGGAACCATTGCCGCGATGCTGCGGGAAGTCGTCGCCGCCGCGGAGGCGACGAACATCGCGTGGTTCGTCGGCGGCGCGAGCGCGCGCGACATCGTGCTCACGCACGTCCACGACATCCAGGCGATGCGCGCGACCGCCGACGTCGATATCGGCATTGCAATCCAGAGCTGGACCGGACACGACGCCTTGCGGCGCATGCTCGTCGCAGCGGGGAATTTCAGCGCGCCGAAGGGCTCGGCGCATCGGCTGGACTATCGCGCGCCGACGACCGGCGAGCGCACCTGGCTCGATATCGTGCCGTTCGGCGGCGTGCAGGACGCACGCGGCGAGATCGCGTGGCCGCCGGATCAGGCGGTGCGCATGAACGTCGCGGGCTTCCGGCAGGCGCTCGATGCCGCGCTTGCCGTGCGCATCGCGCCGGATCTGATCGTGCCGGTCGCGTCGCTGCCCGCGCAGGCAATGCTCAAGATCGTCGCGTGGCAAGACCGGCACGCGGCCGACCGCAAGGACGCCATCGACCTGCTTTTTCTGATGGCGCGCTATGCGCAGGCGGGCAATCTCGACCGCCTCTATTCCGATGCCTTCGATCTCGTGGAGCGGCACGGCCACGATCCGGACATCGCCGGCGCGGCACTGCTCGGCCGCGACACGGCCGCAATCGCGGATGACGCCGTCCGCGCGCAGATTGTCTCGATCCTGCGCCCGGACGATCCCGCGCCGCCGATCCTGACGCACATGCTCGGCTCGCGCATGCCGGTCTTCGAGGCGGATACGTCGGAGACGATCGCCGCACTCTTCGACGCATTCAGGCGCGCGTTTCAGGAATCCGCATAAATCAGCCGTTGCGGAACAGATAGCTGTACGCGTTGAGCGCGGGCACGCCGCCGAGATGCGCGTAGAGCACCTTCGAGCCCTCGGGAAATTCGCCGTTGCGCACCATCTGGATCATGCCGTCCATCGACTTGCCCTCGTAGACGGGATCGGTCAGCACGCCTTCGAGCCGCGCGCACAGACGGATCGCCTCGAGCGTGCCTTCGTTCGGCAAGCCGTATTCGGGACCGCCGAAGCGCGTATCGAGGATCACGTCATCGCGCGTGATGTCCTGACCGAGATCGACGAGTTCCGCCGTGTGCTTCGCGATGCGCAGAATCTGCTCGTGCGTCTGCTCGGGCTTGGCCGATGCATCGATGCCGATGACGCGCCGCGCGCGCCCGTCCGCCGCGAAGCCGACGACCATGCCCGCCTGCGTGCTGCCCGTCACCGAGCACACGACGATGTAATCGAACCTGAAGCCCAGTTCCGCTTCCTGCGCGCGCACTTCCTCCGCGAAGCCGACGAAGCCCAGCCCGCCCAGCGGATGCTCCGAGCAACCCGCCGGCACCGGAAACGGCTTGCCGCCCGCCGCGCGCACGCTGTCCATCGCGTCCTGCCAGCTTTTGCGGATGCCGATATCGAAGCCGTCCGCGACAAGCCGCACGTCCGCGCCCATCATCCGCGACATCTGGATATTGCCGACGCGGTCGTACACGGCATCCGAGTAATTGACCCAGTTCTCCTGCACGAGCACGCACTTCATGCCGAGATGCGCCGCCACCGCCGCGACCTGGCGCGTCTGGTTCGACTGCACGCCGCCGATCGACACGAGCGTGTCGCAGCCCTGCGCGAGCGCCTCGGGAATCAGATATTCGAGCTTGCGCGTCTTGTTGCCGCCGAAGGCCAGGCCGCTGTTGCAGTCCTCGCGCTTCGCGTAGAGCTGCACCTTGCCGCCGAGATGCGCCGAGAGGCGCTTGAGCGGCTGAATGGGCGTCGGTCCGAAGGTCAGCGGATAACGGGGGAAACGTTGCAGGTTCATGATCGGCATCCTCGCGATGATGGGACGGTAGCCGCCGCGCATGCCGCGACGCCTGAGCACAATCGTAGAGAATCGCCGTTTCGACCGGGTTGCGAAAAAAAGCCGTTCGACCTAACGTTTCGTACCAGCATGGTTCGAGCACTTATGTTTATTTCGTTCAAATCCTTTGTGACGCAATGAAAAAAACCGCACCGAGTCGAAACCCGCAACAGGCGGGCGTGCAGACCGATCGCGTCGATCGCGCGATTCTGCGTCAGTTGCAGCGCGATGCATCGATCTCTAATGTCGCGCTCGCCGAGAAGGTCAATCTGAGCGCGCCCGCGTGTCTGCGGCGCGTCGAGCGGCTGCGCGAGGCGGGCTTAATCCGCAGGACTGTCGCCCTCCTCGATCCGAAAGCACTCGACGCAGGCATGCTCGTGCTGATCGGCGTGATCCTCGACCGCTCCACGCCCGATTCCTTCGATGCCTTCGAGAAAGCCGCGCAGAAAGTGCCCGGCTGCATGGAGTGTCACGTGGTGACGGGCGAGTTCGACTTCTTCATGCTGATCCGCACGCGCGACAGCGAGAGCTTCAACCGTCTGCACGCCGAGAAGCTGCTTTATCTGCCCGGCGTCCGGCAGATTCGCACCTTCGTCGTCTTGCGCGAAGTTCTCTCGACGACGGCGTTTCCCATCGGCGAAACGGCCGGAACGCGCTCGGCCTGAACTTGCGGACGTCCGAAAAACACAACTTTGCGAAAGACCTGCTGAAAAATTACGCTACGATTCAGGGTTTTCCATGCTCGGGGCACCCCGTTTCGTTGTGACTGCGTCCGATTTCAAAGCCTGGGCCAAGGCCGTTCTGGCTCGCCTCGCGGTGCGGCTGCGCCCGCATCTGCGGCCCCGCACGCTGCTTCTTCTGCCGGCGCTTTTCGTGCTCTACGTGCTGGTGCTGATTCCGTTCACGCCCGGCATCCGCGATATTCGCCGCGCGAAAGTCGATCGGCCCGCGCAAATCTATTCCGCCGACGGCAAGCTGCTCGCCGAATTCAAGCCGACGCATCGCGAATGGGTGAGCCTCAAGGAAATCTCGCCGCAAGTGGTCGATGCGCTGATCGCGACGGAAGACCGGCGCTTCTATCAGCATCACGGCATCGATTTCAAACGCACGGCATCGGCGGCGCTGCATACGCTCAAGGGCGACAAGCAAGGCGGCTCCACGCTCACGCAGCAACTCGCGCGCAATCTCTATCCGGAGGAAATCGGCCGCTCGCAGACCGTTACGCGCAAGCTGAAGGAAGCCATCACCGCGTTCAAGATCGAAGCGCTTTATTCGAAGGATGAGATCCTCGAAACCTATCTGAACACGGTGCCGTTTCTCTACAACGCGTACGGCATCGAAATGGCGGCGCGCACTTACTTCGACAAATCCGCGGGCCAGCTCGACGTGCTTCAGAGCGCGACGCTCATCGGCATGTTGAAGGGCAATAGCTATTACAACCCGGTGATCAATCCCGAGCGCGCGCTGGACCGGCGCAATATCGTGCTCGGGCAGATGGTGAAGTTCGGCCATCTGCCGGCGGCGAAGCTCGACGCGCTCGAAAAACGTCCGCTGCGCATCGACTTCGAGCGGCAGACCGAAGAGCCCGGACGCGCGCCGCATTTCGCGCAGCAATTGCGCAAGTGGCTCATCGGCTGGGCCGACGACAACGACTACAACATCTATTCCGATGGCCTTATCGTGCGCACGACCATCGACTCGCGCTTGCAGACCATGGCGACGAATTCGCTCGCGTGGCAGGGCAACCAGTTGCAGTCGATCGCCAATGCGGCGTGGGGCGGACGCGGCGGCTGCGCGAACGCGGATGCGAATCTCGCGCATGCGTTCATCCGCGAGACGGGCGACTATCGCGCGGCGCGCGATGGCGGCATGAACGACGCCGACGCCATCAAAAAGCTCGGCGCGGACCGCGCGTTCATGCAGACGCTGTGCGAGAACAAGACGCGCGTGCAGGCCGCGTTCGTCGCGCTCGATCCGCGCAACGGCCAGATCAAGGCATGGGTCGGCAGTCGCGACTTCACGCAGGATCCGTTCGATCACGTCGCGCAGGCGCGCCGCCAGCCCGGCTCGACCTTCAAGCCGTTCGTCTACGGCGCGGCGTTCGAACACGGCGCGAAGCCGACCGACACGTTCATCGATCAGGCCGTGGAAATTCCGGTGAAAGGCGCGGAAACGTGGCGCCCGACCGACGACTCGCCGCCGTCCGGCCGCCCGGTGAGCCTGCGCGACGGCATCGCGTATTCGAAGAACCGCATCACCGCGCAATTGATGGAATCGGTCGGACCGGGGCGCGTGGCGCGGCTCGCGCGCGACATGGGCGTGCGCGAAAGCCATCTGGATGTGGTGCCGTCGCTCGCGCTCGGCACCAGTCCCGTCACGCTGAAGGAGATGGTGTCGTCGTACGGCACCATCGCCAATGACGGCAGCTACATGGAGCCGCTGCTCGTCACGCGTATCGAGAACAAGGAAGGCGAAGTGCTCGCGCAGTTCGAGAGCGCGCCGGAGCGCGCGTTGTCGGTGGATGCGACGCGCACGCTCGTCGACGTGATGCGTGACGTGATCAATCGCGGCACCGGCACGGCGATCCGCACGCGCTTCAACATTCGCGCGGACGTCGCGGGCAAGACCGGCACGACGCAGGACAACGCGGACGGCTGGTTCATCCTGATGCATCCGCAACTGGTGGCGGGCGCGTGGGTCGGCTTCAACGACAGCCGCGTCACGCTGCGCAGCGATTACTGGGGACAAGGCGCGCACAGCGCGTTGCCGATCATCGGCGACTTCATGCAGCGCTCGTTGCGTTCGCGTCTGATCGACGCGAACGCGCGCTTCGACACGCAGGAGACGCCAAGCCTGTGGCACACGATGGTGACGCGCGTGCGCACGTGGTTCGCGCAGACCTTCACGAAGGAACCGAAGCCGACCGCGACGAAGCAAACGTCGGCGCAAAAACCCGTGCGCGTGAAGCGCGCGCCGGCCGAACCGGTGGCCGAAGTGACCGAAGCGCCTGAAGCACCTGGAGCACAGCCTCAGCCGCCCCTATTCACGACGATGCCGCCGATCCTCCCGTCTCCCGCCGACGATACGGCCAGCGACGCGCCCGCGAGCCAGACGCAGCAATAAAGCCCGGACGGTTTCACCGGCAACTGCGCCGCTCGTAAAGCGACCATTCGCCGGAGCGCATCAGCAAGGCGACGTCGCATTCGTCGTTGGCAAAAAAGCTCGCGGCCAGCGGCTCGGCCTTGCGCACGAAGAAGTACCGATACGTGCGGCCGTTGTCCCGCTTCCATTCGAAGGTCTGCGGAAAGTCTTCGAGCCTCGATGCCTGGAGCGGAAACTCTGTCGGCCTGAAACGCACGATCTGCGGGATGAACATCGCAAAGTTCAGCTCGACGAAGCCGTGTTGCTCCGCCTGATACCACACGGCCTGATGCATGTAGGCCGTGGGACTCTCGTACGCGGTGCTCGCGCGGTCGAACACGAGATTGAGCGCGCGCTGACCGGGTTCAGTACGCGCCAGCATCTGGTCCAGCGCAGCGTTTTCCGCGATAAAGCGATGCAGCCGCACCGACTGGTCCGCCAGAAAGATCCAGCATCCCGCGACGATCGCCAGTTGAACGCCGAGTCCGCGCAGCATCCCCGGTCGGTTGCTCGACGACGCCCGCTGCGCGCCGTGCGCGGCCGGCGTCGGGGCGACGAACATCAGCGCATACGCGGGCAGCAGAAACATGGCGAAGCGCTGATACAGCAGCGAAGTCTTGAGCGCCGTGTCCGGCACGAACAGCCAGATGATGGTCACGACGACCATCGGCACCATCACCGAGCGGTCGGGGTTGATCCTGTCACGCCAGAGCCACGGCGCGGCGAACATCAACGCGACGAGAGGCAGGTACATCACGCCGTCTTTGGTCAGCCCCCATACCAGCACCGGGAACGCGAACAGACGCTTCCAGTTCCGCCAGCCCCAATCGAAAGCGACAATGTTTTCGGTCGTGCGCCCAAGAAGCGGATCGCTCACATGGCTCCACGCGGCATACACCACGCAGAGCAGAAACAGCGGCACGAAAGGCGCAAGCGTGCGCACCTTGCCCGCCAGCGAACGACGACTGACGAGCACGAAGCCGACGCCGACCGCACACGCGAACAGAAAGACGAGGCCGTGACAGAAGAACAGCGCCGTCCCTGCGAGGACCACGCCGATGCCTTTCTGAAGCGACGGTGTCGTGGCAAAACGGTGCGCCAGCCAGATGAACAGCATGCCCACCGGCGCCGCGACCAGAAACGTATAGAAGCCCCATGCGAACGCGAAGCCGAAAAAGCCCGGTACGAAAAGCACGTCGAGACGAGGGTCGCCGTTGAGATGCCGGCGAAAGCCGATACAGGACGCGACGAACGCGAAGTAAGCCAGCATCAGCAACAGCTTGAGCGCGACGGATACAGGCATCACGTACGTGAGCGGCAGCGCGAGCCCGTAGCCCACCAGATAAGGCGTGAACAGATTGATCTGTACGAGGCTCTGCCACGGCGACGCATGCTCGAGCAAATCGCGCAGCAACATCACCTGCCCCGCGTGCTGCGGCAGATCGGCGAACGGCGGGCGCGGCGCAAGCCAGAACAACACTGCGCCGTACAGCAACGTCACGATGAACAACGCGCGCGGCAGCATGGCAATGAGCGGACTGCTGCGCGAGAACGGCGCGCTTGCGGACGACACGGAACGTTCGGCAGGCATGTTCATGGCGTGTGCTCGAGTGTGCTCGACGATGAAGCGCGGATGATGCCCGGTTCCTACGAACGTACGACCCCGGTTCCCGGCATGTACAACACCATGACGCTCGCGAGGAGCAGCAACGCGCCGGTCATGGTGCGCATCGAGAGGCCGCCGCCGAGCGCAGCGTCGAACAGAAGAATCTCGACCAGCGTGATGGCGACCATCATCGGATAGGCGATGCTCAGTTCGACCTGCTTCAACGCGAGCGCATAGAAGGCAAAGCCGGCACCATAGGCGCCGATTGCGGCAAGCCGCAAGCCGAGCGGCTTGGCCGCGAGGCCCGCAATGAGGAGATCAGTCGGCAAGACGGGCAGACGCCCCGCGAAACGCAGCAAGAGACTCGCGAGGGCGCTGCATGTCCCGCTCAGGAATACGAGAAAAAAAGGCATAAGGTCAGATGGATGTTCGTCAGGAAGCGGCGATAACGGTACCCACGCACAGCGCGAGAACCAGCAGACTCAGGCGGTCCCGGATCGCGAAGACGATCGGGTCGTCATGCATCTGCCCGCGGAAAGCGACCATCCAGATACGGCTGATCCAGAAGAGCGCCAGGCCGAAGAGAAACCACAGCGCCTGCTGATGACGATAAAGCAGCGTCACGTCCGCGGAATTCATATAGAGCGCGAGAACCAGCACCGCGAGATAGCCGGATGCCGTGCCGAACGACCGGAGAATGCCGAGATCCTGCGTGAGATACGCGCGTCCCACGGCTTCGCCGCCGCCGGAGCGTTGCAGGAGTGCGTCGAGTTCGGCGTAGCGTTTGACCATCGCGAGGCTCAGGAAAATCAGCACCGAGAACATGATCAGCCAGTACGACAGCGGGATACCACCCGCCGCGCCGCCCCCGGCAATGCGCGCCGTGTACAACGCGGCAAGCACGAAGACGTCGACCAGCAGAATGCGCTTGAGCGCGAACGAATACGCGACGGTCGTCACGAAGTAGCACGCGAGCACGATGATGAAATCGACAGGCAGCAACACGGCGAGCCCGGCACTGGCGAGCAGAAGCGCGATCGTCATGACGATGCCGACGATCAACGGCAACTCGCCCGACGCGAACGGCCGCTTGCACTTGCGCGCGTGACGCCGGTCGGCATCGAGATCGAGCATGTCGTTCAGCAAGTACACCGACGACGCGCAGAAGCAAAACGCCAGAAACGCGATGCACTCGGCGGCGATCGCGCGGTGATCGGTGAACCGGTGCGAAGCCAGCAAGGGCAGAAAGATCAGAAGATTTTTCACCCACTGGTATACGCGCATTTCGCGCAGCACGAGGCGAAAGAACGAGCGCTTCTGTTCGAAGACGAGCGTCGTGTCGTTGACCTTCCTCGCCGCGCCCGCAATGTGACGATTGCCCACCACGATCGCCATGCGCGCGAGCTTCCATACGGGCACATCGACGAGCGCGTTACCGCAATAGTCGAAGCCCCGCTCGCCGAACTCGTCGCGCAATGCGCCCGCCTTGTTCGCCCCGGAGAAGTTGCGCGTCTCGTCGCTCGCGCGCACGCCCTTGAAGAAGCCGAAATGCGTGGCCACTTGTTCCGCGAGACGCCGGTTCGACGCGGTGCAGAGGTACAGATCCCGCCCGCTCGAAGTCTCCTCGCGCAGATACGCGACCAGCTTCGCATCGTAGGGAAGCAGCGAAACATCCAGCGCGACGCGCTCGGCAATCTGCGACTTCAGATAGGCCCGTCCGCGCATCAGCCAGACGAAGCAATGGAACAGATAGAGCGGATTGCGCTTCACGAGCACGAGAAACGACTCGACCAGAAGATCCGCATGAGTCAGCGTGCCATCCAGATCAACACAAATCGGGACGTTCAACTGGGCGTTGACCTGGGACATGCCTCACCTCGTTAAGGTCTTGGAAGGGGACTGATTGCTGTCGTTGGGGCGTCCAGATAGATGCCGGACGGTCGCGGAATTCCGCGCCGTTGGCTCGCTCATGCTACCGTCGGCGGCTCGATCTTCGGTGCGGTAGCCCACCTTCGTTGCCACAAATCTGAGCGAACATGCGGGGTCCGTCTGGATGCCCGCACGCCGTCAAAAGGGTTCGGAGGGCATCAACCCTGGAGAATCCCATGCCACATGCATCGGTTGCCCGACGCGGCGCCCGCTGGTTGCTTCTGGTCGTGACGTACTACATGGTCGCGGCAGCGGCCTTCCACGGCTACTTCGCAAAATGGCAGTTTCGCGACGACATACCCGGGATAACACTACCCAGCATGCTCGACGGCACCGCCGCCCGACCGTTCGTATACAGACAGCTTCTGCCCGCGATCGCCAACGAAGTGGACCACGTCCTGCCGCAGAAACTGCGCACGGTCGCAATGACTGCGCTGTTCGCGGATGACCGCGCGCGCGGTCCGATCGCGAAGTTTTATCCGGGCGCCAGGGACGCGCGCGATCCCGCCTACACGCTGCGCTATTACATGGTCTTTTATATGTCGTTCGCGGCGCTGTTTCTCGCGCTGTTCGCCATGCGCGCGGTATGCCTTGCGCTCAAGTCGGGGGACGCCGCGGCAACGCTCGCACCGATGGTCGTCGCGCTGGCTTTGCCTTTGGTTCTCACGGAAGGCGGCTACTTCTACGACTTCCCGGAGCTGTTGTTCATGGCGCTCGCCGTATGGATGGCGATCGAAGGCCGCGTGCTCTGGCTTTTAGTGCTCACCGTGATCGCGACGCTGAACAAGGAGCCCTTCCTGTTCTTCACGTTGACCCTGTATCCCTTCCTGCGCGCGAATTTCTCCCTTCGCAAGACCCTGACGCTGCACGCGATCATGCTGGCGCTGGCCGCGACGGTCAACGTATTGATCAAGATGCGCTATGCGCACAACGACGGCGGCGTCGTCGAGTATCACTTGCTCGACAACTTCGCTTTCTTCATTCATCCGATGAGCTATCTGCGCTTCGAGGCCAACTACGGTGTGATCACGGCGAAGGGCTTCAATGTGATTATCATCGCGATTGCGGTGCTGTTGCTGCGATCGGGCTGGAGCCGTCTTCCGGAAGTCATGCGGCGGCATGTGTGGATTGCCGTGGTCGTCAACGTGCCGCTATTTCTGCTGTTCGGTTTCCACGATGAATTGCGCAACCTGAGCATGTTGCTGCTCGGCATGCTGATGATCGTCAATACGAATATATCGACGTGGCTCGAACCGCGCGAAGTCACGGCCAGGGTTCGCGAACCTGCAGGCAGCGCCGTACCCGTTCGTTCCACCGCGCTCGGCGGAACAGACGAACCGGGACTGGTCCGTTCGGACTGAGTTGTATCGGGCGAGCGGCAGCACTGACATGCCTCGGTAATTTTGTGGCGGAAGGACTTTCCGCCCCTCCGCTCTTTGTGCGCCAGCCCACGTTCGCGCTTTTTTCAGAAGCCCATCATCCCACTGCAAGCACTGCCTCCCACATTGTGCGCATACGTGACGCGCACAGGCATGTGCACAAGCGAACGTTCGTACAGACCGCGCTATGCGGCGGCGAGCGAAAATAAAATCGATAAGGCTCTGAGACGAAGCCAAAGGAGGATGCGCGAATGAACTCGCGACAGACGTTCGGTTCACCCATGCAACATGCACGCCCCACTCCGCCGGAGACACGAACGCGAGCACTGCTGCTTCGTGCCGCGCTGATCGTGTTTGTCCTGCTGCCCGCCGCCGATCTGATCAGTTTTGCGATTCTGCGTTTATGGCTTCATAAGGAATATGCGCCCACGCTCGGGTTCGTCTGGGCTTGGGCGCGATCGACGTGGTGGCACTCCACCGCCATCGATGACTCATGGGCGCCCATGCGCGCCGCGCTCGACTGGCTGCATGCACATGCAGGCGGCAACCTCTACGATCGCCTTTTCTTCGTCGATCACGTCAAGTTCCAGTACGCGCCGAGCGCGTTGTTGCCTCTGCGCGCGCTGGAGGCGCTTTCCCTCGATTCGAGCGATGCCGCGCTGAATCGCTTCGACGCATGGGTCATCCTGCTCAACGCGGCGACGTGCGGGCTTATTGCCTACCTACTCGCCGGGCGCTCCGACACGAATGCCCGCTTTCGCTGGCACTGGGCGATCCTGGCAACCTTGGCGACGCTGACTTATTTTCCGTTGCAACGGGCGTTTGTTCTCGGCCAGGTTCAGGTCTGGAACAATGCCTTGTTCGCGCTCGCGGCGCTCGCCTGGATTCTCGACAGACGTTTGCTGGCGGGCGCGTTGATCGGGTTGATATGCCTGCTCAAGCCGCAGTTTCTGCTCTTCATTCTGTGGGCCGTGTTAAGGCGCGAGTGGCGTTTTTGCGCGGGCTGGCTGGGCGTCGTCGTAATCGGTGGCGTGACGTCGCTGATCGTGTTCGGCCTTAGCAACCATCTCGGCTATCTCGCGGTTCTGCGTGCATTGTCGCGCACCGGTGAGGCGTACATCGCCAATCAATCGATCAACGGTTTTCTCAACCGGCTGGTCGGCACGGATGCGACGCCCGACATCTGGAAAGCCAATGATTTCCCCGTCTACAGCCCGATCGTGTATTTGGGTACGCTGTGCACGTCCGCCGTGCTGATCGGGGCCGCACTGCTTGCGCCGTTGCGCACGCGCGCACAATCCAGATTGTTCGATTTTCTCTGCGGCGCGCTGACGTTCACCATTGCATCGCCGATCGCGTGGGAGCATCACTTCGGGATCGCGCCGGTCATCTTTCTCGTGTTGGTGCTGAGTCTCGCGGTTTGCGCACCATCGAAGACACGCACCATTGCGCTCGTCGTGTTGAGCGCGTCGTACTTCGTTACAGGCGTCTGGCTGCGTGGATCGTGGATGCTGGCGGGCGTGCTCGCGACGCTCGGCCTCGTATATTGGTCGATGTTCAGCGCATCCGTTCGCGATCCCACAACCGGTCCGCCGGCAGCCCGATCACGCGACACACTGACGAATCCTCAAAGCCCGACCTGATATCGCTTGCGGTCCGCGATCGGCGTGATCATGAACTGCTTCTTGTAGCGCGTGCAGAAGTGCGTCATCGAACTGAAGCCCGTGCGCGCGCAGACTTCCTCCAGCGGTTTTTCAGTGCGATAGAGGAGTTGCCGCGCACGCAAGAGGCGAATCTCGAGATAGGCGTTCGCCGGCGTCTTGCCGAGGCGTTCCTGGAACCAGCGTTCGAGCTGCCGCTGCGAGACGTTCATGTAACCGGCAATCTCGGCGATGGACAGCGTCTCCTCAACGTTGCCTTCCATGATGCGCAGCGCTTCGTCGAGCTTCGCGTGTTCTGCGGCGACGTGGTGCCTGAGCGAGCTCACCGGCCGTCTGTCGCTTCCGCGGCGCTCGGCGACCAGCACTTCCAGCACGCGTCTGCCGAGCGCCTTGCTGCCGGGCGACATGCCGATCAGATGCACCATGAGATCGAGCGGCGCGATGCCGCCGCTGCTCGTATAGCGATCGCGATCGGCTTCGTAGAACCGGTCGGATACGATCATCTGCGGAAACCGCTTCAGCAGCACGGCGACATCTTCGCCATGCAGCGTGCATCGATAGCCGTTGAGCAGTCCCGCGCAAGCGAGCACATAGCTGCCGGTGTCGAGACCGCCCAGCGCCACGCCCTTTCTCGCGAGCGTGCGCAGCCAGTCGAGCAGCATGCCCGTTCCCGTGTGCATGACCGGATTCGATCCCACGACGAACACGACATCGAAATTGTTCTCCCCGTTGATCAGAACATCGGGCGTGATGCGGATTCCGTCGCACGAACGCACAGCGCCCGCACGCTCGGCAATGAGCCGATACTCGTATACGCCACGACCGACGACCATGTTCGCGATACGCAACGGATCGACCGCGGACGCGAGCGCAATGAGCGAAAAGTTTTCGAGCAGCAGAAAGCCGATATGAGTGACACGAAGTTCGTGAAGTTCGCGGGCATTGCGGGTGGGACTTCGGCTTTCGTCGGTCGATGGCATGGGCGGTGGACAGGCGAAGTTGACGGAGCCAACAGGGCATAGGACCAGCATCCTCGCGGACGACAGCCTCAGGTCAGTAGCGATATTTACAATCACGCGCGCACCTGCCTCCACCGTTACTACAGGCAGGTTATTCAGCGGAACGATCTTCCGGTGCAACCTCAGAGAAGTGCACGCACCGAATAAGAAAATGAAGGACGAGGAAATTTGGATCTGTCGCTCCAGGCGCCGATTGGACCGTTGAGCCGACAGACGGAGAGTGAGCTACATGAACACGGCACCGAGTTGGTGTGCATCACCTCGAGACGATCCTCGACTCGTTGCTTCGTGTTCCTGAGTAGTATAGCGAGGGTTTGGCCGCTGAAAATAAAATACATCGCATTTGCGTTTATTCGGCATGGCAATGCGCGCGCCGTGATAAGGCGCTCAAGTCTTCATACCATACGATGTTGCGTTATTGCTGATTGCAGTGTTGCCATTGACGCACACGCGACACGAACGCGCCTGTATAGTCTTCGTGTTTTGCCGCTTCCTGACGACGTGAGCGCGCTTCCCGACATCACGCATGCAAGCCATTGCGTATCGCAGTCGGGCCCAATCCTTCGGAGAATACGTGCTGACATCTGCGATTGGCGTGCTCAGAAGACGCATTCTGAGTGTTCACGCCGACCATCGACGCATCGCCAAAGGCGCGCTGATCGTCTCGCTGTTCGTTTTCCTCGGCAAGGGAACCGGCGCGTTCAAAGAGATGGCGATTGCGCATCAATATGGCATCGGCCCGACAGTCGATGCCTATCAGCTTGCGCTCACGCTCGTCACCCTGCTTCCGTACACGCTGACCAACGAACTGTGCATCCTGCTGGTGCCGCTCTTCGTCCGCATGCGCGATAAAAAAGACGAACTCGCCGATTTCGTGAGCGAACTCGAAACGGCCTGTCTGCTGCTCGGCGTCGTTCTTACGGGTGTGCTGTTGCTCGTGTGGCCGGGCGTCGCGCGTATCGTCGCGGGGAATCTCTCCGAGCAAACGCGCGAGATGTGCCTTCATTTGCTCGCCGGCCTCACCGTGGTCGGCGTGCTGAGCTTCACGAACTGCATCAGCGCGGCGCGTTTGCAAGCAAGCGGCAAACATATCAATACGCTGCTCGAAAGCGTTCCCGCGCTGGTGCTGCTTGGCTTCATCCTCGCGATGCCGTCACGCAATTCTCTCTTGCCGCTGATGCTCGGCACGTCGATTGGCGTCGCCGCGCAAGCATTGCTACTGCACTTGAGCGCGAGAAACGCCGATAACGTTCGCTTGCGTCTGCGCTTGTCGTTCCGTTCGCCGCACTGGCGCGATGTGATTCGCTCGACGAGCGTGCTGGTGTTCGGTGGCGTGTTCGTCACGCTGATTCCGCCGCTCGATCAATACTTCCTCGCGCACAGCGGCGACGGCGCCATCGCGACATACGGCTATGCGTATCGTGTGCTGGCGTTGCTGCTCGGCATGGGTGCGCTCGCGATCAGCCGCGCCATCCTTCCTATCCTGGCCGAGATTCTCGCCGCCAAGGATTTCGTCCGCGCGCGCGACACGGCCTTCAAGTGGTCGATCATCATGCTCGCCGTCGGCGCAGCCGGTGCCGCAATTTCGTGGGTTCTCGCGCCGTGGATCATCGCGCTTCTGTTTCAGCGCGGCGCATTTACTTCCGAGGATACGGTCGCGGTCACTCAACTCTTTCGCTTGGGCTTGCTTCAACTTCCCTTCGCCTTTGCCGCGTTCGTCATTCTTCAGTTGCTGGTGAGCGAGGCACGTTATCGCGTGCTGGCGTTCATTTCGATTGCCATTTTCGTCGTCAAGCTTGGCGGGAATGCGCTGCTGACGCCGCGTTACGGCGCGCAAGGCGTCGTGCTCGCAACGGCGTTGATGGCCTTCGTCAACCTGCTGTGTTATTTCTGGTGTCTGCGTACGCCCGTCCCAGAGCAAGGCGAACCACCGCGCGAAACTGCCACACCGTAGACACGCTCGCTAAGTTTGCTGCCGCACATAAGCCGCCGGACGTTCGCGGTTCAATCCACTTCTCTTGCGCGCATGACGCGCAGTGAAAGCACGACCGTTTGAGCGTTTCTCGCGTTTCTTCGAATGCCAAGGCATGGTTTGACAGTGCCCGCCGATTTTCATAGGCTTCCTTCATAGGCTTTTCAAGCCGCTTAACGGAGGGTTTCCGCCGTCACTCGTATTCCCATGAGGAAACGTTCATTGTGGTGAGTTTCGCCGCGTGGACCTTTGGCAACTGCGCCCGCAACCAAAAGAATCCGACAACCGCGCCCATCCGACGATGAATACGACTCAACGCTTCCCGTTGACGCTGGAACTCTGGATGGCATTCGAGCACCTGCTATACCGTGCGCCGCGTGGCCGCGATCTGTTCGCCGCCTCGCGGGCCACCGAGCCTGAATTCGAAGTGCTCTATAACGGCGCGCCCGGCATTGCCAACTTGTTGAAGATCCTGCTGTGCCATCGAACGCCGCATGTGCAGGTCGTGCGGCGTGGCCTTGAAGGGCGCGTTCATCTGATCGCTGAATCGCATATCGCGATTCCCAACCGGCTGTTCTTCTGCGATTCGCTTTCGCTCTCGCTCAGCCGTCAGCGGCTGCTACTGGATCGCGCAACGCAGCGCCTGCGCGAAACGGCTTCACTCGACGATTTTCCCGTCGTCGAAATTGCGCGCGCCGAGACGAATCATTCGAGCGTGGACGTAATGCGTTTTGCCGTGCGGCATCTGCGCGAGAAAGTGATCAACCAGTTCCGCAAGCGGCTATCGCGACGCGGACATTGGGGCATCGCCCTGCATGACGAAGGATCATCGGATAGTGCTTCTGACGCAGCGTGGTGGCTGCAGATCCCGTCACCGCAAGACCGCTTTTATGCAGACCCGTTTCTCTGGCGCGATGCCAAAGGACACTACCATCTGTTCTTTGAAGATCTGCCCTATTCCACAGGCAAGGGCGTGATTTCGCATGTGGCGCTCGATCCGGTCAGCAGGAAGTGGGACACGACGCCTCGTGTCGTTCTCGAACGGCCTTACCATCTGTCGTATCCGTTTATCTTCGAATATGAAGGCGATGTCTTCATGATTCCCGAGACATCGGGTAATCGTACGATCGAGGTGTATCGAGCGGCGCCCTTTCCGAGCGCCTGGGCGCATCACGCAACGTTGATGAACGACATCCTCGCCGCCGATACAACGCTTCTCCACGAAGCCGGCACATGGTGGCTCTTCACCACGATCGAACAGGGCAGCGGACCCAACTGGGACGAACTGCATCTCTATCATGCGCCCACGCCTTTCGGACCGTGGCGGGCGCATCCGCGCAATCCTATCGTGTCGGATTGCCGTCGCGCGCGTATGGCAGGGAACATCTTCAGGGACGCGTCCGGCCGCCTCATCCGACCCGCGCAAGATTGCGAACGCGAGTACGGCGCGGCGTTATGGTTTTGCGAGATTAATGTGCTGAATGAGCAGGACTATGAGGAAACGCCGGTGCTCGTGAAGAATGCGGCGCCCGAGCGTTCAGGCCTTCACACATGGAACAAAGCGGGCGACATTACGGTGGTGGACATCAAGATGAATATTTCCAAGCGCGCAAGTGCTCGCGTTGGTTACAGTCGCTTGTAGCGATGCGTAGGGGATAGCGGGAATTAACGGTCCGTGCCGTTGGAGCGTTTGAACTGGCGCGCGCGGCCTGCGCCCGGCGTGCGGGCCGTTGCCGGTGCCGAGTCTTTCAGAGGATCTTGATGCGGGGCGTGTCTTCCGCGCGGAGTTCGAAAGATGATCTCGTACACGGCAACCAGCGCAAGAACGACCACCGCTCCGACAGCGATTGTACCGATCGTATTGAACCAAGACATGTCTACTCCGCGTATTGCGTGCTTGGATATGACTCAGGAAAAATTCCCTGGGGAATAACCCTTAAAGAGCCAAACATATGACGTGTCGATTTCGCTTGCGCTGCACTCCGGAACCGGAGTCTTAATGGCAACTATTCTAACACGGCGTTCTTATATGTGCGGAGGCACACATAAGCCGATTTAACTCACCGCGTCACTGCCAGACAACAATTCCCATTGCGTGCGATGGTGCACAGACGCCCTATATGAAGCGAAATTCGAATTCAGGCCCATGTTTGACCGACGATCTTTTTAGCACCGCGTAAATACGACGTTCAATGCGGCGCTGCCTCCGGTTGAGCAAACTCGATGCCAGCCTGAACGCGGCAATGTGCGACCGACTATAGGGTCTACGGCAGCGCCAAGTATTTTCTGAAGTACACGACAGGCATTTTTCTACGCTGTTCCGTCAAGAACGAAGGATGAATTCATGCGAGCACGTGTCATGTTCGTTATCACCGGCCTCAATCTGGGCGGTGCGGAAAGCCAGCTCGTGCTTCTTGTGCGCGGTTTGAAGCAAATTGGATGGGACGTGTCGGTCGTATCGATGATCGAACCCAAGTATTTCGTGCAGGATTTCGCCGACATGGGGATCGAGGTCATCACGCTGAAGATGGCACCGGGCAAACCCGACGCGCGCGCATTATGGCGGCTTGCGAAGCTCGTCTGGTCGTGGCAACCCGACATTCTTCATTCGCATATGGTGCACGCGAATATCTTCGTACGTATCGCGCGTATGCTGTTTCCGCGGATACCGGTCGTGTCGACCGCGCATAACATCAACGAGCTTGAAGGCAGTTATGGAAGGCTGGTCGCGTATCGCCTCACACGTCATCTGTCGCATTACACGAGCAGCGTGAGCGCAGCCGCGTATCAGCATTACGTTTCGCTCAAGATGATCAACCCGAAGAAGGGCGGCTTCGTTCCGAACGGCATCGACCTCGAACGCTTCCGGTACGACGCCGCCCGACGCGAAGCACTGCGCGATGCGCTTGGCGTCGGCGATCGCTTCGTCTGGCTCGCGATCGGCCGGCTTGTGCCCGCGAAGGACTTCTCCAATCTCATCCGCGCGGTCGCGTATCTGCGCGATCGGGGGCTGTCGAACATGCAGGTGCTGCTTGCCGGCGAAGGTCCCGAGCAAGCGGAGTTGCTGCGCAAGTGCGCGGAAGCCAAGCTCGAATCGCACATCCGCTTTCTCGGGCCGAGGCAGGATGTGCCCGATCTCATGAGCGCGGCGGATGCGGTCGTGTTGTCGTCCGCGTGGGAAGGCATGCCGATGGTGATTCTCGAAGCGATGGCCGCAAGCCGCATGGTCGTCGCGACGAATGTCGGAGGCGTGAGCGAGCTTCTGCCGTTCGGTGGCGCCGACGCGCTCGCGCCGCCCGCCGATCCCGCCGCGCTCGCCGATCGCATGCAGCATGCGATGCAGCTTTCACGCGAAGAGGCGGATGCCGTGGGACAGCGCGGCCGTGCGTTCGTCGAAGGCAATTTCGACATCAACAAGGTCGCGCGCGACTGGGACGGCATCTATCGCCATCTCGCGAACTCGACGACTGCGCGCCACGCCGTGCCGCGCGCTACCGTGCCTGCCGCTGCTGCTGCCGAGAAAGCGCAGGACTGAACGCTCGATACGCATGACGCGACTTGTCGGTCCGGGGTCGCGTCGTGCTGACCTCTACTGCACCCTGCACCCGCCGCCGCACTGATTGTCGAGATACTTCGCGTCGCGGCCTTTTTCCTGGTGTTTGATGAGCAGCCACGAGTGCTCGCCGGTGATGGTGTTATAGCGCACCGTGTTGCCGCTATAGTTCGCGCCGACGCCATACACGCCGCCGGTCAGCTTGGCTTCCGACTGGTTCGTCGTGATCTGGTTGCACTCGAAGACGTTGCCGCCGGTATTGTCGGTATCGTGATCGTTTTCGACGCCCACCGTGCAGCTGATCGCCTTGTTGTATCCGACATAGCCGTTCTGATGTCCGACGAACACAGGGCCATAAAGCGGGCAGTTCTCGAACGTGTTGAACACGATTCGATCGCCGCTGCCGCCATTGCCGCCCAAGGTCTGAAACATCGACTGGCCGAAGAACTGCCTGAACGTATTGCCCGCGAGAAGAAAATTGCTGACGTTGTCGGTGGTCTGCACGGGAATGTCCCAATGTCCCGGCGCATCCCAATCGACCACGGGCTTCTCCGAGTTCGCGCCTTCGAACGTGCAGCCCACGATGCTGTTGTTCATCAGCAAGCCGCGTCCCGCCTCATAGAGAAACATCGTATGTTCGCCCGACACATTGCGCTTGAGCATCGCGCCCGGCCTGCACTCCATGCGGCGATTGCTCGCCTTGATCGTCACCGTGTGGGCGATCACGCATGTGCGCGCGGGCACGAGCACATCGCCCGCGTCCATCGCGCGCTGGAAGGCGGCGGTGTCGTCGGTCGTGCCGTCGCACTTCGCGCCGAACTTCATCGGATCGACGGGTTTCTCGAGCGCCGGCCGGTCGAACGAAGTCACGGTGCACTTCGCGTTCTTCGGCAGAAACTTGAATTGCGCATCGGGCAACGCCGAACGCGCGAGACACAGCGTTGCCAATGCGAGCAGCGCGTACTTGGCCTTCGACGAAGCGTTGAACGTGCGCGTGCGCGTCGAACTCGAACGGATCTTCATTCAGGTCCTCGCCGCCGCAAGCGCGCCGACGCTTGCGAACAATCGGTCCCACACGGGCAAAATCGCCTGCAAGCCGTAACGCTCGCGCATCGAGTCGGCGGCCTGGCGGCCCATCTCGCGACACAGATGATCGTCGTTGACGAGACGGCGCAGCGCAGCGGTCAGCGCCGCGCGATCGCCCACCGGCACGAGCAGACCATCGCGGCCATCGCGCGTGAGTTCTCGCGGGCCGCTCGGGCAGTCCGATGCGACACAGGGAAGGCCGAGCGCGAGGCTTTCCATCAGCGCCATCGGCATGCCTTCGTATCGCGATGACATCGCAAAGGCACGCGCGTTCGACAGCTCGCTCCATAATGCGTCCGTCGTGCCCGGCAGGAAGATGCGCTCCCGCATGCCGAGCCGCGCGATCTGCGCTTCGAGACTCGCGCGATCGCTGCCCTCGCCCCAGATCCAGAGATCGACGTCGTCGCGCTCTTTGGCGACATCGGCGAACGCGTCGATCAACACATCGAATTGCTTCTGCGCGGTGAGACGCCCGACCGACATCACCTTCTTTCGACCGGCGCCTTCCTCCAACGTGAGCCGACGTTCGAACACTTCGTTCGGCAGCGGATTCGGCACGACGACGATGCTGCGCGCACCCGGCACCATCTTGCGAAACGACTCGACGATGCTTTCGGTCAGCACCGTGATGATCCTCGCGCGCGGATAAAAGACCCTGCACAGAAGGGTCCAAAGCCGCGAGCGGCCATCGACGGACGGGTTATTGTGCTCGCACGCGATGACAGGAACGCGCGTGCCGCGCGAAGCGAGCAACGTCATGATGCTCACGTTCGGCAGAAACGAGATCAGCACATCGGGGCGCGAATCGCGAATGAGTTTGTTCAGTGCCGCGACGCGCGCGATATAGCGCATCGGTCCGCGTCCATTGCCCACGACGAGTTCCGCCAGATGAATCACGCGAACCCGTTCGTCGACAGGATAGAACATGGCTCCGCGACCCGAGTAGGTCGGCACGAGCGTGACTTCGTCGCCGCGCGCCACCCACGCGTTCACGAGCGTCGCGGCCACGCGTTCCGCGCCGCCTGTGCCCATTGCGCTCACCAGCAAGAATATTTTCATGGCTGTGCGATGATCGATCGATGTTGGCGCCGCGCGCGAGGGCGCTTCATGCAAGGCCCGGGCGCGTCGTCTTGACGCCCACGGCCGAGAACACGTCGCTCCACATCGCCAGGGTCTTGTCGAAGGCGAAGGTCTGTGCAACGCCGGTGGCCCGCGCCGCGAGCGCCGCACGCTCGGCATCGCTTTGCATCAGACGCGCCAACGACTGCGCAAGCGCGCGTGTATCGCCGACGGGACGCACCAGCAACCCGTTCTCTTCATGACGGATGATGTCTCGCGGACCGCAATCGCAGTCGTAGCTCACTGCGGCGACGCCCGCGGCCATCGCTTCGACGAGCGTCATCGAGAAGCCTTCGAAGCGCGAACTCAGCACGTAGAGATCGGCGCGCTGATACCAGTCGCGCACATTGCCTGCATGCCCCGGCAACTTCACGCGATCCTGCAAACCATGCTGCGCGATCATCTGTTGCAGCAGCGGGCGCTGCTCGCCTTCGCCGACGATCACGAGATCCCATTGCGGCAGGCTCTTTTCGATCTGCGCGAAGGCATCGATCAGATAATCGAAGCCCTTCGCTTCATGCAGACGGCCCACCGCCAGCAGAACGCGACGCTCGGGCGCGACCACCGTGCCCGGCATGATCATCGGTTCGGTGCGCGGAATCGGCAATGCAAACGGCGGCGGAATGACCGAGACGGCGGAGCAGTCGCAATGCTCGCGCAGCCATGTCTTGCTTTCCTCGGTCAGCACGACAATGCGGTCGGCGGACGGAAAGACCCAGCGGCGCAGCGTCGCCCATAGCCGGCTCGGCAGAATGGGCGGATGCGTATGTTCGGTCGCGACGACCTTGCACGGCAGCCCCCATCCCGCGACGATCGTCAGCACGGACGCGGCCGTCATCATGCCGAGTGCGACATCGGGCTTCAGTTGCCTGAGGATGCGGCGGAACGCGCGCAAGCGTATGAAGTTCGCGCTCAGGCCGGACAACGCGCCACGGCGCGAAGGGATCGGCATGTGAACACGCTGCACGGAACTGTCGAGCGCGTAGAAGTCGAGTTCGGGCGATACCTCGGTCACGATCGTCACCTTAGCCGCCTGCATCGCCCACTCGTTTGCCAGATTCGCGGTGACGCGCTGCGCGCCGCCGCATTGCATCGAATAGATGAATATCACGATGTTCATTGCGTCATTCCGGCCCAATGGAGAGTGATATTCAGGACTAGCTTGCTTCCTGGTAATACGACCGGTACGCCGCGCCGCCATAACGCCGCGCATACGCATAGCCGCCCGCGCCTTCCGGCACCGCGTTGAGCACAAGCCCGTGCACCTTGCAGCCAGCCTGATTGAGACGCTGCACGGCCGTGCTGACTTCGGTCGCGCGCGTGACGCCGTAGCGTGCGAGCAGCAGGATCGTGCCGGCGGCCGGCGCGATGATGCCGACATCGGACACGGCCAGGACCGCCGCGGCATCGACAACGACGATGTCGTAATCACCCGCCACCTCCTGCAGCACGAGCTCGAATTCGCCATGCAGCAAGAGTTCGGACGCGTTGTCGGGATATCGGCCGACGCCGAGAAAGTCCAGATTCGGCAGCACGTCGCGACGAATGGCCTGGTCGATCGGCATTGAGCCGTCCATCACCTCGGACAGCCCCTTCGCCCACGGCAGACCCATGATGCGATGCATGTGGCCGCGCCGCAGGTCCGCATCGACGAGCAGCACGCGCTTGCCGCCGGATGCCAGCACCGCAGCGAAGTTCGCCGATGCGAACGACTTGCCGCTGTCCGGCATCGCGCCGCTCAGCATGACCACGTTGTTGCGCGCGCCGATCATCGCGACCTGCACGGCCGTGCGCAGAACGCGCAGCCCTTCGACCGCCGCGTCCTGAGGATGCTTCACCGCGAGCAGACGTTCGTTGACGCTGGGCCTCTTGGTCCGCGCGAGCCGTGCTTCATCCATGCTCATTGGAATGGCGCCGTACATCTTGAGGCCGATGCCTTCGAGTTCGACCGGATCGACCACGCCCTTCTTGAAGTAATCGCGCGCGAATGCGAGGCCCAGCCCCGCGAACGCTCCACCGATGAGCGCAAGCGCCGCGATCATCATACGGTTCGGTTTTGCGGGCTGCTCCGGCACATCGGCGAAATCGACGACACGCACGCCGCTGATCTTCCCCGCACGCACGAGCTGAAGCTGTTCCACGTTCGAGCGCATCGCCGCGTAGACATCGGTCGAGACGCGCATTTCGCGCATCAGCCGGACGACGCCCTGCTCGTCGGCGGGCAATTCGCGCACACGGTCGGTGAGCGAATCGCGAAAATGGCGCGTGGCGTCGATCTGCTTGTCCAGTTGGACCATGTCCGGATGAGTGGGTGCAAAGCGCATTGCCTGTTCCTGGCGACGCTGCTGCAACTGATAGAGCGATGTTTCCGCCGTCGACGACTGCTGCAGAAGCACGCGCGCCTGCTCGCTGATATCGACGGACGCGCTTTTCTTCCGGAATTCGTTGTACCGTTGCTCCGCCTGCTCGACCTGCTGCTTGAGCCCGGGCAACTGCGAGTTGAGGAAGTCGAGCGAGGCTTGCGCGCGCACCGCTTTGCGTTCGGAGTTCTGCCGAACGTAGGCTTGCGCGATGGCATTGAGCGTCGCGCTCATGATCACGGGATCGGAGCCGGACAACGTAGCGGCGAGCACGTCCGACTTATTGCCCTCTTCCTCGACGACCAGCGCCCGGCGCAGATTGACGATTGCCGTGGAGCGCGACGAGCGGCGCACCATGAATTCGATGCCCGGCTCGGCGTTGATGTTCGATACGCGCAGTTTGACCGGACCGTTGCCAGTCTTTACGTCCAGCGTCTCGCCGATCTTGCCGGTCACCGGCGTTTCGATGCCCGGCCCCGTCAGTTCATATTTGCCGCCGGCCAGCGCCGTCAGCCTGAATGGGCGGCCGAGATCGCGCTTGGGCACGTCGAAAGTAGGCACTTCGATCGATTCATTTCCCCATGCATATCCACCCATGCCGAATAAACCCGGCGTGGAGAGATTATCTGCGTTGCGCGCAATCGCACGGCCAATCAGCGGAAAATAAACCGGTTGTGCGGTAACTGCCAGATTCAAACTATCGACTGCCTCGCCAACGACGAGATTCGAGCCGAGAATCTGGATTTCACCGTCCGCATTGGATCTTATTCCGGTAACGGAAGTGACATCTGCCACGGCACTATTGGACGAGCGCGACTGACCTTCACCCGTATCTTCGAGCTGGACCACGATTTTTGTCTGGTAGACAGGCGGCGCAATGAATGCGTAAGTGATTCCCAGCGTGAATATCAGACTGAATGTAATCAGAATCAGCCAACGATGAGAATAAATGCTGTCGATGACACTTATAAGATCAAACCCAGGAGACGCACCACCTGCCTCCGCGGCGCGTTGCTCGATATGCTCCGCCATGGCTTCCCCACTTAATCACTTTTCTGTCGAAGAGGATCGGTAGACCGGCCGTGCGCAAAAGAACAGGCCGTGTCGAATCGATTCGTGTGAAGTGATACTAAGTACCCGTATTTCTCTGACTTAATGAATTTAGCACGCCGCAATACTTCCGATTAATGTGCCCGGCGCATTGTGAAATGTAGTACGCAAAGGCATTTTTTGTGCGGCGCTCCGTATCCTATACCGGCGCCGTCGAGAACGGCAACAAACCTTTTTTTATTCGTTGGTTCATCTGAACAATCAGGAAACAACGCTTAGGGAATTCCAGTACTAAAAGTGCAAAAAACTTCTTGGAACGTCGATGGTTTGTTGATTACGATACCGTCTCGGACGGGGATATTCTGGTCGTTTTAATCAACATACTAGTGAACGCCTATAAGTTTTTTTTCCTTTTTCGCGTTTGAAAGCCATCGCGACACCGCAGTAAGGGGTGACTCCCCGAGGCTCAAATCACGCACCGCACCATGCCGCCCTCGCAAGCTCCCGGAGAAGCAAAATGATTAACTTGGCAGTGGGCTTTACAACCGCGTTCTTCGTGACGTGGCTGGTGGTTCGGTACGCGGGAACCTATGCACGCTTTTCGCTGGATCTGGATCTTCACGCAGTCCAAAAGAATCATCACAGTGTCGTGCCGCGCGTCGGCGGTCTCGCTATTTTCTGCGGCATGGCCATCACGTTCGCTACATCGACCTTCCTCTATACGTCGCCGACGTATGAGGCATTTCTATTGTTGAGTTGCGCCACGCCCGTCTTTATTGCGGGCCTTGCAGAAGACCTCACGAAGCGCGTGAGCCCGCGCATGCGTCTCGTCTGCGCGCTCGGTGCGGCGCTCGCCGGATGCTTCGTACTCCATGCCGTGATCGACCGTGTGGACGTGCCGGCGATCGACTTCGCGTTGCGCATCTTGCCCATCGGTATCGCATTCACCGTGCTCGCCGTGGCCGGCGTCACGAATGCCATGAATATCATCGACGGACTCAACGGCCTTGCGTCAGTCGTCGCCATTCTGATCTTCGCGTCGATCGGCTATGTCGCCGTGACCGTCAACGACTGGCTCGTCGCGAGCGTCGCGTTCGCGATGATCGGCACCATCGGCGGTTTCGTCGTGTGGAACTATCCGTCCGGGCTCGTGTTCCTCGGCGATGGCGGCGCTTATTTCATCGGCTTCGTGATGGCCGAGCTTGTCGTGTTGCTGATCGCGCGTCACCCGAACGTGAGCGCGTTCTACGCGGTCGTCGCGTTGTATCCGGCGTTCGAGACGCTGTTCTCGATCTATCGCCGCCGATACGTACGCGGTCGCGCGGTCGATGCGCCCGACGCGCTGCATCTGCATACGCTCATCTACAAGCGGATTGCGCGCAAAGGCATTGCGTTCAGCGACCACCCGCATTGCACGCGACGCAATTCGGTCAGCTCGGTGTATCTGTGGCTGCTGAGTCTCATCACCATTGTCCCGGCGACGTTCTTCTGGAGTTCGCCTTACGTGCTCACGTTCGCAGCCCTCGCGTTCGTGAGCGTTTATCTGTGGATTTATTCGGCCATGGTCAGGTTCAAGACGCCGGGCTGGATGATCCTTCCGGTCGCGGTGCTGCGCCAGACTTCACGCACCGAAAGACCGCCGGCCGCACCCGACCGCCTGCACTGATTCTCGCGAAATCAACGCACGCCGTCCCGCCCTTTACCAGGCGGGACGGCGCAGTGCGCGGACCGCAAAGGTTCGCGACATCGTCACCGTCAAGTTCAGCGATTCGGAGAATTCATGAATCCCCGCAAGGTCGTACTCTTCGCCAATACGGACTGGTATCTCTATCATTTCCGGCTCTCGCTGATGAAGCGGCTTCGGGACGATGGCTATGAAATCGTGCTCCTGTCGCCGCCCGGCGAATACGCGCAGAAGCTTCTGGATCTCGGCTTTCGCTGGCATGCCGTGCCGATGCAGCGGCGCAGCCTCAATCCGTGGCGCGAGCTGATGCTTATTCAATGGCTCGCGCAGTTCTTCGCACGCGAGCGGCCGGGCATCGTGCATGGCTTCACCATCAAGGGCGCGGTCTACGGCTCGCTGGCCGCCAAGCTCGCGTCGGTGCCGGTGTGCATCAATGCGATAGACGGCATGGGCTACGTTTTCACCAGCAACACCGCGAAGGCGCGCATGCTGCGCCCGATGGTGCGGCAGGTCATGAAGCTCGCGTTTCATGGTCCGTCGTGCGCGCTGATCCTGCAGAATCCCGACGACGCCATGCTCTTCAGGCAAGCGAAGATCGTCGAAGATCGTGCGATGCGTATCGTGCGGGGCGCGGGCGTCGACTTCAAGCGCTTCACGCCGCGCGAGGAAACCGCGGGCGAACCGCAGCAGCCGCTGCGCATCCTGGTGGCCGCGCGGCTGATCCGCGAAAAGGGCATCGAGGACTATGCGGAAGCCGCGCGCATTCTGAAGGCCGAGAATCGTTCGATCCGCTTCCTGCTGGCCGGCGCGCCCGATGAAGGCAATCCCGCCGCGGTCAGCGTGAAGGCGGTGCGTCGCTGGGTCGACGAAGGGCTGATCGAATATCTGGGCCATGTGAGCGACATGCCCGCGCTGCTGTCGGAAGTCGATGTCGTCGCGTTGCCGAGCTACTACCGCGAAGGGCTGCCCACGACGCTCGTCGAAGGCGCCGCGTGCGCCTTGCCGCTCATCACGACCGATGGCCCCGGCTGCCGCGAAGTCGTGAGCCGCAACGGCGAAGACGGGCTGATCGTCCCGCCGCGCGACGCCCGCGCCCTCGCCGACGCGATCCGCCTGCTCGACGACGACCGCGCGCTCGCCCGCAAGCTCGGCCGCGCGGCACACGAAAAAGGCTTGCGCGAATTCGACGAAACCGTCGTGCTCGACAAGCTGCTCGCGACCTATCGCGAACTCGGAGCGCGCCGGCGAGGTGCGCCCATCATGCACGCCGAATCGGCTTGATTTCGGGAGTCAATGTCTCGTGAATACATCGTCCGCTTCGACATTTCTCACCGTCGTCACGCCCACCTTCAACCGTGCGCATTGCCTTCCTCGCCTCTTCGAAAGTCTCGCGAAGCAAACGGATCGGGGCTTCGAATGGCTGATCGTCGATGACGGCAGCTCGGACGCCACGCCCGAATTCTGCGCCGCGATGATGGCGCAAACCGACGTGAAAGTGCGCGTGATCCGCAAGATGAACGGCGGCAAGCACACCGCGCTGAATGCGGCGATGGCGCACGTCGAGACGGAGCTTGTCTTTATCGTCGATAGCGACGATTGCCTGACGCCGAACGCCGTGTCGCGCGTGCGCCACGTCTGGACGCAACACAAGGCCGCGAACCTGTCCGGCATCAGCTTCCTGCGCGGCACGACCGAACACGACACGCTCGGGCAGCGCTTTCCCGTCGATGGCGAGATCGCGTCTTACATCGAGATGCGTTTCAATCGGGGCGTGAAGGGCGACAAGGCAGAGATCTACCGAAGCGACCTGCTGAGAAAGCATCCGTTTCCGGAGTTCGACGGCGAACGTTTCCTCGCGGAAGACGCGGTGTGGGTGCCGATCGGTCTCGAGTATCAGATGGTCCACGTGAACGAGATCGTCTACGTCGGCAACTATCTGGAGGCCGGACTCACGCTCGGCGGCAAATCGTATATGGCGAAGTGCCCGAACGGCGCGATCGAAAGCGTCAGGGTGTTTTTGTCGCGCAAGGTGCGCATGAAGGTGCGCGTGCCGATGGCATGGCGCTATATCGCCTATGGCCTGTTTGCGAAGCGTCCGCTCGCGCGGCACATTGCATCGAGCGAGGCGCCGTGGTTCGTCGCGAGCCAGCTTGCCGGCGGCATCGCGCTCTTTTTGTACTGGCGGCGCAAGTTCCGTGTGGAGCTGACGGCCGCACATAGTCTGCGCGGCGGCGAAGGTTCGCCCACGAGCGCCTGACAGTCCAGCGCCGGCTCCAACGCGCGTGTGCGCGCCGTGTTTATCGCACGAACGCGCACATGTATCGCATCACGCGTGAGCATGACGCTCACGCTATTGTCATCCTTGGCGAAACCCGCTTACTTCGGATTGACGACGGTGCACTTCGGACCTGCCGGGTCCCAGTTCGCGTGGTAGTACGCCTGGGCGAGCGGACGGCCCCAGACCGGGTTCGTGCTCGTGATCGAACCGGTCACGTTCGAACCGTTCGGCAGCGACTGCACCGAGTACGCGCACACCTTGCTGCCGGTATCCACGTGGTTCGTGATGTTGACGATCATCGTCTTCTTCACGTTGCCCGCGAAGTCCGAGAGCCAGATCTGGATGCCGGGGCCCGCGCAGTTCTTCGTCGTCGGGCTGTTGATCGTGATGTTCTCGAGCACGCCGATGTTGTTGTACGGCTCGATGTCCAGACCCGCGCCCGGCGCCGTGCCGCCGATGCTTTCCCAGATCGGGCTGTTGAGCGTCAGACCGCTCACGCTGATGACCGACATGCCCTGACGGCGGCAACCGACCGCGTGGTGATTATTGATCGTGATGTTCTTGGCCCACGACGTGCCGCCGAGGAAGCTGCCGTCGATGTAGATGCCGTCGCCCCAGCAGTTGATCGTCGTCGGGGATTCGAGCGTCAGGTTCGTCGCGCCGCAGATCGAGATGCCCATGCCCAGCTCGCCGGTCTTCGTCGAGTTGAGTTCCTTGCTGCCGTCGAGGTATGCATTCTCGATGATCGCGCCATCCACGTCCCACGCGCGGATCATCTCGTAGTTGTCCGTGTTGTACGGAAGCAGCTTGATGGACGCGCCCGGCGCGAAGCGGATGTGGCTCTTGTTGCGCAGATCGAGACCCTTCGTGTCGATGCGGCACTGGCCCGTGATCAGCAGAATCTGGCCGACGGAACCGTCGATTGCGGCTTGCAGCGCGGCGCGGTCATTGGTCTTGCCGTCGCCCTTCACGCCGAACGACGTATCGGTCAGCACACCGGCGGTGCTGCCCGAGCTCGAATTGTTGGTGCTCGACGGCGTGCTTGCCGGCGTGCTGGTTGCAGGCGCGCTCGCGGCAGGCGAGCTTGCCGCCGTGGAGCCCGAGGCGCCGGTGCTGCCGCCGCGACGGCGCTGGCGATCCGCCACGGAATCCGCTACGCCGCCGTCGCCACCGCCGCCACAGGCTGCGAGTACGGCAGAACCCGCCGATGCGACAAGCGCCGCGAGAAATTTGCGTCGGAACGCGAAATCGGCTTCTCGATTCACGGAACCCTGGATGCTGTCTTTTTCGAGTTGCATTTTCATTTCAGTTAGATGAAAGGAAACGGCAGGTACGGACGAGCTGAACCATCAGCCTAAATTTTAGGACTGCTATTCAACCGCGCCGCCGCTCGGCCTTGGTTTAAAGGTGACTCGATCCTGCTCGGAGCCAGTTCCATCACTTCGGACTACTATTCATCCCGTCTCGATACGCGCACGCGATGTTTTGCCGGAAAATAGCAATGTCTGCTGCGAGGCATTTCGGAGGAGCGCCGCGCGTGTTACATGCGGCTAAGGGTTCTGAACGCTGATTCGAACGGTCCGACCGTTCGCGCTATGAACGATAATATCTTATCGTAATATATAGGTATTTTTTACGGATAGCAGGTAAGCGTCTGTAACTAATGACTTATTCGGTATTTATTGCCCGAAAAGTTTCAATTTCCGATAGGGCCAGATGCATTTTTTGCGGATTGGCAAGGCAGAAGTTGTTTCAATGCATCAGCGAATTAAAAGACCTGATTCCTATCAGGGCTTTTTGATTTTTTTGTCTGACGAGAAAATCAGGTTTGACGCACTCGAATTTGCGTAACGCGTAATTCTTTCGGGCGATCGAATGGCGCGTCCATTACTGCGCGACCGAGGTTTGCTGCGCATGCGCCGGTGAAATTCGCGGGCAGAAAGATAAAGCCCCGGCGAACGCGGCATTCGTCGAGGCCTCGAGCGGCGCATTTTACATAAGCCTCGAAACGCGCGTATAGACGATCAAAATGCCGCGCATCAGGGCATTCGTCCTCTCCACCGCTTGTTAATGCCAATTGCAGCATCTTGCTGCCATGCCGTCTTGGCGGCCTCGTGTCCGACGCCGAGCGCGCGGCTCAGAATCGATCGCGTGCCGGGCGTGGCGTGCACATTCGCGAGTTGCGATGCATCGAGCCAGCAGAGGTCGTCGAGTCGGCCGCTGATGCCCGCGCGCGGATGCACGTCGTCCGGTATCGCGACACGAAAAACATGATGCAGATGATGTGCCGACACCTGCTGAAACAGAAACGCGACCGCGCTCGCTTCGACGCCTGCATCGTCGTATAGCGCCCGGATCGCCGCGACGATCGGCATTTCGTCGAGTCCCACCGCCCCGCCCGGCAGCAGCCACGGACCGCTGCCGTCCCTGACCAGAAGCACCGCCTGCTGACGTACCAGCAGCACTGTTGCTCGTACTCTCATCCCCGTCTCCGTGTTGCACCCAGATCGTTGTTGGACTGATGGTGCTGTACGACAACCACGCTTGCCGCCGCTTTCGCTTTGTCGTGATCTCGAAGCGGATGGGTCGCGTGGAGTCGATCTTTTACGTTCCGCAGTGCGCCTCGCAATGCGTGCATTCCCGATGTGAGCGCGCACGAGACGTTCACTCGGCATGGCTCGTAAGGTTCTGTCGATTCGTTCTTGACGCGCGGGTTCCCGGCTTGGGGCACGTCATCGGAAAGTCGTGAAGCGAGAGATGCCTGAACGAGTCGCGTTACGTACCCGTTTATATGATGCCTGCGACACGGATGGAGGCAATAGAAACAATGCGGCCGCATGTTCGCATCCGAACATGCGGCCGGTAAGAATGACTGCCGACGGTATCGCTACGCAGTCCGCTTGCGCTTCAGGCGCCGAGCGCGGGATCGCTCATGCTGTCGCGCCCGGTCTCGACGTGGCCCGCGAGGCGGCGCAGGAACGCGCGATCGGTATCGACTTTCACTTCGACGTCGTACCAGCCGTGGGCGTCGCGCAGATCGAGATAGACCTGCGCGGTGTCGCCGCCGCGCACGCGCCGGGTGATCGTCTTCGATGGCGCGTAGGCGTTGGTCAGGCTGAACGTGCACGCCGCCGTGCCGCGATTTTCAAGGCGTAGTTGCAGATTGCCGTTGGCGACGTCGTAGCCTTCCGCGACTTCCGGCGCCGCTTGCTCGCGCGTCCACCAGCCGTGCTGCGCCGCCAATTTGCCCGCGACGCGCCGCAGGAAACCGTTCGGGCCGTGCACGACGAAATCGAAGCTGCCGTCCGGATTGGCCGCAACGCGGTCGGCGAGACGCTTGCGCGCTTCGACGGTGTAACTGCGCGGCGCCTGCGTGCTGGCTTGACGATAAAGCAGGAACACCGCGCCCGCGCTGCCGGTGTTGACGAAATCGAACGACACGAATTCCTTCGTTGCGTCCGCATGCGTGCGCACGAAAAGCTCGTACGGCAACGCGCGCGCGGCGCGCACACCGGGTTCCTGCGACGGTTGCGTCGGCGCGGCGGGCGGCACGGGCACGTAGTCCGGATGACGCGTCTTGTCGGGCGGCGCATACGCGCTCGTGGCGGGCAGCGTCGGCAGGCTGCTGTTCGGATTGCGGAAGTCGAACGCGGACGTCAGATCGCCGCAAATCGCGCGACGCCACGGCGAGATGTTCGGTTCGGCCAGCCCGTGCGCACGGCCGAAACGCTTCTGGATGAAGCGGATCACCGACGTATGATCGAACGTTTCCGAGCACACCCAGCCGCCTCTCGACCACGGCGAGACGACCAGCATCGGCACGCGCGCACCGAGTCCGTACGGGCCGCTCGCATACTTTGCGCTGCCCGGAAAGATCTCGTCGCTCGTATCGACGGTGGAGAGACCGTTGGCGTTCGATGTCGGTGGAAACGGCGGGACGACGTGATCGAAGAAGCCGTCGTTTTCGTCGTAGTTGATGAGCAGCGCCGTCTTGCTCCACACGTCCGGATTCGACGTCAGCACCTGCAACACCTGATCGACGTACCACGCGCCGTAGTTCGCCGGCCAGTTCGGATGCTCGGAAAAGGCTTCCGGCGCGACGATCCACGACACTTGCGGCAGCGTGCCGCCCTGCACGTCGCGTTTGAGCATCGCGAAGTAATCGTCGCCGGCGGCGGCGTTCGTGCCGCGCCGCGCCTTCTCGAACAGCGGGCTGCCGGGCTGGGCGTTCTGGTACTGCGTGAAGTAGAGCAGCGAGTTGTCGCCGTAATTGCCGATGTAGGCGTCGTCGGTCCAGCCCCAAGCGTTTTTCGCGTCCAGACCGGTGCCGATGTCCTGATAGACCTTCCATGAAATGCCCGCGCGTTCGAGCACTTCCGGGAACGTCGACCAGCCGTAGCCGGCTTCCGCGTTATCGACGACCGGACCGCCGCCGGTGCCGTCGTTGCCGACATAGCCGGTCCACATGTAATAGCGATTCGGATCGGTCGATGTGTTGGTCGAGCAGTGATAGGCGTCGCAGATCGTGAAGGCGTCGGCGAGTTGGTAGTGGAACGGGATGTCGTCGCGCTTCAGGTACGCCATCGTCGTCGTGCCTTTGAACGGCACCCACTGGTCGTAGAGGCCGCCGTGGAATGCGCCCTGCCCGCTCACCCAGTCGTGCGGCAAGTCCTGCAGGAACTGCAGGCCGAGGTTCGATGCGCCCGGGTGAAACGGCAGCACCTCGCCCGCGCCCGCCGCGATCGGCTGATTGAACACCGGCTTGCCGTTGGGCAGCGTGACGGCGCTTCGGTCGCCGAAGCCGCGCACGCCGCGCAGGCTGCCGAAGTAATGATCAAACGAGCGGTTCTCCTGCATCAGCACGACGATGTGCTCGATGTCCTCGATCGATCCGTGGCGGTTGTTGGCCGGAATCGCGAGCGCCTGGCGAATCCCGAGCGGCATCACGTTCAACGCGGCGGCAGCGCCCGCGGCCTCGACGGCCGAGCGCAGGAAGTCACGACGGTTCTTGTTTTTCATTGGCTATGCGTGGGAAGTGGAAGGGATCTCAATCGACCGTGTGAATCACGGGTGTCGCGAGCGCGTCCGACGAAGCGCGCGCCACATCGGCCGGCGCGGGACGGACGGGCTGTACCGGCCGCACGGCGTCGCCGCCGGTGGCTTGCTGCGCCCAGTCTTGCAACTCGCTCGTACCGTTTGCGGCGGGCGGTTCG